>CAMPKP010000068.1 GCA_946887295.1 uncultured Gemmatimonadota bacterium | reverse complement strand
GGCTCGGTCATCGTGGACGTGGCGGTGGACCAGGGAGGCTGCGTCGAGACGATCAAGCCGACCACTCACGAGAACCCGACCTACTTCGTGGATGGCATCCTGCACTACGCCGTGGCGAATATGCCGGGCGGAGTCCCCCGGACCTCCACCCTCGCCCTGACCAATGCTACGCTGCCGTATGGACTTAAGCTGGCCAAGCAGGGTTGGCGTGCCGCCTGCAAAGCTGATGCAGCATTGCGGCTCGGCCTGAACGTGGTAGAGGGCAAGGTGGTCTATCCGGGGGTCGCGGAGGCGTTCCAGGTCCCCCTCACCGAAGTCGGCACCGTCCTCTGATCCCCGTCCTCCTCACCCGCCTCCCGCACGGTGAGGGGCTTCCGCTCCCGACCCGGGCCACGCCCGGATCGGCGGGCTTCGACCTGCCGAGCGCCGAGGACGGGACCTTGGCCCCGCTGGAGCGCCGCGCGTTCGCGACCGGACTCGCGATCGCCCTGCCGGAGGAGTACGAGTGCCAGATCCGCCCGCGGTCGGGGCTGGCGCTGAACCACGGCATCATCGTGGCGAACACGCCGGCCACGATCGACAGCGACTATCGGGGCGAGGTCAAGGTCATCCTGGCCAACCTCGGCACCGAGCCGTTCGCGGTGACCCGCGGGATGCGGATCGCGCAGATGGTGTTCGCCCGGGTGGAACGGGTCGAGTTCCAGATGGTGGCGGCGCTGCCCGAATCGTCACGGGGCTCGGGAGGGTTCGGCAGCACGGGTCGGTAGCGGGACGTCCACTCCCTTGAATGCGGAGACGGCCATTCATTACCTTGTGAGCCATGCTTCCGGCATCTTCTCGATGAAGCTTCCTTCTTTGAACTTTACGTCGTGGCTCCCCGCGAATGAAATCGCGGTGGACCTCGGCACCGCGAACACGCTGGTATACGTCAAGGGCGAGGGCATCGTGCTGAACGAGCCCTCCGTGGTCGCGATCGAGAAGGCCACCGGGAAGATCAAGGGCATCGGCCTCGAGGCGAAGCGGATGCTCGGCCGCACGCCCGACGGCATCATCGCGGTCCGGCCGCTGAAGGACGGCGTCATCGCCGACTTCGACGTCACCGAGAAGATGCTGCGGTATTTCCTGAAGACCATCATCGACAAGCACGTCTTCCGGGTGAAGCCGAAGGTCATCGTCTGCGTGCCCTCCGGGATCACCGAGGTCGAGCGCCGCGCCGTCCGTGACTCGGCCGAAACCGCCGGCGCCAAGCAGGTGCTGATGGTGGCCGAGCCGATGGCGGCCGCGATCGGGGTCGGGCTGCCGGTCGAGACGCCCACCGGCAACATGGTGATCGACATCGGCGGGGGCACCACCGAGATCGCGGTCATCGCCCTGTCCGGCATCGTCTCCGACACGTCGATCCGCACCGGGGGCGACGAGCTGGACCAGGCCATCGTCCAGTTCATGCGCAAGAACTACAACCTCCTGGTCGGCGAGCCGACCGCGGAGGCCATCAAGATCAAGATCGGATCCGCCGCGCCCACCGGCGACGAGCGCGAGATGGAAGTGAAGGGTCGCGATCTCGTCTCCGGCATTCCCAAGACGGTCCGGGTCCATTCGACCGAGATCCGCGAGGCGGTCCAGGAGCCGATCCAGCAGATCGTGGACGCCGTGCGGCGCGCGCTGGAGATCACCCCGCCGGAGCTGGCGAGCGACATCGTGGACCGGGGCATCGTGATGACCGGCGGCGGCGCGCTGATCCGCGGTCTCGACATCCTCCTGGCGCAGGAGACCGGCCTCCCCATTCACGTGGACGAGGACCCGCTGACCTGCGTCGTCCGCGGCACCGGACGCATTCTCGACGACTACGAGAAATACCGCAGCGTCCTCTCGGCCTGAGCATGGCCAGCGCGTCGGAACGCTCCTACACGCGCCGGGACACCGTCATGTTCCTCGCCTGCCTCGGCCTCTCCCTGGTCGGGCTGTTCTCTCCATCGAGCTGGGGCCAGGGCATCTCCGACACCCTCAGGGACACCGTGCTGGCGCCGCTGGTCTGGCTTCAGGCGCGGGCTGAGGAGGGACGGACCAGCCGCGCCCGGCTCAAGGCCATCACCCTGCAGCGCGATTCCGCCGCATACCTGGCGCAGGGCATCCCGTCGCTCGTGGCGGAGAACCAGCGGCTCCGCCAGCTCCTGGCCCTGAGGGGCCGCATCTCCACCCCGTACGTCGCCGCCGAAGTCCTGCACCAGACCCAGGCGACCGACGGGCGCACCCTGTTGATCGACGTCGGCCGGAGCGACCTCGTCTCGGAGTTCGACCCCGTCGTGGCGCCGGAGGGACTGATCGGCATGGTGCTGACCGCCGGGGAGCACTCCAGCGTGGTCATGACCTGGGCCCATCCGGAGTTCCGGGTGAGCGCCTACACGGTCGGGGGCCACGCCAGCGGCGTGGCCGCGCCCGCGCTCTCCGGCCTCGGCGGGGAGGGAGCCCTCGAGCTGCGCGGCGTTCCCTACCGCGATTCGGTCCCGCCGGGCACCCTGGTGCTCTCGTCGGGACTCGGCGGAGTCTACCCGAAGGGGATTCCGGTCGGCACGGTCACCGGCGTGGCGCGGGAGCAAGCCGGCTGGGAGCGGGTGTATCGCCTGCTGCCGGCGGCGAGCCCGGGAGCGATCGCCCACGTTCTCGTGCTGGTCTCGCCTCCGGGAGCCAGCCTCGAGCGCGCCTTCCCCAGCGACTCCGCGCTGCAGGCCGCGCGGCTCGACTCCGTCGCCCAGGCCCGCCGGAGCGACTCGGTAGCGGCGGCCAAGGACTCGGCGCGATGAGCGCCTCGCGCGCCAGCAGGATCCAGCTGGTGGCGGTGATGGTGCTGCTCGTGCTGCTCCACTTCTACCTGCGGCCGCGGCTGTGGAGCGCGCGGCTGAGCCCCGACTTCCTGCTCATCGCGCTGGTCTTCTTCGCCATGCGGGCGGGACCCGGCGCCGGCGCCGTGGCGGGCTTCCTGGTGGGGGTGGTGAACGACGCGCTCACTCCGGCGGCCTTCGGCGCGGGCGCCCTGGCACACACGGTGGTGGGATACCTCGCTGCCTGGGGCCGCGCCGTCTTCTTCGCCGACAACCTGCTCGTCAATGCCGCCTTCGTGGCGGTGGCCGTCTGGGTGCGCGACCTGCTGCTGCTGCTCGCGAGCGGGACCTCGCAGTCGCAGCTGCTCACCGAGCTGACCCTGAACAGTCCTCTGCAGGCCCTCTCCACCGCGGCGTTCGCCCTCCTGGTCCTGGCCGCCTTCCGGGAGTGGTTCGCCATCAGGCTCGACGTATGAACGGCTTCGACTCCTACCGGGTCCGCGAGCGGGCGGACGTCGCCAAGCTGGTGCTGGTGGCCGCGTTCGTGCTGCTGATCGGCGCATTCTTCCGGACCCAGATCATCCAGCACGAGAAGTTCCAGCTGCGGGCGGAGACCAACCGCCTCCGCCCGATCGCGCTCACACCGCCGCGCGGCACGATACTGGACCGCAACGGCAACATCATCGCGGAGAACGTGCCGGGCTACTCGGTCAAGGTGCTGGCGCCGTCGGTGGACTCGCTCCGCGCCGTGATCGGCCGGATCGGGCGGTTCGTGCCCATCGATACCGCCGACGTCGAGGACATCGTGCGCCGCTTCAGGGTGGCTCGCTACCAGCCGGCCGTGGTCTTCGGCGACGCCACCTTCGAGACCATCGCCCGGCTGGAGGAGCACCGCGCGGTGCTTCCCGGGCTGGTGATCCAGTCGGAGCCCAAGCGGCTCTACCCGTCCGGCAAGGCCGTGGCCCACCTGGTGGGCTACGTCTCCGAGGTCACCGAGAACGATCTCGCGGCCCAGCGCTTTCCCGGGGCCGATCTGGGAACGATCGTGGGCAAGGCCGGGCTGGAGCAGGAATACGACGACACCCTTCGCGGGATCGCCGGCGTGCGGTACATGGAGGTGAACGCGCGGGGCCGCCTGGTGCGGGAGGACGCCGGCGGCGCCTCGCTGCTGCCGACTCCGGGCCGGCCGATCGTCACGACCATCGACCTCGACCTCCAGCGCTTCATCGACAGCATCTGGCCCGCCGGGGTCCGGGGCGCGATGATCGCCATGACGCCGGGCGGTCAGATACGGGCCTTCTACTCGGCCCCCTCGTACGATCCCAACGTCTTCGTGGGCGGCATCTCCCGGGCCAACTGGCGGGCGCTGAACGACGACGAGGCCCGCCCGCTGCTCAACCGCGCCATCCAGACCCGCTATCCACCCGCCTCGCCGTTCAAGCTGGCGATCGGCGCGATGGCCCTGAAGCGCGGCCTGATCGGGCTCGACACCCACATGCCGACCCCCTGCAGGGGCGGGATGCGGCTGGGGAACCGGGTGTTCCGCTGCTGGAAGAAGGAAGGGCACGGCTCGCTCGACCTGATCGGCGCGGTGGCCAAGAGCTGCGACGTGTATTTCTACCAGGTGGGCCTGCGGCTCGGCCTCAAGGCGATCATGGAGGACGGCGTCCTGATGGGGTTCCGCGACCCCAGCGGCATCGATATTCAGAACGAGAAGAATCCCATCTGGCCCTCCTCCACGGCCTACTTCGACAAGCTCTACGGTCCCCGGCACTGGAGCCCGCCGGCGACCACCCTCAACTTCTCGATCGGCCAGGGCGAGATCACCCAGACCCTGATCAACATGATGAAGTTCTACGAGGGCCTGGCCAGCGAAGGAAAGTCGTCCACGCCCTACCTCGTGCGCCCCGCGTCGACCAAGAGCGTGGACCTCGGCCTGACTCCGGCCCAGCTGGACGGACTGCGGCACGCGCTGATCGCCGTGGTCGAGCAGGGGACCGCGGCGGCCAGCCGGAGGAAGGACCTGGCGGTGGCCGGGAAGACCGGCACGGCCCAGAACTCCCACGGCAAGGACCACGGCTGGTTCATCGGGTTCGCGCCGGCGGACAAGCCGGAGCTCATCGTCGGCGCGATCATGGAGTTCGCGGAGCACGGCACCACCGTTGCGCCCTACGTCGTGCGGGTGCTGCGACGGGAGCTGCTGGGCCCCGACACGGTGGGGACGATCAAGATCAAGGCCCTGCTGGACGAGACGGCGGTCACCCAGGATACGGCACCGCGGCCGGTGGAGCTCAACCCCGATTCCGCGGCCGCGCGAGCCCGGGAAGACTCGATCCGTCGCGCGACGCCGGTGGCCGCGCCGGACGATTCGATCCCGCCACCATTGGAGCCCCGGTGAGAGCCCCCGCGGTGGATCGCCAGCTGCTCCTGGTCAGCGCCGGGCTCATACTCTTCGGCCTGCTCACGCTCTATTCGGCCGGACAGACCGACGTGCCGACCCGCGCGGCAGGCGTGTGGCACCGGCAGTTCGTCTGGGTCGGGATCGGCATCGTCGCGGCCATCGTGGTCTTCCACGTCTCACCCCGCCTGCTCGAGTGGCTCGCGCCGGCGCTCTATGGGCTCAGTCTGTTCCTGCTGGTGCTGGTCCTGCTGGTCGGAACCGGCGCAGGGACGGCGTCGAGCAGCAACAGCTGGCTCTCCATCGGGGGCCACCAGATCGGGCAGCCGTCGGAGCTGGCCAAGGTGGCCACGGTCCTCATGCTGGCTCGCTACCTCTCGAGCCGGCGGGAGCCGCCCCGCTCCTTCCGCGACCTGCTGGTGCCGGGGCTGATCGTGGGGATCCCGTTCCTCCTCGTGCTCAAACAGCCCGACCTGGGCAGCGCCATCGTCTTCGTCGGCATCGCGTTCGCGATGCTCTTCTGGTCGGGCGTTCGGCCCCGGCTGCTCTTCCTGCTCGCCTCGCCGGTGCTGAGCCTGCTGCTCGCGTTCAACGACTGGACCTGGGGCGCCTGGATGGTGCTCTTCACCGGTCTCCTCTTCGTCTGGCGGCCCTACATCTCGGACGCGCTGGTGGTCTGGTTCCTGAACGTGGCGATGGGCGCCATCGCCCTCCCGCTCTGGAAACGGCTCGCGCCGTACCAGCAGAACCGGCTGCTCACCTTCCTCAACCCCGAGGTGGACCCCAGGGCAGCGGGCTATCATGCCATCCAGTCGCGGGTGGCGATCGGCTCGGGCGGCTGGTTCGGCACCGGATATACCGACGGGCCCCAGAAGCGGCTGGCGTTCCTGCCGGAGCAGCACACCGACTTCGTCTTCCCGATCGTGGGGGAGGAGCTGGGGTTCGTCGGCGTGGTCGTCGCCCTGGCGCTGTTCCTCGCCCTCTTCCTCACCCTGCTCCGGATCTCCCGCCGGGCCACCGATTCCTTCAGCAGCCTGATGATCTTCGGGATTCTCGGATTGCTCTTCACCCACGTGTACGAGAACGTCGGCATGACGGTGAATCTCATGCCGATCACCGGTATTCCCCTGCCGTTCTTCTCCTACGGGGGCTCCTTCTTCGTGATCTGCTGTCTCTGCCTGGGGCTTGCCTTCCGGGTCGCGAACGACTCTCGCCAGTCCGGCTATCCTGATATCTGACAACGAGTTACATTGAGGGGCCTAGCGCGCCGGGGTGGGATCGCAGAGATTCCATCGGTTCCGGATGCCCACTGTTCCCTCTGTCCGGGTGACCCCCTACTCCTATGGCCGTGATGGCATGGTTTAAGAAGGAACGGAAGCCACGCACGTCGCAGCGCGAGCGGCTGGAGATTCCGCCCGACGCCTGGGAGAAGTGCGACGGCTGCGGGCACATCGATCTGCGGGAGAAGTTCGAGAAGGCGCTGAACGTCTGTCCGGAGTGCGGCCGGCATCGCCGCATCAGCGCCGAAGACTACATCGACATCCTCACCGACCCGGGCAGCTGGCGGGAGCTGTATGCCGAGCTCCGCTCGGTGGACCCGCTCGATTTCGAGCACTACCGCGACCGGCTCGCCGCCGCCCGCAAGAAGGCGGGCCAGGCCGACGCGATCTACACCGGGACCGCCAGAATCGACGGGCTGCCCTTCAATCTCGGCGTGATGAACTTCGCCTTCATGGGCGGATCCATGGGCTCCGTCGTGGGCGAGAAGATCGCCCGGCTGGCCCGGCGCTCGCACGAGAAGAAGATCCCGCTGGTCATCGTCTCGACCTCGGGCGGCGCCCGCATGCAGGAGGGGGTGCTGTCGCTGATGCAGATGGCCAAGACCTCGGCGGCGATCGGACAGCTCCATCGCGACGCGATCCCCTACATCTCGATCCTCACGGACCCGACGACGGGCGGCGTGTCGGCGTCCTTCGCCATGCAGGGCGACGTGATTCTCGCCGAGCCCGGCGCCGTCATCGGCTTCGCCGGCCAGCGGGTGATCAAGCAGACCATCGGGCAGGACCTGCCCGAGGGGTTCCAGACGGCCGAGTTCCTGGTCGAGCACGGGCAGGTCGACGACGTGGTGCCGCGCGGCTCGCTCCGGGACACCACCGCCCGACTTCTGCGCCACATGCAGGGGCAGCGCCCGCTGGCGGAGCGCGCCGAGGCGAGCTGAGCGACGGTCGATCGCCTCAGCCGGCGCCCCACCCGCAGCTCGTTGGGTGGGGCGCCGCTCTTTTGGGGGCCGCGGCCACCGCTCGACCGACAGGTTCCGACCACTCACCCTTGCCCCGATGCCGCTGACATACGACCAGGCGCTCGAGTTCCTTTTTCCCCGAACCACGACCATCAAGTTCGGGCTCGCCACCACACGGGCCCTGCTCAAGTCGCTGGGTGACCCGCAGGCCCTGGTGCCCACGATCCATATCGGCGGGACCAACGGGAAGGGGAGCGTCTGCACCCTGGTAGCCGCGGCGCTGCAGGAGGCGGGCTGGCGGGTCGGCGTCTACACCTCGCCCCACCTGGTGTCGTTCCGCGAGCGGATCCGGGTGAACGAGGTGCCGATCACGGAGGATGCGGTGGCCATGTGGACCGACCGGCTGCAACCGCTGATTCTGGAGCGGAGGGCCACGTTCTTCGAGGCCACCACGGCGATCGCGTTCGCCGACTTCGCCGCCCGCGGCGCGGAGGTCGCCGTGGTCGAGGTCGGACTGGGCGGCCGGCTGGACAGCACCAACGTGGTGCGACCGCTGGTCAGCGCGGTGACCAAGATCGAGCGCGATCACATGAAGTACCTGGGCGACACGCTGGAGAAGATCGCCGCCGAGAAGGCGGGCATCGCGAAGCCCGGGGCGCCGTTCGTCATCGGCGAGCGGGACCCCCGGCTGGTGGAGGTGTTGCGCCGGGCGGCTCACCGCGCCGTGGCGCGGGTGGACGCCTCGGCCCGCGCCGACGTCCGGGTCATGCCACCCGACTACGAGTGGACCGGACCGCTGGCGCTGGCGGGACCGCATCAGCGGCGGAACGCCGCCGTGGCGCAGGGCATCCTCATGGCGCTGCCGCCGCCGTGGCGGCCGGACGGCGGCACGGTGGCCCGGGGCTTCGCCGAGGCGTGGATCCCCGGGCGGCTGGACCGCCGGGGCAAGTGGCTCTTCGATGTGGCCCATAATCCCGACGGCATCCGGTCGCTGGTCGCGGCGCTGGAGACGATCCGGCCGCCCGGGCCGCTTCACGGCCTGATCTCCATCCTGGGCGACAAGGAGTGGCCCGACATGCTGGTGCAACTGGATCGGGTGATCGATCGCGGTGTTCTCACCGTCGCCCCTACCGCCGCGAGCCGAGGCTGGGGCGCAGCGTGGCTGCGGCGGTGGCTGAGCGATCCGTCCCGCCCACCCGCGCGAGCGGCGTGGACGCTCGTGCCGGACTTCCACGCCGCCCTGCGCGAGGTGCAGCAGGGAGCGGGAACGATCCTGGTGACCGGCTCGTTCCACACCGTCGGCGACGTGATGGCGGAGCTGGGGCTGTAGCCGCTCGCTCGAACCCTGGTCGTCCACTATTATCCTGCCCATGCAACCCCAGGCCCTGCCGGGATTTCGCGACTTCTACCCCGCCGATCTGGCGCTCCGGGAGCACATCTTCCGGACCTGGCGGGCGGTGGCGGCGAGGTATGGCTTCGAGGAGTACGACGGCCCGCCGCTGGAGCCGCTGGAGCTGTACACCGAGAAGAGCGGGGAGGAGATCGTCGGCCAGCTCTATGCGTTCACGGACAAGGGGGGGCGCGAGGTCGCCCTGCGGCCGGAGATGACGCCGACCCTCGCCAGAATGGTGGCGGCGCGCGCCAACGGACTCAGGAAGCCCATCCGCTGGTTCTCCATCCCGCAGCTCTTCCGCTACGAGCGGCAGCAACGGGGGAGGCTTCGAGAGCACTTCCAGCTCAACTGCGATCTGATCGGCGAGCCGGGGCACCTCGGCGACGCCGAGATCGTCGCGCTGGCGATCGACGCGGTGCGAGCGTTCGGCCTGGGGCCGGAGGACGTCAGGGTGCGGCTCTCCGACCGCAGGCTGCTGACGGCGCTCCTCGCGGGCCTCGGCGTCTCGGAGGCGCAGGTGCCGGTCGTCTACCAGGTGTTCGACAAGATCCGCCGGACTCCGGAGGAGGTCTCGATCGCCAAGCTGTCCGGTGTGGGCATCCCCGGCGCGACGATCGAGCGGCTGCTGGACCTCGCGCGCCTGGGGAGCTGGCCGGAGCTGCAGCGGGCGGGCGGAGGGCTCGCGGCCGCGCTGGAACAGGGCGAGCCGCTCCGGCTGACGCTCGAGGCACTTCAGGCGCTCGGGTACGGCGAGTACCTGGACCTGGATCTCGGCATCGTGCGGGGGCTGGCCTACTACACCGGCACGGTGTTCGAGCTGTTCGACGCGCGCGGCGAGCTGCGCGCGATCTGCGGCGGCGGACGCTACGACCATCTGCTCCAGTCCCTCGGCGGCGTGGATCTCCCCGCGCTGGGCTTCGGGATGGGCGACGTGGTGCTCGGGGAGCTGCTCCGCGACCGGGGACTGGCCCCCGGCCCGTCGTCGAGCATCGATGTGTTCCTCGCGACGATCAGTGAGGCCGACGTGCCGCACGTCCTCGGCCTCGCCAGGGAGCTGCGGGATGCGGGCATCCGGGCGGAGTACGCGCTCTCGCCGCAGGCGGTCGGCAAGCAGCTGAAGCTGGCCGACGCCCGAGGCGCGCGACTGGCGGTGGTGGTGGGCCCCGATGACCGCGCCAGGGGCGAGGTGATGGTGAAGGACCTCAGGGAGAAGACCCAGGAGTCGGTGCCGCGGGACGCGGTGCGCGAGCGGCTGGCGCGGGTCCTGGCGCAGGTGCGCTGAGCCGCGGACGACAGAGCACGAAAGGAAGCAAGGATGGCGGACACGAAGGCGTTGACGCCCAGGGCGACCGATTTCAGCGCCTGGTACAATGAGCTCATCGCGCGGGCCAAGCTGGCCGACTACAGCCCGGTGCGAGGGTGCATGGTCATCCGGCCCAACGGCTACGCCATCTGGGAACAGATGCAGCGCGCCCTGGACCAGATGTTCAAGGACACCGGCCACGAGAACGCCTACTTCCCGCTCTTCATTCCCCAGAGCTTCCTCAGCCGGGAAGCGGAGCACGTCGAGGGCTTCGCGCCCGAGACCGCGGTGGTCACCCACGGCGGGGGCAAGGAGCTGGAGGAGCCGCTGGTGGTCCGGCCGACGTCGGAGACCATCATCTACGCCATGTACGCCAAGTGGATCCAGAGCTACCGCGATCTGCCGGTGCTGATCAACCAGTGGGCCAACGTGGTCCGCTGGGAGCTGCGCACCCGTCTCTTTCTCCGGACCACGGAGTTCCTCTGGCAGGAGGGTCACACCGCCCACGCGACCGAGGCCGAGGCCGAGGAGGAGACCCGCCGGATGCTCGGGGTGTACCGCACGTTCATGGAGGAGTGGATGGCGATGCCGGTCGTGACCGGCCTGAAGACCGACAGCGAGCGCTTCGCGGGCGCGCTGCGCACCTACAGCTGCGAGGCGCTGATGCAGGACAACAAGGCGCTGCAGGCGGGCACCAGCCACAATCTGGGCCAGAACTTCGCCCGCGCCTTCGAGGTCACCTTCCAGACCGCGTCGGGGGATCTGGACCACGTGTGGAACACCTCCTGGGGCGTCTCGACCCGGCTCGTCGGAGCGCTGATCATGGTCCACGGCGACGACGCGGGGCTGGTGTGCCCGCCGCGGCTGGCGCAGCACCAGGTGGTCATCGTGCCCATCTACAAGAGCGATGAAGAGCGCTCCACGGTGCTCGAGGTCGCCGAGCGCACCCGGAAGGAGCTGGCCGCCGCCGGGATCCGGGTGCACCTCGATGCGCGCGACGGACTGAAGCCGGGAGCCAAGTACTACGAATGGGAGGGCAGGGGAGTCCCGCTCCGCCTCGAGATCGGGCCCCGCGACGTCGCCGCGGGCACCGCGATGCTGGCGCGGCGCACCGGAGGCAAGAAGGAGAGCCTGCCCCTCGCCGGTCTCCCCGCGACGCTGATGGCGGTGATGGAGGCCATGCAGCGCGAGATGCTGGAGACCGCCCGGGCCCGGCGCGAGGCGAACAGCATCCGCGGCGCCACCAAAGAGCAGTTCCTTGCCCAGCTCGAGGCGGGCGGAGGGTTCATCTACTCCGGCTTCTGCGGACGCCCGGAGTGCGAGACGGAGATCAAGGAGGCCACCAAGGCGACCATCCGGGTCCTGCCGGACGAGGAGTTCAAGTCGGCCGAGGTTCCCGCCACCTGCATGTGGTGCGGCCGTCCCAGCATCGCGGAGGCGCTATGGGCGAGGGCCTACTGACCGGCGCCGCGGATTGGCGGACGGCAGGAAAGGCCGAAGCCTCGCTGCTCTACGCCGACGCGGGCATCCGGCGCGTCGGCGGCTCGCTCCACCTGGGCGGAGTTCCCCTGTCGGCGGTGGCTGACGGGGCGGGGACTCCGGCCTACGTGTACAACGCCGAAGTCATCCGCCGGCAGTTCCGGGCCCTCGACGAGGCGCTGGCACCGGTGCCGCACCGGATCGCCTACGCAGTCAAAGCGAACTCGAATCTCGCGGTGCTCCGGATCCTGCGCGATCTGGGCGCGGGTGCCGATATCGTGTCGGGCGGGGAGCTGGCGCGCGCACTCGCCGCCGGGTTCGAGCCTGAGCGGATCGTCTTCAGCGGCGTGGGAAAGACCGACGAGGAGCTGACCGCCGCCGTCGAGGCCGGGATCGGCCATGTGCACCTGGAGTCCACGGCGGAGCTGGCCGCGTTGGCCCGCATCGTGGCGCGGCGCGCCCGCCCCATCCGGGTCGGGATCCGGGTCAATCCCGATGTCACCGCCGACACCCACCCGTACATCGCCACGGGCCAGGGCGGGATCAAGTTCGGCGTGCCGGTGGATCAGGTGGTCCCCCTCGCCCTCCGTGTGGCCGAGCACCCGCTGCTCACGCTGGACACCATCGCCATGCACATCGGGAGCCAGCTGCTCGACCCCCGCCCCTACGCGGAGGGGATCAGGCGGCTGCTCGATCTGGTCGCCCGGCTGCGCGAGGCCGGCGTGGACACCATTCGCTCGCTCGACGTCGGCGGAGGGATCGGCATCCGCTACCGCGACGAGCAGCCGCTGAGCCCCGCCTCCCTGGCCTCGACCATCGTGCCGCTGATCGAGGGAAGCGGGTTGACTCTCGTCATGGAGCCCGGCCGGTATCTGGTCGGCAGCGCCGGCGTGCTCCTCACCACCGTGCTCTCGAGGAAGCACTCCGGAGGCAAGGACCTGGTCATCGTGGACGCCGGAATGAACGACCTGGTCCGTCCCAGCCACTACATGGCCTACCACGAGATGGCCGAGGTCGAGACGCGGTCCCGGCCCGACGCCGTGGTGGATGTGGTGGGGCCGGTCTGTGAGACGGGAGACTTTCTCGCGCGGGATCGTACGCTTCCCGGCCTCGACCGGGGGGAGCGGATCGCGGTGCTCGGCGCCGGCGCGTACGGGTTCGTGATGGCATCGAACTACAATACCCGTCCCCGGCCGGCGGAGGTCATGGTGGACCAGGGCCGCTGGTGGATATCGCGGCCGCGCGAGCGGTTGGACGAGCTGTTTCGCACCGAGAAGGTCTCCCCCTGAACGGCAGGCCGGAGAGTCATTCATTGCCAGGCCATCACGACGGCATCCTGATCATCGATTTCGGCTCGCAGTACACCCAGCTGATCGCCCGGAGGGTGCGCGAGGCCCACGTGTACTGCGAGATCCATCCCCCGTCGCGGACGGTGCAGTGGATCCGCGAGTGGAATCCCAAGGGGATCATCCTCTCGGGCGGACCCAACTCCGTCTACGGCGAAAGCGTCCCGACGGCGGACCCCGAGCTGCTCCGACTCGGCACCCCGGTGCTCGGCCTCTGCTACGGGATGCAGCTCCTGGCCCACCTCGCCGGCGGCAACGTCACGCGTGCCGACCGCCGCGAGTACGGACGCGCCAGCGTGACCGTCGAAGGGGGCCGGCTCTTCCACGGCTTCGGACGGGGCGAGGAGACGCCGGTGTGGATGAGCCACGGCGATCACGTGGACGTTCCCCCTCCCGGCTACCGGGTAACCGCCAGCAGCGACAACTCACCCATCGCCGCGATGGAGCACACCCGAGACCCCCTCTTCGGCGTGCAGTTCCACCCCGAGGTGGCGCACACGCCCCGAGGGGGCGAGATCCTCAACAACTTCCTCTTCGAGATCTGCCGCTGCGTGCCCGACTGGACGGCAGGGCACTTCGTGGAGAGCGAGGTCGCCCGGATACGGGAGCTGGTGGGACCCGACCAGCGCGTCATCTGCGGGCTGTCGGGCGGCGTGGACAGCTCGGTGGCGGCGGTGCTGGTGCACCGCGCGGTCGGCGACCGCCTGACCTGCATCTTCGTGGACCACGGGCTCCTCCGCCTGCACGAGCGGGAGCAGGTGGAGGCGACCTTCCGGCGGCACCTGGGGATCGACCTGCGCGTGGTGGACGCCAGCGACCGGTTCCTGGAGCGGCTGGCGGGCATCTCCGATCCCGAGGAGAAGCGGCGCCGCATCGGCCACACGTTCATCGAGGTCTTCGAGGCCGAGGCGAAGGCAGTGGGGAAGGATATCGGCTTCCTGGTGCAGGGCACCCTGTACCCCGACGTGATCGAGTCGGTCTCGCCGAAGGGCGGCCCCTCGGTGACGATCAAGACCCATCACAACGTCGGGGGACTGCCGGAGCGGCTGCCGTTCAAGCTCCTCGAGCCGCTGCGCGAGCTGTTCAAGGACGAGGTCCGCCAGGTCGGGCGCGAGCTCGGCCTCCCGGAGGAGATGGTCGGCCGCCATCCCTTCCCCGGTCCCGGCCTCGCCATACGGATCCTGGGCGAAGTCTCTCGTGAGAACCTCGACGTCCTCCGGCGGGCGGACAACATCTACATCGAGGAGATCCGGGCGGCCGGCCTCTACGACGACATCTGGCAGGCGTTCGCCGTGCTGCTGCCGATCCGCTCGGTCGGGGTGCAGGGGGATTTCCGGACCTACGACCAGGTGATCGCGCTCCGCGCGGTGACCAGCCGGGACGGCATGACGGCCGACTGGTTCCCCTTCCCCCCCGACGTGCTGGCTCGCATCTCGAACCGGATCGCCAACGAGGTCGACGGCGTGAACCGGGTGGTCTACGACGTCAGCTCGAAGCCGCCCGCTACGATCGAGTGGGAGTAGGGCCGGCGGAGCGAGCCGCGCGTCGTCGCGGGCTCCCGAGCGACCCCGCGATGCGAGACGGGCCCGGACTCATCAAGACGGAAAGCGCACCACTCTGAACTCCCGGCGTCGCGCGACCACGTGACCGCCCGGCGCGCGCACCTGCACCTCCAGGAGGTAGCGGCCGGGCTTGAGCCGGGCGAGCTGCAGCACGCGGTGCGAGCGGAGCAGGGGGCCGGCCGCTCGCTCGTCGAAGCCGAGCGTGACCGCCGGCCGTCCCTCGGCATTGCCGGACTCGCCCTTCATGCGGTACACCGCGATCTCGTGACGGTAGGAATCTCCGGCCGTCGTGCCGGTGACCTCGTAATAGAGCTCGACCTCCGAGCGCTCGCGGAACAGATCGAAGGGCGTGAGCAGCACGGTGTCCCGCGGCGACGGCTCCCACGCGGCGCTCGCTCCGCGCACGCCGAGCGCCAGGTCGCTGAGCGCGAGCGCCGGCCCGGGCGCGCTCACCCTCACCGTGTCCCAGCGCAGCACGACACCGAGGCTGTCGCCGAGCTGCAGCGCCGCGCGCCAGGTCCACAGTCCGGCGGGAAGGGGCAGCTCGATCCTCCCGATGAGATACTGGCTGCGGCCGAGCGGTGCGGAGGGGCGGAACACGATCGTGGTGTCCGCGTTCGCGAACGGCCGGCCCGCCGTGTCGCCGGCGACCGCGCGGACCCGAACCGTGTAGCGCGGGCCGCCGGCCTCGCGCTCGGGTCTGGTGCCGGGCTCCGCCACGGCGAACACGAGATGCCCGATGATCCCGCCATCCGTCGAGCCGACCGCCACCAGGTCGGCGACCGCTCCCAGCGTTCCGGAGAACCGCAGCTCGTGACTGTCGGTGGTGGTGCCGATCGCGATGCTGGCCTGCCCGATTCCGCGCTCGCGCGCGCGGGACCGCGTGGCGCCGAACCGTCCCCAGTTGAGCATGCGGCCGTAGACGGCCGAGAGCGACTGCCGGGAGAGGAGCAGCTGATCCTCTGGAGCCTCCGTGGCGCCGCGCAGATCGAGGACGCTCTCCACCAGGCGGTAATCGTAGAGGTCGCCCCCGCCGCTGGAGTCCCATCCGGAGCTGAAGTGAAAGAGGAGGTCGCCCTCGGCGCGGTCGAACCGCCACGACTCGTTCGGCATGAGCCCGAACACGAAGGGACGGAGGCGCTCGGCCGGTGCGCCGTGCCGCACGTAGATCACCCCGCGATCGTCGATCTCCAGTCCCTTCGACCGGTAGGCGTCGGCCGGGCCGTAGAAGCGGCGACTCACGGTCAGCGCGAAGTTCCGCCTGGCGAACAGCAGCCGCCGATAGTGCTCGCGCAGCCGCTCGCCTTCGGGGCGCATCTCCAACCGGTCGCGGTCGGTCCAGAAGCGCCGGAGCAGCTCGGCCCGGGCGGCGCCGCGCGCCCGATCGAAGCGGGCGAGGTCCGGATCGGCCGCCACCACAGCGAGGTCGGCGCGATATCCCGCGACCGCAGAGGAGTCCTCCAGAGCAGCTCCCTCGTAGTAGAGCGCTTCCGCCCCGGCGTCACCTTCGGCGAGGCGCGTGCGGGCCAGCTCCAGCAGCCCCAGCGCCCGACGCCCTCCCGCGGCGAGGTAGCGCTCGAAGGCCTGACGCGCGGAGTCCGGGCTCGCGGCGGCGCGCTCGAGCCGCCCTCGCGCGAGGTACACCTCGGGCGCCGCATGCGGAACGGCCGCGGCCCGGCGTAGCGCGCCGAGGGCGGAGCCCAGCAGCGCGGTGTCCCGCAGCTCGAGCGTCAGCTCCGCCAGCGCCGCTGCCGCCGGCGCATACGAGGGATCCGCCTCGAGGGCGCGACGAAAGCGGCCGGCGGCCCGCTCGAGGGTCGGCAGCCCGACGCGGTTCCCGAGCGCCAGTCGATCCCCGCGCTCCCAGGCGGCGCGGTGCGCCTCGGCGAG
>CAMPKP010000067.1 GCA_946887295.1 uncultured Gemmatimonadota bacterium | reverse complement strand
GGCCCTGGTGGCCTGCTCTACCCATACGTCGCTCGGGGGTACCGGAAATCGACATCACCTGCCCAGGAGGAACTCGGGAACGGGAGATTCCTCAGAAGTCCAGCTTGAGCCGCTTCAGCAGGGCGACAAAATGCGGCTGGTCGCGCAGCGGGTCCCAGATCGGGTCGACGCGGGCGAACATCAGCCAGCCCGAGCGTAGCTCATAGGCGCGATCGATCAGCTTGTCCGCTGCCTCCCGCTCGCCGAGCGCACCGAGGACATGGGCCTCGTGCAGTGGGGAGAGATAGCACCGCTCCGAGATGGCCCTGATCTCCGCGGCGATGCCCCACGCCATCTCGCGCTCTCCCAACATCGCATAGGCCGATCCAGCGTACATGAGGAGTCCGGGCGTTCGCCCCGTCAGCCGCATTCCCTCTTCGAGCACCGCTGCCGACTCGGAGTATCTCCCCATCAAGTAGTACACCCGACCTATCTCCCAAATGGTGGGCACGTAGAGTGGCTCCATCTCGAGGGTGGCTCGGAACCGTGCGAGCGCCTCCTCGTACCTGCGACCGAACAGGTGGGTGCGACCCAGGGTCAGATGGAGGGTGAGGTGAAGCGGATCGAGCGCCAGGGCGGACGTAACCACATGCTGGCTCTCATCAAGGCGGCCCACCGCGATGAGAAACATGGCGTGCCAGATATGGAAGGCCGAGGATCGTGCGCCGAGGCTCAGCCCCCGCTCGAACTCCCGCTCGGCCAGGTTCCAGTCCCAGTCGTACACGGTCGCGATGACCGCGCGCGCGCCGTGGGCTTCGGGGAGCAGGGGATCGAGCTCCAAGGCTCGACTGACGGCGGCCTGCGCCCGGGGCATCGCCTCCCGGGGAGGCACGGTCCCGAGGGTATCGAACCCGAGGATGGCATGGCAATAGGCCAGCTGCGCGTAGCTCATGGCATAGGTGGGGTCGCACTCGGTCGCCCGGCTGAAGTAGTCGACGGCCGTCCGGAACCCCTCGCTTGTCTGCTTGCTGCGGAACCAGCAGCCTTGCAGGTACAGCGTGTAGGCCTCCGTGACCTCGCTGGCCACCCGGACGACCGGAGTGCTCGGCGTCAGGACCACCCGACTGGTCAGCTCGGAGACGATCGCGCGCGTGAGATCGTCCTGCAGCGCGAACACGTCCGCCAGGGTGCGCTCGTAGGTACGGGACCATAGCTGGTACCCGTCCGAGACGTTGATGAGCTGCACGGTCAGGCGAATCCGATCCCCCGCCTTGCGCAGGCTGCCCTCGAGCAGCGTGCGCACGTTGAGCCGCTCTCCGATCTGGCGGACGTCCACGTTCTTTCCCTTGAACATGAAGCACGAGGTTCGTGCCGGAACCCGGAGGCCGGGGACTCGAGCGAGTGCATTGATGACCTCGTCGGTCATCCCGTCGCTGAAGTACTCGTTTTCCGGATCGGAGCTCAGGTTGACGAACGGCAGCACCGCAACGGAGGTCTCGGCCGCGGCTTGGGGTCCCGAGGCCACGGCGGCAGGGCCCCTGGCATCCTTCGCCGCATCGGTCAGCGCCGTGGAGAGGCCGGCGGCGGTGGCGAAACGGTCGGTCGGTTCGCGTGCGAGCGCGCGCGAGATGGCCGCTTCGACGGCTGCGGGAATCTCCGGGTTCAAGGTGCGTAGAGGCGGGGGGCCTTCGACGAGTCGCTGTACGAGGATGGCCTGGGTCGAGCGACACTGGAACGGCGGAAGGCCGGTCAGCGCTTCGAACAGTACACACCCGAGGCTGTAGATGTCGCTCCGGCCATCGAGCGTCGGGCTGCCCTCGACCTGCTCAGGGCTCATGTACATCGGCGTGCCGATGGACATCCCGGCCCCGGTGACGAGCTCCGCTCCGTCGCTCACGGCACGCGCGATGCCGAAGTCCGCGACCACGGCCTGCCCGTTCGCGATCAAGATGTTCTCCGGCTTGATGTCCCGATGCACCACCCCGTGCTGGTGCGCGTAGTCGAGGGCATCGGCTACCTCACGCCCGAGCTGCAGCGCCCGGTCCAGGTCGAGACGCCGGTCCCGCTGGAGCCGACCTCGCAACGACTCCCCTTCGATGTAGGGCATGACATAGTACAACAGGCCCTCCGCCTCGCCCGAGTCATGGAGGGGCAGGATGTGCGGATGGGTCAGGCGGGCTGCCGTCTGAATCTCGCGCAGAAACCGCTCCGGCCCGATCGAGGAGGCGAGCTCGGGTCGGAGCACCTTCACGGCCACCCGGCGTCCGTGCTTCTGATCATGCGCGAGATATACGGTCGCCATGCCGCCGCGGCCGAGCTCCCTCTCGATCACATACCGGGTGCCCAGCCCCGACTTGATGCGGTCCAGGAGGGCAGGCATGGAGCCTCAGCCCGACTCGGGCGCACCGCGCGTGCGCAACCAGGCGAGGCGCGCCTCTACCCCGTCTACGATCAGGCGACTCAGCTCGTCCTGCACTCCGAACGGGTCCGTGAGCTGGCGCTCATACCGCTCCGACCACAGATGACAGCCGTCGGTCGCATCGACCAGGTGCACCGTGAGGCGGACCCGATCGTCGGACTGCCGCAGGCTCCCCTCGATCAGGGCGCTCACATTGAGGCGCCGGGCGATCTCTCTGGCGTCGAGCTCCGTGGTGCGGAACGCGTTCCCTGACGTCCGAGCGGCAACGCGCACCCCCTCGAGCCGGGCAAGCCCGCTCATCAGCTCTTCGACCAGGCCCTCCGCGAAGAAGTCATTTGCCGGCAGAGAGCTCAAGTTGGCGAATGGAAGCACTGCGACCGACAGCTCGCTGCCCCGGCCCGTGCCTTGTCTCAGTTGTCGGGCCAGGGCGAGGACCGCCGGGTTGGGCGCCGCGTCCAGCTCCCGCTGGATCAGTCCCTGATAGGCGCCGGCGCGCTCGATCGCGTCGGCCCGCTTGCCGGCGGCGGCGAGCGCCGACATGAGGTGGACGGTCACGCGCGAGCTGAGCGGATCGTGGTCGGCCAGGCGCCGCCACCATTCCGCTGCATGCACGAGATCGCCCCGGGCCACGGCTTCGGCCGCCAGGGTCTCGAGCGTGTCGGCATAGTCGCGGGCGAGCCCGGCGCGCTCGTTGTCCACCCAGCGCTCGAACTCGGGCGCGCCACTGAGGAAAAACCCATCGAGAAAGGGCCCCGCATACAGCGCGATCGCCCGCTCCAACTGCCCGGCCCGGCGAGCCACCACGAACTCCTCGACGTCGCTCCCCATGAGCTCGGCGTTCAGTCGGAGCTCGGTCGAACCGAGGAAGAGGGGGCCGACCTTCAGGTCCCGGCGAAGGGCATAGAGCGCCTGGGTCAGGCGGTGCCCCGCGCGATCGGGATCGGTCTCGGGCCAGAGGTACGCCAGGAGCTTGTCGCGACTGATGCCGCGGTCGCCCGCGAGCGCGAGGAGGGCGAGGAGGGCGAGGGACTTGCGGTGTGCGGCCGCCCCACCGACAGGCCCCGTATCCCCCTCGACGGCGGCACCACCCAGGGTCTTGAATCGGAGCATCGGGAGCCGCCTGACCAGGCGCTGAGGACCATCTGAAAGCCATTTGACTCAACGACATATAGTAGGACCACGTTCCAGGCGGAGCAAGAACTGCAATGCAACTCGAAGGACGGAGGACCCTACCATGTCAAGGAATTCACGAACCTACACAGGCGCCGCGCTCCTCGTGGCGTGGATGTCGATCCCGGCGATCATGCACGCGCAGACCGGCGCTGCGGAGCGGAGTCTGATGAACCGGGTCGGCCTGGAGCTCCGGAGCCAGGCTCGCGAGCAAGGGCCGGCAGCGACTCGCGGGCCCGGCGATCAGTCGCAGGCTCCTCGAGCTCTGCTGGGCACAGTTGGTACGATCCGGTTCGCCGGGTGGGAAACGGGGGCGGCAGATTCCGGTTTTCAGACCCCGGAACAGGCGCTGCTCGGCCGGCCGGGCCGGGCGAAGACGCGCAATGAGGACTGACAGGCCAGTGGGCGGCGGGTGGCATCGCAGTACCCGCCGCTTCCGGGGCCGAGCGGCTCCAAAAAACCGATCGGAGGGTTCCATGTTACGCGTCGCGGCCAGTGCGCCAGAATCAGAGCCCGGGGGCTTCGAGCCGCCGATGATCGCTATCGAGGCCTCACGCCGAGCGGCCGAGCGTCTGTGGCGGGAGATCGGCCTGCTGCTTGCCCACGAGACCATATCGGCGGCCGGCCACCCCCGCGCTTGCTACAGGCTGCCAGAACATTGATGGTCACCGCCCGCGCACCTACTCAGTGGCCGTTGGCCTGAGGGCCGGCACCACCGCCACACTGCTGATCTTCCATTCCCGCAGACCCCGCCGGATCACGACGAGATAGTGGCTGACGCTCGCCTCGTTCCCCGAGCCATGGCTGCTCATCGAGCCCATGTCCCATGCGGTGTTGCCGAACACTCGCATCGTGTCGGACGAGAGGGTGACCTGTTGCCAGCCCGCCGCCTCGGCGGCAAGCGCCTTGCCGATCGCCGCCTGACCCACCAGCGTGCTCCCGTCGCGGCGGATCATGACGGCGTCGGGCAGATACATGGCCACGAGGGCCGCGGCATCCTTCCTGTTGTAGTGATCCATGTATTCCGAACGGAGGGTGTTGATCTCCTCGATCGCTGTCCGCAGGGGAACTCTGGGTGCCTCGACGCCCTGCGCCGCGGCCGATGACGTCGCCGCGAACACGAGGGTTGCGACGAGAGGAAGGCTGAACCGCGCGCGGCGGCTGGCTTTCATGGCAGGCTCCAGGTGAGAGGGAACACGAATCGCGCCACAGGCGAGGGCTGAACCACGCCCCGGACTCGACGACTCCATGGAAGCTCGTCCACGATCGTTAAATAAGTGTGAAGACGCTCCCCAAGGACCGCCGGGCGCCGGCGGCGAGCTCCCCCGGCGCATGCTGCGTTCAGCGGGAGCTGCTCGGCCGAGCTGCGAACTCGGGTGCCGAATCGGCCCGAGTCTCGATGAGCACCAGCCCGTTCCCGAATCCCGGCCCATATCGCTTGGCCGCGAGCCAGGAGTTGACGTATTCGATCCGGACCACCTTGCGGGGGGCAAGGGTTTGTAGCACCTCGATGCCGCCGACGATGGTGTTGTCCATCGCGACAACCGGCTGGCGAGCCTTGAAGTACACGACGGTTCCCGGGTCCCGGGCCCGAAGCATCTCGGGGCGGATCTGACGGATCGCGTCGTAGGTATTCCGAGCCGTGCTCCGGCTGAGCTCCGGAGCGGTGATCACGTTGGCATCGCGGGCGCCGGCTGAAGCGCAGGCCAGGAGGATCGGGAATGGGGAGAGGATTCCCGCGAGACGAGCAAAGCTGAGCCACATTGGGACCTCCGAGCAGGCGTGAAGGTTGCTGACCGCGAGCCGCGTGAAGGCAGAGCGAGTCTGGTCCCCCCTACGCTAAGCGGCGGGGCTCACGTTCCTCTCACAGCGTCCTCATCCGGCCCTCATTACCCACTTGTATGGGGCTCCCTGGCAAGTCCCCTTTTTTCGGAGAGCTGTCTCGGCAAGAGACGTCTGAGGATCGCGGTCCATTCCGCTTGAGATCCGCTTGATGGGGCTGGAGCAGGTTCGGCTTGCCTCTCGCGGCGCCACCGAGATGTGTGGCGCTCCCGCTGGATTCCTCGGAGTCAAGGTGGATTCCCATGCGATCACGTACCTCGTATCCCCGTGCCCCGCTCGGATCGCCAACATCCGGCTCGCCCCCGGTGCGCCGGCTTGCTCTCCTGCTCGCGCCCGCCCTCCTGGTAACCGCCCTGGGCTGCCGGGAGGACGCCCAATCACCGACCGCCCCGGAGGTCATTCCTCCGGTCAACGCCAGTGCAACGGGAGCGCTGGCGTTCCGTCAGCTGAGCGCCGGCGGCTTGCAAACCTGCGGCCTGACGGAGGAGAATCGGGCTTACTGCTGGGGCTACAACGGATCCGGCGCGATCGGCGATGGGACGACCACCACTCGTCTCACACCCGTGGCGGTCGCCGGCACGCTCCGGTTCCGCCAGGTGGACGCCGGTGTCTTTCACACCTGTGCCGTAACCACCGACTACCGGGCGTACTGCTGGGGCGCCAATAGATTCGGCGCACTCGGAGACGGAACGACCGACACTCGTCTGCAGCCGGTGGCCGTGGAAGGCGGGCACCAGTTCCGCCAGATCGATGCGGGCCAATACCACACCTGTGGCCGGACCACCGAGAATCGGGTCTATTGCTGGGGCAACAACGGCTCCGGCCAGCTCGGCACCGGCACGAACAGCGGGCCGGAGACATGCGACTTCAGTCCCTGCAGCACCAGGCCGGTTGCGGTCGTGGGCACACTCGCGTTCCGCCAGATAAGTGCGGGCGGCAACCATACCTGTGGCGTCGCCGGTGCCTCCCGAGCCTATTGCTGGGGCGACAACGCCTTCGGCCAGATCGGTGACAGCTCGACGGTTGTCCGGCGCCTGAAGCCCTCGAGGGTGGCTGGCGGGCTCGAGTTCCGGCAGGTGGATGCGGGCATGTACCATAGCTGCGGCGTGACCACCGGCGATCGGGCTTTCTGCTGGGGCAACGGCAGGAGCGGGCAGATCGGCGATGGGAAGCCTTACCTGCGCTTTTGGCCGAGGAGAGTAGCCGGGGGACTCAGCTTCACCCGGGTGAGTACGGAGGGCTTCCACACCTGTGGCGAGACGACGGAGAACCGGGCCTGGTGCTGGGGCGAGAATTCCTCCGGCCAGCTCGGCGACGGGACGACCACCCGGCGGCTGAAGCCGGTCGCGGTCGCCGGAGGCCTCTTCTTCAGCCAGGTGAGTGCAGGCTCCCATACCTGCGGGAGGACCCCTGCCGCCGTGGCCTATTGCTGGGGCTACAACGGCGAGGGCGAACTCGGCGATGGCACGACTACCCAGCGCCTGAGGCCGGTGCCGGTCGCGGGCAGCGAATAGCCCGCGACGTGGACGATGGGGACGGGCACTTCATCCGGCGGGGACGCCGAGGGTCACGGCTCCCCGCAGGATGCCTCGAGCTCAGACGACGACGAGACGACCGCCACCGGTCGTCAGGATCACCAGATTGGCGACCAGGAGCAGCAGATCGTAGTGCCAACCGTACGTCTTGTCGCCCCAGAATCCGGTGTGCCAGACGAACAGCTTCTTCTGGATGGCACCCAGCATGATCAGGATGAGACCCAGCGCCGCCACCTGCGTGAGAACACCGAGCGCGACACCGAGCGCGGCAGCCATCTCCCCCCAGCCGAGCAAACGGGTGAAGCCGGGACTCATGCCGATGCTGGCGGCGCGGCCGACCGGATCCCGGGCATGCTGGCGTCCGCTCTCGAAGAAGACCACGGCAACCACGAGGCGCAGACCCAGGAGGGCCAGGTCACTGTATTGCAGCAACTGGGGGAATACGAGGTCCATCCGGCCCTCCTCAGCGCGGCAGCTCTTCGCCCGACTGCTCACGCACCATGTACTCGGCGTACCAGTCCGGCCAGTTCGCGTCCCGTTCGCCCGTCCGGGCCTCGTGCTGCCCGTGCGCCGCCTCGGCGCGCCGCAGCGCCTCCGACAGGTCGGCCACCGACGCGTACGTCGTGTCGCCCGCCACCCGTCCGGGGAACCGCGTCGTGACCTCCTGCAGCAGCCAGCCGTTGCCGTCCGGGTCGTTGAAGGTCGCGTACGAGCCGTAGCTGAGGTGGTCAGGCGCGAATCCGCCGACCCGGCCGCCGAAGGGACCGGGACCGGCGGCGTAGTGGAAGATCTCGCTGACCTCGACACCCCGCCTCACCAGCTCGTCGCGCGCACCCTGGATGTCGGCGACGATCAGGAACAAGCCCTGGGCGGATCCGGGTGTGCCGTTCGCCGCGAGGTGAATCGAGCACGGGGAGCCCGGAGGGGTGAACTGGATCGCCCGGTCGCCGTCGTGGCTGAAGTCGGCGTCGAGCCGCCAGCCGAGGCCCCCGTAGAACTCCTTTGCGCGGTCCAGATTCGCGACCGGGAGGGTGATCACCTCCAGCTTCATGTCCACCTGCCCCACGCGCGCGTCTTTGGTCCCGTTCTCGGTACGGATTGTAGTGGTGCTCATGGCTGCCTCAGGGGTGTGACTGTGCATGCATCTCGGAGATAACGCATCGGGCCCTGGTCGAACCGCAGGCTTAGGTGTGTGGCATAGCTCGCAGGTGCTCACCCCGAGCCGCCCGGCCGCCTCTGCGACTGCCACGGAGGCTGCCATCCCGTACCCTGGATCGAACCAATATGCACCCGCGGCCGGGAGCACGGGCTGGTGTATTCGGAGAGATTCCGGAGGGGGACGTCGGCGCCCGCTGGTCCACACCCGACCTGCCTTCCGGGTACTCTGTACATACATCGCGGTTCTATGTATAGTAGTCCTATGTATCATCGCTCCCGCGATGGCAGCCCTTCGACGGAGTCGCCCGTCGATGGTCCGCTGACGATCAACAAGGACCTGGTCGCGGCGACGTCGACGCCTCTGGTGCTCGCGATTCTGACCGAGGGGGACAGCTACGGCTACGCCATCCTGAAGCGGGTCCGCGAGCTGTCCGGGGGCGAGCTGGAGTGGACCGACGGGATGCTCTATCCCGTTCTCCATCGGTTGGAGCGCTCCGGCCTCGTCAAATCCCGATGGGAAATGACGGACTCGGGCAGGCGTCGGAAATACTATCGGGTGACCGAGGCCGGGCGGGAGCAGTTGGCCGACGAGCGCCGCCAGTGGCGGGCCGTGGACGAGACGCTCCGGAAGGTCTGGTCGGTCCTGGCCGACTCCGCGAGTGGCGATGGAAGTCCCGTTCCTCTCCCCCAGCGGAGTTGAGTCCATGGACCGGAAGCGCCCGGGCGCCCGCGCGGTGGACCCCCTCGAAGACCAGATCGACGCGTGGCGGGCCCACCTCCGCGGGAGCCGGGCGATCACGGGCTCGGACGCGGAGGAGCTGGAAGATCACCTCCGTGAGCAGATCGCTTCCCTTAGCGGCGGGGGACTCTCCGAAGCCGAAGCCTTCCTGGTGGCGGTCAAGCGGATGGGGGCCATCGACGCGCTGACACGGGAGTTCGCCCGGGAGCATTCGGACCGGCTCTGGAAGCAGCTCGTCCTCTCCGGCGACCGCAGGGACGGAGGCGACGAGTCGCCAGCGACCGATGGGTCCCGGAAGATGTGGGTCGCCCTCGCCCTCGCCGTGGCGGCGGGCGTGGCGATCAAGCTCCCGGCCCTCTTCGGGATCGACATCGCCGACGGCGGTGCGTTCTACCCGCGCAACATCGGCTTCTTCACCCTTCCCTTCATCGCCGCGTACTTCGCGTGGGAGCGGCCGCTCCCTCGATCGAGCCGGATGCGGCTCGCCGCGGTCTTCGCCTTGTCCGCCGTCGTCGTGAACGCCTTCCCCTTCTCCCCTTCGCCGGGTGCCGACACCGAGGTCCTGACCATTCTCCACCTGCCCATCGCACTCTGGCTGGCCGTCGGCGTGGCCTACGTCGGCGGCCGATGGCGGGGGAGCGACAGGCGGATGGATTTCGTCAGGTTCACCGGCGAGCTTTTCATCTACTACGTCCTGATCGCGCTGGGCGGGGCCGTGCTCATCGGTCTGACCTTCGGCCTCTTCCAGTCCATCGGCATCGACGTGGAGCGTCAGGTACAAGGCTGGATCCTGCCCTGCGGGGCCGCGGGCGCCGCCGTGGTCGCCACGTGGCTGGTGGAGGCGAAGCAGAGCGTCATCGAGAACATGGCCCCCGTCCTGACCCGGATCTTCGCTCCCCTCTTTTCCCTGTTGCTCCTCGTCTTCATCGTGACCATGGTGTGGACTGGACGGGGTATCGACGTGGAGCGGGAGATCCTCATCCTCTTCGATCTCCTGCTGGTGGTGGTCTTCGGCCTGCTCCTCTATTCGATCTCGGCTCGGGACTATCTGGCGCCTCCGGGCCTCCTCGACTGGATCCAGCTCGCGCTGGTCGGAACCGCCCTGGTGGTGGATGTCATGGCGCTCTGGGCCATCGGGACCCGGATCTCGGATTTCGGGTTCACGCCCAACCGGGTGGCCGCCCTGGGAGAGAACGTGGTCCTCCTGGTCAATCTGGGCGGATCGGCCTACCTCTACACCCGCTTTCTCCGGGGCGACGTCGCCTTCTCACGGCTGGGCGACTGGCAGACTTCGTATCTCTATGTCCTCGCCGCCTGGGCGGCGGTGGTCGCCTTCCTCTTCCCCCCGCTGTTCGGGTTCGCCTGAGCGGACGCAGAGCAGGCGACCGGGCAGTCGCATCGATACGTAGCGCTGGATGCGTGAGCAACCGTCCTGGGCCCCGGTTGGACTCACCCGTCCCGCTTGGCGCACGCCGCCACAAAGGGACCGCGGTACGTTTCCAAGCCGGCAAGGGGGAACTCCGCGGTCGTCTTCGAGGACCCCGCACCGTCGGCGTACTCGATAACGGCGCGCTGGTGGCCGCTGAGTGCCGCGAGCAGGGAATCGTGCGGGATCGCCAGCACCACCTGGCCTCCGGACGAAGTCGTTCCGGCGAAGCCCGGGAGGCGGCGGGGCGGATTCCCATCCACTGTGAGCCGGGTCTCCACGCTCCCCTGCCGTAGCGCCTGATCGGTCATGATTGTGCTGCTCGCGTGATCCGGGAGGCAGTCGAAGCTGAGGATGACGGGCCTGGTCCGCGGCTCTCCCTCGGCCCCCTCCCGGCCGACCACTCGGAGCCACGAGGTCTGGTGGACGCTCCCCCCGCCGGCTGACCGGACCGTGTCGACGTTGAACCGCCAGGCACCGGCGCCGGGCTCGGCATCGCGACACGCGGAGCCTGTCACCACGACGAGGGCCGCAAGAGCCACCCGCAGGTTCGATCTCATCAGGAGAGAAGCAGTCCGGCCGCGGCCGTCGCGAGTGCCGCTACCAGCGACCCGAAGCAGCCGCCCGCCCTTGCCTTCGCGGCGACCGGCGACGGGCCGGCAGCGGGCGCCGGTGTTACCGGCTGGGCCTTCCCCGCAAGCGCCTGGGAGAACGCCGCTGCGGTCGGGTGGCGATCGTTCGGATCCCGCGACAACGCCTTCAGAACGGCCGCCTCCACCGCCTCCGGTACGTTTACCAGGGGGCGCAGCGCGCGGGGCGGCCCGGTGAATCGCCGCATCAGCGCGGCTTGCGCCGTGGGCCCGTGGAACGGCGCCTGGCCCGCGAGCAGCTCGTAGAGCACGCAAGCGAGCGCGAAGATATCGCTCCGGCCATCGAGCTCGCGGTCGCCGCTCGCCTGCTCCGGGCTCATGTAGGTCGGCGTCCCGACCACCATCCCGGTCGCGGTGAGCTTCTCGTGAACCTCGCTCACCGCCCGCGCGACGCCGAAGTCCGCCACCAGGACCCGCTCCCCCTCGAGCAGGATGTTGTCCGGTTTGATGTCGCGGTGCACCACGCCCTTCTCGTGAGCATAGGCCAGCGCGTCCGCCACGGCCCGGCCGATGCGTACCACCTCCTCCGGCTCGAACGGCCCGCTCTGCTCGAACCGCTCCCACACGTTCGCTCCCTGGACGTACGGCATCGTGAACCACAGCAGGTCCACGCCGTTGCCGAGGGGGGTGACGCCGGAGTCGAGCACGCTCAGGATGTTCGGATGCTGCAGCTGGCCGGCGACCCGGATCTCGCGCCGGAACCGCTCCGCCCCCATGGTGGAGGAGAGGTCGGGATTGAGCAGTTTGAGTGCGACCTCGGCGCCCGACCGGTCGTGCGCGAGGAAGACCGTGGCCATGCCGCCGCGGCCCAGCTCGCGCTCGATGGTGTAGCTGCCTGAGAGGGCGGCCTGGAACCGTGCGACCAGCGCGGGCTTCACGGCGTGAGGAGGTGTGGCATCGAGGTCTTTTGGGGAGTGATTCTCTAAGATACGCCCCGAGAGGATCCGGGCCAGTGCCCGGCCGGCGCATAAGGTGCCGCATCACCTCCAGAGCAGAACCATGCCCGTCGCGATCAGGGCGGCGCCGGCGGCGCGGGCCACCCGGAGGCCACCGGGTCCGACCTTCTCGAGGAAGATGAAAACGGCCAGGGCGGCGACCCACACGAGGTTCATGACACCGACGACGAAGAGCACGCCCATCAACGCCCAGCAGCAACCCAGGCAGAAGGCGCCGTGCCGCCATCCCATGAGGAAGGCACCGCCCGATCCATCGCGCCAGTTGCTCATCAGGAATCCCAGCGGACTCCGGCAATGAGCCAGACATGCGCCCTTGAGGGGTGTCAGCTGATAGGTGCCCGCCACGATGAGAATTGCCCCGGCGGCGTGGCTGCTCGAAGCCGCCAGCGTGGATGACAGCAACGCGCCCTGGTGCAACGCCCATTGCGCGCCGGTGGCGCAGGCGCTGAACCCCAGCCAGACGGCGACGTAGCCGAGGCCGAACAACAGCACCGCCGGCGCTGTGCCGCGTTCCGCACGGTGGACGCGCGCGCCGGCAAAGAGCAGCAGGACCGGCAGTGCGGCCGCTGCCATCATGCCCACCATCATCACCGACCACATCACGAAGGTGAAGAACAGGTCGCGAGCGCCCCACGGCCGATTGGTGACCATTCCCATCCTCGCCATCACCGTGTCGGCTTCGCCGGAGAGCGATGTGTGATGATTCAGGCGCAGGAGGTACACCCACGCCAGGGCGGCGATGAGAACGATGCATGAGGTGATGAGAGCACGGCCGCGGCGGGAAGAGGCCGTGGCCGGCGGCGGGCTACGCACTGCGCCACGAGAACGGCGCATACTGACCATTGTTCTTCCCGCTCGTGTCGCTCCAGCGCAACCCGAGGGCGTCCACATGGCTCTTCAATGCACGGGCGAGGGCAAACCGGTTCGCGGCCGGGTGGCCCGTGTTGTCCAGATGGAGCGGCTCGGTGGCGTTGGGATCCACCCCCATGGCGCCTTCGGCGGCCATGTCGACGAGCCTCGCGGCCGTGACCGACCACTTGGTCCCCTTGCGATCGAACTCGATCGGCGCCGATTCCACACCCAGAAACTCCCCTACCAGGGGGGACAAGGCGGCCATGGGGCCACCCGCGGAGCCGCTCGCAATCGAGGTGATTGCGTCGCGCTGCTCGGCACTCGCTCGCGCGTCGGCGATGACACCCACGGACCAGTTTCCCTTGCCCATCGCCTCGGGTGTCAATCCGAGGATGATGAAGCCCAGGCCATCCAGGGAGACGGCCCCGAAATTCCCGCGCTCGATCCGAAATGCCATGGCAAACGTGCACGACCCCTTGGTCGGGTCGACGGCCATCTGTCCCGGAATGCAGGGACACACAAAATCGCAACTGCAGGTTTCGTAGTATTGCCCGTTGGCCTGCCATGAAGGTGTCGCCATATCACCACCTCTTCCTGTACCGAAATCCGGAGCGGCAATGGGGTCGGGTTGTTGCTTCGAGTATACTCCCCAGGAATCTGCTCCCGCCATGGGAGCTCCGCCATTTCGCGGTGATCACCGAGCAGGCTGCGTGAGCCGAAGGGAGGCGAGCCGTGGCCACTGGATTGATGCTCGGCGGCGCGCTGGCGGCGCCGCGGCGCCGCGGAACGGCCTGAGCGGCAATCCTACCTCCGCGGGCAGTGGAACCCATGGGTGCCGGTCATCTTAAGTTCTTGTAGTGCAAGATGTTGCAGTGTGTCGCCGAGGGCACCCCCTAGCCCATTGGGCGGCGCACCGTAAGTTCCCACCAAGGGGCAGCGCCTCTCGCCCCGCTCCCATCCCGCACCGACAACCGCATGACCGATCGCTCGTCCTATGACCGCATGAACCTCGGCCGCGCGGCGCTGTCGAACATCCGCGCGCACGGCGGCGAAGGCCTGATCCGGTTCGCCCGTCTGGCCGACCGTGAGTCCATGGCCGGGGGATGCAATTTCATCGACCTGGCCGAGCTCCCGCCTGGGACGAGCATCGGCCAGCACACCCACGCTGGGAGCGAGGAGGAGTTCTATCTCGTCCTCCAGGGTGTCGGGGAAATGACGCGGAACGGCGAGACCTTCGCGGTCGGCTCGGGGGACCTCATTCGAAACCCTCCCGGCGGCACTCACTCCCTGCGGAACACCGGCACCGAAGCTCTCAGGATCTTCGTCTTCGAGCTCGAGGTCCGGCCGTGACGACCGCGCTGGTCATGGCCGGCGGTCGAGGCGAGCGGATGCGCGCGAGCGGCGTGACGACCGCGAAGCCGCTGGTGGCCGTCGGCGGGAGGACGCTCCTGGAGCGCAACCTGCTGGCGCTGCTCGACCGCGGCGTGCGGGACATCGTCGTGGCCACCCCGGCCCACAGCCCCGAGGTGGCGGAGTTCGTCCGTGGGCCCTGCCGGCTCCTGGTCTCCTCCCGAGGCGGGGATCTTCGTCTGTACGAGGAGCAGCAGCCGCTCGGCAACATCGGCGCCGCGGCCGAGATCGACCGCCGCGATCCCGACCTGCTGGTCGTCTTCGCCGACAACCTCACGACCCTCGATCTCGCCGCCATCGTCGGCCATCACCGGAAGGCGCGCGCCGCCCTCACCACGGCGGTCCATTTCGAGCCGTTCAGAATTCCCTTCGGCGAGGTGGAGGTCCGCGACGGCTGGGTCGTCTCCTACACCGAGAAGCCCGAGCACCGGGTCCTGGTCTCCAGCGGCGTGCTGGTGCTCGGCCCGGCCGCCATCGCCCGAATTCCCCGCGGCCGGCCGACGGGGATCTCCTGGCTGGCGAATCAGCTCCTGGCAGCGGGCGAGCGCATTGCGGCCTTCCCGCACCAGGCCTCCTGGATCGACGTCAACGACATGGGTGCCGCGGAGCGGGCCGAGCACGCGCTCCCCGACGGCGGGGCATGAAGCGCCGTCTGCGGATCGCCTCCGTGATCGGCGATCTGGCGTTCGGGGGCAGCCAGAACCGGCTGCTCTCGTTCGCGCGCACCATCGACAGGACGCGCTTCGACCACGTGCTGATCACGCTGTATCGGGGCCAGGCGAGTCACGAGCAGCAGGTCGGGTCGCTGCGGCCGATCTTCGCGGAGGCGGGGATCGAGGTCATCGACCTGGGCATGGAGCCGCGGGTGAGGATACGCCCCTCCCGGCGGCCGGCCCACGTGATCGGCGCCGGCGTGACGCTGGGCCGCCTGGTGCGCCGGCTGTGCCGGGTCATACGAGAGCGGCGCATCGATCTGATCGACGCGCAGCACGCGACGGCGACGCTGTTCGGTGTGGTTGCCGGCTCCCTCACCGGGCGGCCGACGACCGTCACCCAGTACTTCCCCACCTACTTCGACCGCCCCGGCATGCGGCTGCTGGGCCAGGCGGTGTACGCCCGCGCCGACGCCTTCATCTGCGACTCCAGGGCGAACTCGGACCTCATCAATCGCTGGATGTACCGTCCCCATCGCCGCGCGATGGTGATCCCGAACGGAGTGCCGGTGCCGGTGGCGACCCGCACCAACCCGGAGATGCGGCGGCTCCTGGACATCCCCCTGGACCCCTCGGTGCGCGTCGTGGGACAGGTGAGCCGCCTGATCCCCTACAAGGGACAGCGCGTGCTTCTGAGGGCCGCGCGGGAGGTGCTCTCGCAGCGGCCGGACACGTATTTCATCCTCACCGGGTATGCCAACGAGGATCCGGCATATGCCGACACGCTCAGGAGGGAGGCCCTGGCGCTCGGCGTGGCGGAGCGGGTGCGGATCGTGAGCTGGCCCGGCTCGATCGGGGACATCTGGGAGGTGATCGACGTGCATGCCCACGCCTCGCTCCACGACTCGCTTCCCATCGCGATCACCGAGGGCATGTCCCTCGCGAAGCCGGCGGTGGTGACGAACGTGGGCGGGGTGGAGGAGATGGTGACTCACGAGGAGACCGGGCTGGTCGTCCCGACGAACGACCCGGGCGCCCTTGCCGCCGGGGTGCTCAGGCTCCTGCGCGACCCTGCGACCTGCCGGCGCCTGGGAGCAGCCGCACAGTGCCGCTATCAGGAGCGCTACCGGCCCGAGGTCATGAGCCGGGCCCTGGAGGATCTGTTCGTGGAGCTCATCGGGCCCGACCGTGCGCGTGCGAGCTGAGAGTCGAGAAGGGTCCGCCCCCGGAACGGTGCTGGTGACCGGGGCCGGAGGATTCATCGGCTGCGCGGTCGTCGAGGCCCTGGTCCGGCGGGGCGCCAGGGTCAGAGCGCTGGCCGCGGCGCCGGGCCAGACGATTTGGGGTCTCCCCTCGGGCGTCTCGCCGGTGTTTGCCGACATCGAGGACCGGGAGACGCTGGCAGGCCTGGCAACCGGGGCCGACGCCGCCATCCACCTGGCGGGGCCGCCGTCGGTGCACGAGTCCTTCCAGGCGCCGCTCGAGTACGCGCGAGTGCACGGCGGCGGCACGCTCGCGCTGCTCGAGGCCTGCCGGGTGGCCGGTGTTCCACGCTTCGTCTACCTCTCGTCCGCGGAGGTCTATGGTAAACCGCAAGCGAATCCCGTCTCCGAGGGCGACAGGCTGGACCCTCGCTCTCCATACGCCGCAGCGAAAGCCGCCGCGGAGCACTACGTGCGCGCCTACGCCCACTCGTTCGGGATGCAGGTCGTGGTGCTGCGGCCCTTCTCGGTCTACGGTCCGCGGCTCCGGCCGCACTCGGTGATGGCGACCATCCTGAGGCAGGCGATGGAGGCGGACGAAGTCGTGCTCGCCGACC
>CAMPKP010000066.1 GCA_946887295.1 uncultured Gemmatimonadota bacterium | reverse complement strand
TCGACCCGCGAGGTCTGCGACCTGCTCGATGCCGCCGGCTTCGACCGCATCCTGGTGGAGACGGTCGGGGTCGGCCAGTCCGAGCTCGACGTCGCCCGCATGGCCGACACCACCATCCTCGTGCTCGTTCCCGAGTCGGGAGACGGCATCCAGACGCTCAAGTCCGGCGTCATGGAGGCCGCCGACATCTTCGTCGTCAACAAGTCGGACCGCCCCGGCGCCGACAAGCTGCGCCACGAGATCGAGGTGACGCTCGGCATCCGGCGCGGCAACGCCTATCGCAACATGCCCGCCCACCACGGCTACCGCCCCGCCGGGCGGACGCGGCCGGGCGATGAGGACCAGCGCGCGGGCGACGGCGCGTGGGCCCACGCCGTCGTGCTCACGGTGGCCGCCAAGGGCGAGGGCACCGACGAGCTGATCGCCGCGCTCGACCGGCACCACGAGTGGCTCGCCCGGTCCGGGACGCTGGAGCAGCGCCGCCGCCGCCGCATGCTGGAGCGGACCCGCGAGGTGGTGGACCGCGCCGCACGGCGCTGGATGTGGGACGAGACTCACGCGGAGCGGCTCATCCGCGACCGGCTCGACGAGGTGGTGGACGGCCGGCTGAGCCCGTACGACGTGGCCACCGAGGTGCTGGACGGACTCAAACAGGGTGCCCGCCTATGACGACGTGGGGAACCGAGCTGGAACGCGAGGTGGAGCGGCTCCGGGCCGAGGTCGCGGCCTGGCGCGCGCTGGCGGCGGGGCTCCCGGTCCGCGACGACGCGGAGTTCTCCTCGGTGTCGGGTCGCGAGGTCGAGGCGCTCTACACCCCGCTCGACCTGCCGGCCGATCCCCTGGGCGCGCTGGGTCTGCCGGGCGAGTTTCCCTACACCCGCGGCATCCATCCCACGATGTATCGCGGGCGCCTGTGGACCATGCGGCAGTTCGCCGGGTTCGGCACCGCCGAAGACACCAACGAGCGGTACAAATTCCTGCTCGAGCGGGGCCAGACCGGCCTCTCGGTCGCGTTCGACTTTCCCACGCTGATGGGCTACGACTCCGACCATCCCCGCTCCGAGGGCGAGGTCGGCAAGTGCGGCGTGGCCATCTCCAGTCTCGCCGACATGGAGACTCTCTTCGACGGGATCCCGCTCGACCAGGTCTCCACCTCGATGACGATCAACGGCCCCGCAGCCATGCTGTTCTGCTTCTACGTCGCCGCGGCGGAGAAGCAGGGCGTGCCGATCGCCCGGCTCCAGGGGACCATCCAGAACGACATCCTCAAGGAGTACATGGCGCAGCACGCCTGGATCTATCCCGCGGAGCCGGCGCTCAAGATCATCGTGGACCTCTTCGAGTGGGCGGCGGAGCACACCCCGAAGTGGAACACCATCTCGATCTCGGGCTACCACATCCGCGAGGCGGGCGCGACCGCGGCGCAGGAGCTGGCCTTCACCCTGGCCAACGGCTTCTGCTACGTGGAGCACGGCCTTGCACGAGGGCTCCCGGTGGACGCCTTCGCGCCTCGGCTGTCGTTCTTCTGGGACGTCCACAACGACTTCTTCGAGGAGATCGCGAAGCTGCGGGCCGCGCGGCGGATCTGGGCGCGGCACCTGCGCGACCGCTACGGCGCGGCGGACCCGCGGAGCTGGAAGATGCGGTTCCACTGCCAGACGGCCGGCGTCACTCTCACCGCGCAGCAGCCGCAGAACAACATCGTCCGGGTGGCGTACCAGGCGCTCGCGGCGGTGCTGGGCGGCACCCAGTCGCTTCACACCAACGCGCTCGACGAGACGCTGGCGCTGCCGACCGAGGAGTCGGTACGGGTCGCGCTGCGGACCCAGCAGATCCTGGCCTACGAGACCGGGGTGCCCAACGTCGCCGATCCGCTCGGCGGCTCGTATTACGTCGAGGCGCTGACCGACGCACTCGAGCGCGAGGCGGAGGGACTCTTCGCCGAGATCGAGGCCCAGGGCGGCGTGGTGCGGGCGATCGAGTCCGGCTGGTTCCAGCGCCAGATCGCCCAGGCGTCCATGCGGTTCCAGAGCGAGGTGGAGCAGGGGCGGCGGACCGTCGTCGGCGTCAACCAGTTCGTGGAGGACGAGGAGCCGCCGCTCGGGATCCTGAAGGTCGGCGACGCCGCGGAGCGGACCCAGCGCGCGCGGCTGGCCCGGCTCCGGGCGGACCGTGATCAGGCGGTGGTCGCCGAGCGCCTGGCGGCGCTCAGGTGCGCCGCCGCCGAAGACCGAAACATCATACCCGCGATGCTGGACTGTGCCCGTGCGTACTGCACGCTGTACGAGATCCGGCACGTGCTCGAGGACATTTATGGCAACTATCGCGAGCCGGTATTCTTCTGACCGGGCGCGGGGAGACGGTGCCACCGAGCGGGAGCGGCTGCAGCGCCTCGCGGCGGTGAACGCCGGCAACCACCGGGTGGTGACCTGCTACCAGAAGCTCGAGCCGCGTGACCGCAGCCGCGGCAAGTACCTGATCAAGCTCAAGAACCGGGTGCGGGAGGTGGTGCAGGCGCTGCCCCGGCTGGGGCTCGACCGTGCGATCCAGGAGGAGGTCGCGCGCGACCTGGATCGGATCCAGACCCACCTGCGCAGCCAGGAGAACCTTCCCTCCACCCAGGGAATCGCGCTGTTCGCCTGCGAGCCGATCGGGCTCTTCGAGGCGATCCCGCTGCCGTTCGTCTACCGGTCGCGGCTCGCGGTGGACACCTCGCCGCTGGTCCGCGAGCTGGCCTCGGTCGAGGACGAGTTCGGGCGCCTGCTCACCGTTGTGCTCGACCGGACCGCGGCCCGCTTCTTCGAGGTCACCGCGTTCGGGGCCCGTGAGCTTCCCAGCCTCTGGGCCGAGGCCACCCGAGGCAAGCGTTTTCACGGCGACGAGGACGGCCCGGGCTGGGGCGAGCACTCCTACAACAACCGGATCCGCGAGGAGAAGCAGCGCCACTTCGAGGCGATCGCGCGCGAGCTTTTCGCCATCGATCGGCGCCACCCGGCGCACGGCATCGTCCTGGCCGGCACGGGGACCGACGCCGCGGCGGTCGAGCCGTTCCTCCACAACTATCTGGTGGAGCGGGTGCTGGGCACGGCGCGCCTCAACCCCAAGGAGGCGACGCCGGCCCTGGTGCACCAGGCCACCCTCGCGGTGCGGGAGGCGTGGGAGCGGGACTCCGAGCGCGCGCTGGTGCGCGAGATGCAGGAGTCCCTCGGCAGCGGGTGGGCGGTCAACGGCATGACGCCGACCCTCCGCGCGCTGTCGCGGGGCCAGGTGCGGGCGCTGCTGGTCCACGCCGACGCGGGCGAGCCCGGATTCCGCTGCGGCGACACCGGAAGGCTGGCGCTCACCGAGCGCGACTGCCGCGCCGAGGGCGAGCCGACGCCGGTGCTCGACGTGGTGGACGACGCGATCGAGGAGGCGCTCCGGCAGGGGGTGGACGTGAACGTGGTGTACGAGCCCGAGGCCCGCGATGCGATCGAGGGACTCGCCGGCCTGCTGCGGTTCCGCTGACCGTCCCCGCCCGTCTGCCGGCGTCGTTGAAGGCGGTGCTCTTCGACGCCGGCAACACGCTTCTCTTCCTCGATCACGACCGGATGGCGGCCGCCGTCGGCGCCGCGCTCGGCATTTCGCTGGATCCCGGGCGGCTCGCCGCGGGCACCGGCGCCGCGACCCGGGCCGCGGAGCACGCCCGGGGGGCGGACCGCGACCGGGCCCGGGTCTACCTCGAGGCGCTCTTCACCGGCGCCGGCGTGCCGGCCGCTCGCATGGAAGAAGTCGGCGAGTGCCTCCAGGGCCTGCATCGTGAGCTCCATCTGTGGGGCCGGCTCGCGCCCGGCACGCGCGAGGCGCTGGACCGGCTCCGCGCGGCCGGACTGCGGCTCGGCGTGGTGTCGAACAGCGACGGCCGGGTGGAGGAAGCCCTGGTCGCCGCCGGGCTGCGCGACCGCTTCGATGTGGTGCTCGACTCGGCTCTGGTGGGTGTGGAAAAGCCTGATCCCGCTATCTTCAGGGCCGCGCTCGACGCCCTGGGCGTCGCGCCGGCGGAGGCGCTGTACGTCGGAGACCTGTACGAGGTGGACGTGGTGGGCGCGCGGGCCGCGGGAATGCCGGCGGCTCTGCTGGGGCTGGTCCTCCCCGGCGCCGCGCCCGATTGCCCCAGGTTCGACTCGCTCGGCGCGCTGGCCGACGACCTGCTGAACGGAGAACGCACCTGACGATGCCGGGCTCGCAACACTCGCTTCCGCGGCCGATCCGCGTGCTGGTGGCCAAGCCGGGCCTGGACGGCCACGACCGGGGCGCCAAGGTCGTCGCGGCCGCCCTGCGCGACGCCGGCATGGAAGTCGTGTACACCGGGCTCCATCAGACTCCCGAGATGATCGCGACCGCCGCGGTGCAGGAGGACGTGGACGTGGTCGGGCTCTCGATCCTCTCCGGCGCGCACATGACCCTCTTTCCGCGAGTCCGCCAGCTGATGGTGGAAGCGGGCCGGCCCGACATCCTGGTCACCGGCGGCGGCATCATCCCCGCCGAGGACATGGCGGCGCTCGGCGAGCAGGGGATCGGCCGGCTGTTCGGACCCGGCACGCCCACCTCCGACCTCATCGACTACATCGAGTCGTGGGCGGTCGAGCACCTCGAGCCCTGAGGCCCGCCGTGACTACCTCCGCGCAGTCGAAGGAGAGCCGTCTCCGGCAGCTCAGCGAAGAGTACCTTCGGCTGGCGGCGCGGCTTCAGGAAGGCGGCGGGGCGGCCCGGGTCGCGAAGATGCACGCCCAGGGGAAGCTGTCGCCGCGCGAGCGGGTGCAAGGCCTCCTCGATCCGGGCGCGCCGTGGCTGGAGCTCGGCCTGCTGGTGGCGCACGATCAGTACGAGGGGCAGGCGCCCGGTGCGGGCGTGATCACCGGCGTGGGCGTCGTCGAGGGCCGCGAGGTGGTCGTAGTGGCGAACGACGCGACCGTGAAGGCCGGATCGTGGTGGCCCGAGACCATCCGGAAGATTCTCCGCGCGCAGGAAGTGGCGATGCGCCAGCGGGTACCCATCGTCTATCTGGTGGACAGCGCCGGCGTGAACCTTCCGTACCAGGGCGGCGTCTTCCCCGGCCAGTACGGCGCCGCCCGGATCTTCTACTACAACTCCATCATGCGGCGGTACCTGCGGGTGCCGCAGATCAGCGCCGTGATGGGGAGCTGCGTCGCCGGCGGAGCCTATCTCCCGGCGCTCTCCGACGTGATCTTCATGGTCGAGGGCACCAGCTTCATGGGCCTGGGCGGCCCCAACCTGGTGAAGGGCGCAACCGGCCAGACCATCGACGCCGAAACGCTGGGCGGGGCGCGCACCCACACCGAGCTGAGTGCCGTTGCCCACTACCGCGCGGCGAACGACCGGGAATGCCTCGAGCGGATCCGCGAGTACGTCGGCCGGCTGCCCCGGGTGGACGGCGTCCGTCACCGGGTCCTCACCGAGCGGCCGCCGCTCCGGCCGCCGACCGACCTGTACGACATCCTCCCTCACGACCATCGCCTCTCCTACGACATGCGCCACGTGCTGGCCTGTCTGCTCGACGGCGGCGCCCTCGACGAGTTCCAGCCGGAGGTCGCCAAGGAGATGATCTGCGGTCACGCGCACATCGGGGGATGGCCCGTCGCGGTGATCGCGAACCAGCGCGGCCTCGTCAAGACCCGTTCCGGTGAGCGCCCCCGGTTCGGCGGGATCCTCTACACCGGAAGCGCGGAAAAGGTCGCCTACTTCATCGAGACGGCCAGCCGGGAGGCGATTCCGATTCTCTTCGTGCAGGACGTGAGCGGGTTCATGGTCGGGCCGGAGGCGGAGCACTCCGGGATCATCAGGGCGGGTGCGCGCTTCGTCGAGGCCATGGCGACCGCCGCGGTGCCGAAGATCGTGCTCACGGTGAACCACGCGTCGGGCGCGGGTTACTACGCCATGGCGGGGCAGGGATTCGATCCCGACTTCATTCTCTCCTGGCCCACCGGGCGCATGGGGGTGATGGAGGGGGAGTCGGCCGTGATGGCGGTGCACGGGCCGGAGATCGAGCGGGCCCGGCGGGAGCAGCGCGAGGTCGCGCCGGAGGTCCAGCGCTCGATGGAGTCCATGCGCGCCGACTACGAGATGCAGCTCGACGCCCGCCATGCTGCGGCGCGGGGCCACGTGGACGCCATCGTCACGCCCGAGGAGACCCGCACCCAGCTCGCCTTCGCGCTTCGGGTCTGCGCCAACTACGCCGGCCCCCACCTCGGCGCCTTCGTGCTGCCGCCCCTGGACGCGGGCGCCGCCCGCTAACCGCTCATGCGCCTTCTCGGCTCGCTGGCCCTGGCGATCGTGCTCGCCTGCGCTCCGCCTCCCCACAAGCCGGCTGCCGCTCCGCCGGAGCCGCGCGTCGATCCCGCGTCCCGGACCTCTCCATCGGTGCGGGTTCCGGTCGTGGAGGAGAAGGTCACGCGGCTGGCCCCTCCGGAGGTGGCGTACGCCCACGGATGGATGCCGCTCGCCAGCACCGGCGCCGATCGGTTCGTCAGGGAACACCCGACGGGGGACGGCCGCGGGGTGCTGATCGCCATTCTCGATACGGGAGTGGATCCGGGCGTGCCCGGGCTGCGCACCACCTCCAGCGGCGACCCCAAGCTGGTGGACCTGCGCGATTTCTCGGGCGAGGGGATCGTGGAGCTGACCCGCGTGACGCCGCGTCGCGACACGGTGGAGATCGCCGGCCGCCGGCTGGGCGGCTTCGGCAGCGTGGTGGCCCTCAACACCACGGGACCCTACTACGCCGGGACGCTGCGAGAGTTGTCGCTGGGGCAGCCGCCCGCTGCCGATCTCGATCGCGACGGTGACGCGACCGACACCTTGGCGGTGGTCGTCACCCGCGCCACCGACGGGTGGGTCGTGCTCGCCGACACCGACGGCGACGGGTCGCTCGCCGGCGAGCGACCGGTGCGCGACTATCTGCTCGGCCGGGACACCTTCGGGTGGGCGCCGCGCGGCCGTGCGCCCAGGGTGAACCTGGCGGCGAATCTTTCGGAGCGCGGGGGCGAGCCGGTGCTCGCCCTGGTCTTCGCGCTCGACTCCCACGGCACCCATGTGGCGGGGATCGCCGGTGCGAACGACCTGTACGGCGTCAGCGGATTCGACGGCGTGGCGCCCGGCGCGCAGATGCTCGGCCTGAAGATCTCCAACGGCGCCAACGGCAGCGTCTCCACCGCCGGCTCGATCGTGGCCGCGATGGACTACGCCATTCGCTTCGCGGCGGGTCGGCGGCAGCCGCTGGTCATCAATCTCAGTTTCGGCGTGGGCAACGAGCGGGAGGGCGAGGCGCGGATCGACATCCTGGTGGACTCGGTGGTCGCCGCCCACCCCGCGACCGTCCTCACGGTGAGCGCCGGCAACGATGGTCCCGGTCTGTCGACCATCGGCTTCCCCGGATCGGCCAGCCGGGCGATCTCGGTGGGCGGCACGATCCCTCCCGTCTTTCTCCCGCCCGGGCCGGGCGGCGGCGCCGAGGAGATCATCGCGGACTTCAGCGCGCGGGGCGGCGAGGTGGCGAAGCCGGACATCGTCGCGCCTGCCGTGGCCTACAGCAGCGTGCCCCTGTGGAATGCGGGGGACGAGGTGAAGCAGGGGACCAGCATGGCGGCGCCCCACGTCGCGGGCCTGGCGGCGCTGCTTCTCTCCGCGCTGCCGCCCGAGCAGCGGCCGGCCGACGCACGGGCCTTTCGCCAGGCACTGATGGCGACCGGCCGCCCCGCGCCCCAGGCCGGCTACCTCGACGAGGGGCGAGGACTGCCGGACGTGGATTCGGCGTACCGCTGGCTGCTGGGCGGCGGCAAGGCGCCGGACGTCGAGGTGACCGTTCCCGGCGGCAGGACGACCGCCGCCTGGGTCGTGGCCTCCCCGCGGGCGGGGAGGACCGGCGTCCGGCGATTCGAGATCAGACGCCCGAGCGGTGCGGCACCGGCCTCGTATGCGCTCAGAAGCGACGTGCCGTGGCTCACCGGGCCACGCGCCGTCACGCTCGGGGACGAGGTGACCACCGTCGAGCTGCGCTACGATGGCGAGGGGCTGGCCGCGCCGGGTGCGTACACCGGCGTCGTTTCGGGGTGGCCTGACGATACGCTCGCCGGGCCGGGGTTCCATCTGGTGACGACGGTGGTCGTGGCGGCAGAAGTGGCCGACACGGCTGTCGCGCTCCGCCGGGCCACCCCGGTCGGCGCCGGCGAGACCCTGCGGTCGTTCTTCGCCGCGGACAGCGCCCGGCCGTTCGAGGTGCGGGTCGCGTCCGGACCGGGTCAGCGGGGGCTCGCCTATCTCCACGAGCCCGGCGGGGCACCGTATCGGGAAGCGGGCACCCGTCCGCTGGGCGGGATGGACGGGGCGGTCTACCGGGTGGATGCGCGCGACGCGGTGCGCGGCGAGTATCAGGTCGCCGCTTCACCCGCCCTCGGCTCCGGGATGACGCTCACCGCCACGGTCGTCCAGGCCCCGTTCACGATCGCCGCCGGCCGCGAGGGTGACGTCGTCAGCGCCGACCTGGTCAACGTGACCCGCCAGCCGGTGGATGCAGGCGTCGAGCTGCGGTTGCGAGGCGCCCAGCGCCGGGACACCGTGCGGGCGACCGGGTCATCCGTGCGGCGCATCCCGTTCGACATTCCCGCATGGGCTACCGGCCTCGAGGTCGATATCGCGATGAGCCGCGAGCAATGGGGCAGATTCACCGACTTCGGGGTGACGGTGCTCGATTCGGTGGGCCGGCAGATCGCCCAGGATCCCATGGAGTACGCCTTCGGACGTCTCAGCACGGTGCTCCCCGATGGCCACGGCGACACCCGCGCCGAGGTGACGCTGTTTCCCGGCTTCGCGGACGCCTCCGACGAACGCCCGTGGAGCGTCACGGCCACCATCCGGCTGTACGCGGATTCCGCGGTGGCTGTGGCTCCCGCCGCGGCGGGCGAGACGCGCGTCGCGCCTCGGCAGCGCGCCTCGCTGCGCTTCGGTCTCCCGCCGGATCCCTGGCCCATGCCGGCAGGCTTCTCACCGCTCGGCGTGGTGCTCGTGCGCGTCGGCGAGCAGGTGTGGACCCGCGAGAGCGGCCTCCCCGACAGGAGCGGGCGATGAGCGGGCGGGTCGTGCGGATCGCCGCCGGCCAGGGGTTCTGGGGTGACTGGCTCGAGGCGCCGGTGCGGCAGGTGCGCGGCGGTCCCATCGACTACCTGATGATGGACTACCTCGCCGAAGTCACGATGTCCATCATGCAGAAACAGAAGTCGCGCGACCCGCGTGCCGGATATGCCAGGGACTTCGTGCCGCTGATGGAGCGCATTCTTCCGGACATCGTGGAGCGCGGCATCAAGGTCACCTCCAACGCCGGCGGGGTGAACCCCCGGGGCTGTGCCGAGGCGGTGCTGGACGTGGCGCGCAAGCTCGGCCTCGCCGGACGGCTGCGGGTCGGGCTGGTGACGGGTGACGACATCCTCGGCCGGCTCGACGAGCTGATCGGCCGGGGTCACACCCTGGCGGACATGGAGACCGGCCGTCCGCTTTCCGAGATCCGCGATCGGGTCCTGTCGGCCAACGCCTACCTGGGCATGGCGCCGATGGTGGAGGCGCTCCGCGGCGGGGCCGACGTGGTCGTCACGGGGCGCGTCACCGACACCGGGCTCACGCTGGGGCCGATCTTCCACGAGTTCGGGTGGTCGCCGGAGGACTGGGACAAGGTGGCGGCCGGCACCGTCGCCGGGCACATCATCGAGTGCGGCGCGCAGGCCTCGGGCGGCAACCTCCTCAAGGGATGGCGCTCGGTGAAGGGCATGGCCGACCCGGGCTTTCCGATCGTCGAGGCGTCGGCGGACGGCAGCTTCGTCGTGACCAAGCATCCGGGCACCGGCGGTGTCGTGTCGGTCGCGTCGGTGACGGAGCAGCTGGTCTACGAGATGGGCGATCCGCGGAGCTACATAACCCCGGACGGCGTGGCCGACTTCACCAGCATCCGCCTCCGCCAGGCGGGGCGGAACCGGGTGCGGGTGTCCGGCATCGAGGGAGGGCCCCGGACGCCCATGCTGAAGGTCTCGATCGCCTACTTCTATGGATACAAGGCTGTCGGCACGCTCGTCTATGCGTGGCCGGATGCCTACGACAAGGCCAAGGCCGCCGACCGGATTCTCCGCCAGCGCCTGGCGGACCTCGGTCTGGAATTCGAGCAGATCCTCACCGAGTTTGTAGGCGTCGACGCGACCCACGGTCGGCTGAGCGGCCCTCCGTGCCCGGACCTGCCCGAGGTGCAGCTCCGGGTCGGCGTGCGTGCGCGCGACAAGGCTCCGGTCGATCGGTTCACCCGCGAGATCGCGCCGCTGGTGCTGACCGGGCCGCCGAGCGTCACGGGGTTCGCCGGCGGGCGCCCGGCGGTGGAGGAAGTGGTGGCCTACTGGCCGGCGCTGGTGGATCGGCGCGAGATCGAGCAGCACGTGAAGGTGGAGATTCTCTCCGCCTGATCGCGGATCGGATCGCCACCCATCGGATCGCCACCCACAGGAGAGAATGCGCATGGCTCAGCGACGGTCGGCCAGGGCGCCCGGGAAGGGCCTCCAACTCCGCTACCTGGCGCACGCGCGGTCGGGCGACAAGGGGAACACGGCGAACGTGGGCCTCATCGCACTGGAGCCGGAGTACTACCCTCTACTGGAGCGAGAAGTGACGGCCGCGCGGGTGGCGAGACACTTCAGGGGCATGGTGAGCGGCGTGGAGCGCTTCGAGCTGCCCAATCTCAACGCACTCAACTTCCTGCTGCACGAGGCCCTCGACGGCGGCGGGACCATCTCGCTGAAGACCGACGCCCAGGGCAAGGTCTACTCCACCGCGCTCCTGCGGATGGAGATCCCCGTTCCTCCCGCGCTGGCCCGGCGGCTCGTGCCGGGATGACTCCATCGGCCTCGCCGCTCGCCTCCTCCCGCGAGGATGGGGTGCTCACCCTCACGCTCGACCGCCCCGAGAAGCGGAACGCGCTCAGCTCCGCACTGATCGAAGCGCTGCATCGAGCGCTCGAGTCGGCCGACCTCGACCCGGACGTGCGGGTGGTGCTGCTGACCGGAGCGGGGAAGGACTTCTGCTCCGGGGCCGACCTGGAGGAGCTGCTCGCTTCCGCCGACGCGTCGCCGGAGGAGAACGAGGCGGCCGCGCTCCGGCTCGGGGCGCTGTTCGCCCGGATTCGCGAGCTGCCCAAGCCGGTGATCGCGGTGGTGCGGGGACGCGCGCTCGCGGGTGGGGCCGGTCTCATGACCGCGTGCGACATCGTGCTCGCCGGGACCGGCGCGCAGATCGGCTATCCCGAGGTCCTGCGGGGATTCGTCCCCGCGATGGTGATGACCATGCTTCGCCGGCTCGCGGGCGAGAAGCTGGCGCTCGACCTGGTCCTGACGGGCCGCACGCTGAGCGCGGCGGAGGCGCTGGCCTGCGGCCTGGTCTCCCGGGTGGTGGGGGACGACGACCTGGCGCGCGAGGCGGCCGACCTGGCACGCACGCTGGCGTCGGCCTCGGCGTCGGCCCTGGCGCTCACCAAGCGGTTGTTCCACCAGCTCGATGGCCAGTCGTTCGAGCAGGGTATCGCCCTGGGCGCGCGGGTCAACGCCGTCGCCCGGCAGACTCCCGATTTCCGCGACGCCATCGGCCGTTTCCTGACACGCACATGAGCATCAATCGTCTGCGGCTCGTGCTCTCGCTGGCCGGCATGGTGGTGGCCGTCCTCGCGATCATGCGGGAAGATCGCCGCATGGTTTGGGGCGCCATGGCCCTGCTCGCGGCCTCGCTCCTGCTGCGACTCCTCGCCGGCCGGAAGGGGTCCGGCGCGGGTTCCCGGCGCATGTGACGCGTGTCACACGCCCGCGGTCTCTGCTTAGCTAGTTTCCCGTCGCAACGGAGGTCAACGCACGCACACACCGGGGAACAGGAGAAGGAAATCATGAGCGCGATCAGGAGTTCGGTCTTGAGTGCGGTGCTTCTAGCGTCGGTTGGCGCCGGCCAGGCGTTCGCCCAGGGCGCCGAGTTCTCATTGGGCGGCGGCGTGACCCTGCCACTCGGAGACTTCGATGATGTCGCCAAGCTCGGCTGGCACGGGACGGCGGGGGTGTCCTTCGTGCCGCAAAACCTCCCTGTAGGGTTCCAGATCGATGGGACATTCAGCCGGCTGAGCGATGAGAGTCCACTCGACGCTCAGTCGCAGCTGATCTACGGGACGGGGAACGTGGTCTACAAGTTCAAGACCTCCGAGGAATCGAAGTTCCGTCCTTACCTGATCGGCGGGGGCGGCGTCTACAACCTGGATGCCAAGGGCGATGACGTGCCCTCCAACTTCGAGTCGGAGACGAAGTTCGGCCTCAACGCCGGCGCCGGCTTCGACTTCAAGGCTGGCTCCGCGGGGGTCTTCATCGAGGGCCGATTCCACAACGTGTTCATCGAGGGTGAAAACAGGAGCTTCATTCCCTTCACGGTCGGCCTGCGGTTCGGCGGAAGCTGACCCGGGCAGGCTGCGGACACGAAAGCGGCGGGCCGGCAACGGCGCGCCGCTTTTTTCGTGTCGCCCTGCCTGCTTCGCTCCGGACGGATCGGCTCCGAGCGGCGGTGCCGCGATCCGGCGCCTCGTCCCCGGTCTTGCAATGATGTCGCATGCACCCGACGATGGAGGAAGCCCGCGAAGTCCTGCGGCGGCATTTCGGATACGGGGACTTCCGGCCGGCCCAGGCGCCGGTCGTGGCGTCCATCCTCGCGGGCACCGACACCATCGCGGTGCTCCCCACCGGCGCGGGCAAATCCGTCTGCTTCCAGGTGCCGGCGGTAGCCATGGGCGGACTCACCGTGGTGGTGAGCCCGCTCATCTCCCTGATGCAGGATCAGGTGGCGGCCGCCGAGGCCCGGGGCATACCGGCGGCGTGTCTCACCAGCGGACTGACGGCCATCGAGCAGGCCGCCGTTCGGCGGCGTCTTTCCGGCGGCCACCTGCGCCTGCTTTATCTGTCGCCGGAGCGGCTCGAGCGGCTCGCGCCCGAGCTGCGCGAGGCGGCCATCAGGCCCGCGCTGCTCGCGGTGGACGAAGCCCACTGCATCGCCGAGTGGGGGCACGACTTCCGGCCGAGCTACCGGGCACTGCTCGCGGCCCGGTACCGGCTGGGCCGCCCGCAGGCCGTCGCGCTTACCGGCAGCGCCACGCCAGCTGTGCGGCAGGAGATCGCCCGCGCCCTCGGCTTCGCGCCCTCGAGGTTCGCCGAGCATCTCGGATCGTTCGACCGGGAGAACCTCTGGTTCGGCGTGGTGCGGGTGTCCGACGAGCGCGCCCGCCTCGAGGCGCTTCGCCGCTTGCTCTCGGGCGACGATCGCATGGCGATCGTCTATGCGCCCACCCGGAGCGTCACGGAGGGAGTGGCCCGCGCGCTGGTCGCGGCCGGGCATCGTGCGGCCCCATACCACGCGGGGCTAGATCGAGCCCGCCGCGCCGTCATCCTCGATGCCTTTCTCGCCGACCGGATCGACGTGGTGGTCGCCACCTGCGCCTTCGGCATGGGCATCGACAAGCCCACCGTCCGTCTCGTGGTTCACTGGACCCTGCCGCCCACACCCGAGTCCTACTATCAGGAAGCGGGGCGAGCCGGCCGCGACGGGGAGCCGGCGCGCTGCGTGCTGCTCTGGCACCCGCGCGACGCCACCCTCCCCCGCCGCCAGCTCGATGTCACGTTCCCGCCGAGGAGCCTGCTCGAGCGGATCTGGCGCAGCCCTGAGCAGGCCGCGCGGGTCCCGGCCAACGTGCGCGAGTCCGCGGAGCGGCTCAGGCAGGAGCTGCGCCCCGATCTCGGCGCGGTGGACTGGGAGCCGGTGCGCCAGCGGCGTCGGCGCGCGGAGCAGCGGCTGAGCGCCATGGAGCAGTACGCGCGGGGCAGCGGCTGCCGCCGGCGTGCGCTGGTCGGCTACTTCGGCGAGACGCTCTCGTCCTGCGCCGGTTGCGACAGGTGCCGCAGTGGGCCCGTGTCCCGCCCGCTGCCCTCGGCGGTCGCCGCGCGGCTCGCCCGGTTGCGCCAGGCGCTCGGCGGGAGGGCCGGGCCCTGGGGCGGATGCCTGCTGGAGCCCGATGTGCTGCTTCGACTGGCGCGGAACCCGCCTCAGTCCGCGGGCGCGCTGGCCGACGTGCCCGGCGTGGGTGCCGCCATGGCCGAGCGTTACGGCGCGACGATCCTGGGAGCGCTCGGCGTCGAGAGGGGCAAGAGTGAAGGTGCGAGAGCTTGGGTCGAGCGCACTGCGGCCGAGCGAGCGCTGGAAGAATGGCGGGCGGCGGTGGCGCGGGAGATGGGGGTTCCGGCCTATGTAGTGCTGGGCGACCGGGCCCTGGCACAGCTCGCCGCCGGCGAGCCAGGCAGGGACCACGTCGGTCGCTCCGGCGCGGGCCCGCGCTTCCGGGCCAAGTTCGAAGCCGAGCTGCGGCGGGTGCTGCAGCTGGTGGGCCGCGGGGCGGTCACTTCCCCTTCGCGGCCAGCTCCTTGAGGGCGAGTCCCTCCGCCACCTTCCGCGCCGATCCCTCCCCGAGGCCCCGGGTCTCGGTCTTGACGATGAACCGGTCACCTACCAGCACCACGATCTCGCTGGCGCCGCTCCGGTTCCACTTCTCGAACGCGGGGTAGCCCGCGACCTTCACGCTCTTCTCGTAGCCCTCGGTGCTCTCCCTGGCCACGTTCATGCTCAGGATCATGTTGAAGGGGACGTAGAGCAAGGGAATGTGGGCGTAGTCGAAGATGCCGACTTCGGCGCTCCGATCGCCGTCCTCGCTCCGGAAGTCCACCTCGGCCTGGGAGTATTGCCAGGTGCCGGCGGTAGTGGTCTCGCCCTTGGGCTCGCTCGCCTTCATGCCCGGCATTCGGGTGGGGAGCAGGCCGATCAGGTCGCGGAATGCGACGGGAGGGACCGGCTTCCGGTTGCCGGTGAACCCCTCCGCCGCCTTCTGCATCTGGCTCGCCGCGGCAGTGAGCTGGGCGAGCGGGTTGTCGGGATCGGGCGCGGCGTCGCCGCACGCGGCGAGCCCCGATGCGAGGGCCAGCGCGAGGGATCGGGTCCTCCAGCGCTGCATGGCGACCTCCGGGACAGCGGATGAGTCGAATGGATGTCCGGGCCGCACGAAGATCGGTCCGGACCCCCCGCCGCGCAAGCGCCGATCGGCTATATTGCGCTCCGACGAAGCCCCGCGCCGCCTCCTCCGGGACCGATCATGGACGACACACTCTACTTCACCGAGCATCACCATCAGGTCCGCGAGATGGTACGGGACTTCTCCCGGAGCCACATCGCCCCCGTCGCCCGCGATCTCGACCGCACTTCCGAGTTTCCCTGGGAGAACATCAAGGCGATGGGAGAGCTCGGACTGCTGGGCGTGCCCTGGAGCGAGGAGCTGGGCGGAGCGGGGATGGACCAGCTCTCCTATTACATCACCATCCACGAGATGGCCAAGGTGGACGCGAGCCACGCTCTCACCATCAGCGCCCACACCAATCTCGGCACGTCGCCGATCGTGGAGTTCGGCACCGAGGCCCAGAAGCAGCAGTACGTTCCCCTGCTCGCCTCCGGAAAAGTTCTGGGCGGATTCGGCCTCACCGAGACCGGCGCGGGCAGCGACGCCGGCGGCACCGCCACGACGGCCGTCGACAAGGGCGACCACTACCTGCTCAACGGCTCCAAGGTCTTCATCACCCACGCCGGGGTCGGCGAGATCTTTTCGGTCACCGCCCGGACGGAGCCAGGGAAGGGGAACAAGGGTATCACCAGCTTCATCGTCACCAAGGACACGGTTGACCTCGACCGCGCCCGCACCGTCGGCGTGGGGCATGCGGAGGCGCTCCCCAAGACCAGGGGCGTGCGGGCCGGGAAGAAGGAAGACAAGATGGGCTGGCGAGCGAGCGACACCCGCGAGCTGGTCTTCGAGGACGCGGTCGTCCCCAAGGAGAACGTGCTCGGCAAGCCGGGCCTCGGGTTCATCAACTTCCTGAAGACGCTCGATGCAGGCAGGATCGGGATCGCGGCGCTCTCGCTGGGCATCGCCGAAGGTGCCTACGAGGAGGCGCTGCGGTACGCCGGCGTCCGGAAGCAGTTCGGACGCTTCATCGGCAGCTTCCAGGCGGTGAGCTTCCAGCTGGCCGACATGGCCATGGAGATCGAGGCCGGCACCCATCTCCTCTATCATGCCGCGTGGCTGAAGCAGAACGGCAAGCCGTTCAAGAAGGAGGCGGCGATGGCCAAGCTCTACTGCTCCGAGCTGGCCATGAGGACCACGACCAAGGCGGTGCAGATCTTCGGGGGCTACGGCTATACCACGGAATACCCGGTGGAGCGGATGATGCGCGATGCCAAGGTCTGCGAGATCGGGGAGGGCACCAGTGAGATCCAGCGGATCGTCATCGCCCGGCAGATTCTGGGCGAAGTGGCGGATTGATGGCGGCCCAATACCCAACCCCCCCTTGCACCGGGTATCTTTTTTTCCCGACCACGACGCGCCTGGAGGCGCGTTTGTATTGCGCCTCCGAATTTGCCAGAGGTAGAATCGCTTGAAGCGCGAGATACTGATCAACGGGAGCCAGCGGGAGACCCGCGTGGCGATCCTCGAGGACGATCGGCTGGTCGAGCTGCTGGTGGACCGCCCCGACCATCGGCGGACGGTCGGCGACATCTATCTCGGCCGGGTCGAAGCCGTGCTGCCCGGCATTCAGGCGGCGTTCGTCGATATCGGGCAGGAGAAGAGCGCCTTTCTCCATGCCTCGGACCTGCTCGAGCCCGAGGAGGACGAGGAGCCGGAGGAGGAAGGGGAGGCCGAGGAGGAGGTCGAGGTCGAAGCGGTCGAGGGGGCGGCGGAAAGTGCCGCCGAAGAGGGCGCCGGCGAGCGGCGAGCCGGGTGGCGCGGCGGCAGGGATCGGCGTCGGCGGGGCAGGGGCAACGG
>CAMPKP010000065.1 GCA_946887295.1 uncultured Gemmatimonadota bacterium | reverse complement strand
GCGAGTACACCCGGAACGTTCGAACGTGAGCAAGTCCCCCACCGCCGCGGCATCGGCAGGGGTCGTGCTCGCCGGCCTCTGGGGCTTCACCGACCACGTGGCGGCGTACCGCAACGAGAATCTCTTCCAGGTGAACCCGTTGATCCTGGGGCTGGCCGTGCTGGTTCCGATGGGACTGGCGGGCTCCTGGCGGGCTCGTCGCTGGGCCAGGGTGACCTCGTTCGCTCTGGCCGCGTTCTCCCTCGCCGGGCTTGCCGTCCAGGCGCTTCCGGGATTCGACCAGGTGAACGGCCAGGTGATCGCGCTGGCGCTGCCGATTCATCTCGGGCTCGCGCAGGGATTGCGCCGCGCGTTCCCGAAGGCACGGTAACCGGGCGGAGGGGCCGGATCAGCCCCCGCGGACTCGAGCCAGCGCGTCGCGCGCTTCCTCGAACTGGGGGAACGCCGTCAAGGCGCGCTGGTAGAACTCACTGGCCCGGGCGCGATCGCCGCGGCCCTCGTGGAGAAGACCCCTGCTGTAGGCGGTGATCGCATCGGTGGGAATCGCCGCCGGCGCCGAGCCGGCGGGGTAGGGTGGCAGCCCGGCGGCGGACGTGATCTTCTCGGACACTGTCTGCACGATCGCGGCGAGCTGCGCCCGATCCTGGAGCTTCGGGTCGTCATTGGAGACGACCTTCACGATCTCGCCGGTCGTCGCGTCCACCAGCCGGGCGTTGACCCGGAACTTCCCGTAGAAATCCGCGAAGCTCCCGGTCACCGCGTAGCGGGCGCCGGTCGCCTTGGCGATCTGAGCGGCGCTGGCCGCGTCCACCCGCTGCGCCGGGCCGAGGTCGAGCTTCCGCATGGCCTCGGTGAGTTGCGCCCGCGGCACGACGTCGGCGCCGGGGTGGCGGTCGAGCACCCGGGCGAGCATGGCCGGCAGACCGACCTCCAGCCCCTCGAACACCTCCTTGTCCTGGCCGTAGGAGCCGGTGTTCTCGAAGGGGAGGACGGCGAACCGCGCGCTTCCGCCCTGCGCCATGGCGGTGCAGGGCGCGCCGAGCGCCGCGAGGACGGCCAGTGATCCCAGGGCCTTCCGCATCGCCGACCTCCTCACAGGGGAAGTTCCATTCCTTCCATGGCCGCATCCACCTGCAGGCTTCCGGCGGTACGCTCGGCGTACGCCCGGGTATTCTCCAGCAGCCGGTCGAGCGCGCCGTCATCGTGCTCCGGCTCGTGGTGGAAGAGGATCAGCCTGCGGCATCCGGCCTCGGCGGCGAGGGCCACCGCCTGGCGGGGGGTGGAATGGCCCCAGCCGGAGCGGGCCTGGATGATCTGCTCGGCGTACATCGCGTCGTGAATCAGCGTGTCGGTGCCGGCGAGGAAGCTCACCAGCCGAGGACGCCAGTCGGCACGCACCGGGTAGCCGGCGCCGTCGCCCAGCTCGTTGTCGGTGACGTAGGCGATGTCCCGTCCCCCCGAGGCCGCCGCGATGCGAAAGCCCAGCGTGGTGCCCGGATGCCGGAGCCGGAAGGTGCGCACCACGAAGTCGGGCAGCTCCACCTCGCCCTCGGTGATCTCGTTCACCTTGATCGCGGCGGCCAGCGCCGTGAGGGGAACCGGAAACACCATGGGGTCCATCTGGCGCCGCAGGATCTCCTCCAGGGCGACGCCCTCCTGGGCGGCGCCGAAGATGCAAAACGAGTTGCCCGGCGCGCTGAGCGGCTTGAAGAAGGGCAGCCCCTGGATGTGATCCCAGTGGGTGTGGGAGAGCAGGATGTCCGCGGAGATCGCCCCGTTCCGCCTGGCCATGAGCTCGTGGCCCAGCGGCCGCAGACCGCTGCCGGCGTCCAGGATCACCAGACGGCCGTCGGGTCCGGACACGCTGACGCACGCGGTGTTGCCGCCATAGCGGGCGGTTTGCGGCCCCGGCGTGGGGATGGAGCCGCGGGTGCCCCAGAACTTCAAGGTGTAAGTCACGAAGGGCGCCCCGTAATGGGAACGGGCATCATCCAACGTCACCCGTTTCGGGTGCGGGCGGCTACGGCCAGAATCACCCCGGGTCCGTGACTGCGCTCACGTCCGCCGGGCGGCGAGCATGAGCGACCGGCGGTCCCGGAGAGTTATGTCCTTGCGGGTTACGGTGATGATGCCGCGCTCCACCAGGTTCCGCATGGTCCGCGAGACGGTCTCGCGGCTGGAGCCGATCATCTGCGCGATGGTGTGATGGGTCAGTTTGCGGGTGATATGATCCCCGCCTTCGTCGTCCGCCATCCGGAGCAGGAGGTGGGCGACGCGGCCGTTGACGTCGAGGAGCACGAGGCTGCCGATCTTCTCGTCGGCCCGGCGCAGGCGGCGCGAGATCTCCTTGAGGAGCGAGATGGCCACCTCGGGGGAGTGCCGCAGCCGGGCATGGAAGTCCTCCCGCCGGAGCACCAGGAGGCTGGAATCCTCCATCGCGATCACGTGAGCGGATCTCGGCTCCTCGTCGATCACGGCCATCTCGCCGAAGAAGCTCCCCTCGCCGAGCACCGAGAGGATCACCTCTCGGCCGTCCTCCGCGATGAGAACGACCTTCACCTGTCCGGCGGCCACGAGGAACAGGGCGTCCCCCGGATCGTCCTCGAACACGATGACGCTTCCCTTGGGGTAACTGCGCTCGCGGGTCAGCTCGGCGAAGGCCGCAAGATCCGCCTCCCCAAGGCCGGAGAACAGCGGAACCTTGCGCAAGACCTCTATCGGAGACAGCGGCACGGGGGCCTCTCGGAAGCGGAAGTGGTTGGGGATAGCATACTTGCGCATGGTAGGCATGTCAACGCCGCCGGTTCCTCGGACCTACCGTCGCAGCCCCGGCAGCGGTAGATTTCCCGGCTAACCTGGAACAGGAGTCCGCAGTGAAGGCCGATCTACATCCCGTCTACCGCAAGATCACCGCTGTGTGCGCCTGCGGGAACTCGTTCGAGACGCGCTCGACCACGACGTCGATCCACGTGGAAGTATGCGCGCAGTGTCACCCGTACTTCACCGGCAAGCAGCGCCTGGTCGACACCGCCGGCCGGGTGGACCGCTTCCGGCGCCGGTACCAGAGCGAGCCGGCGGCCTCGGAGCCCAAGGCGTAATCCGTGGAGGGGAGGCTCCGCCAGGCACTGCTGCGGGCGGAGGAGGTCGGCAAGGCCCTCGCCGACCCACTCGTCGCCCGGGACCCGGCGCAGCTCAAGTCGCTCGGGCGCGAGCACACGCGGCTCGCGCCCGTAGTGCGTCTGGCCGATCGTCTCGACCGGCTGCAGGACGAGCTGGCTCAGGCTCGTGAGCTCGCCGACGAGCCCGACCTCGAGATGGCCGCCTTGGCCCGGGCCGACATCGCCCGCCTCAGTCCCCAGATCGCCGCCCTCACCGAAGAGCTCCACGGCCTGCTGCTGCCCCAGGATCCGCACGACGCGCGCGACGCGATCGTCGAGATCCGGGCGGGCACCGGCGGCGACGAGGCCGCGCTCTTCGCGGCCGACCTCTATCGCATGTACCAGCGCTTCAGCGAGCGAAACGGGCTGAGCTGGGAGCCGATCTCCCTCAGCGATGGAACGCTCGGCGGGCTGAAGGAAGCGATCGTCGCGGTCCGCGGGGAGGGTGCGTTCGGTCTGCTGAGACGGGAATCGGGGGTGCACCGGGTCCAGCGGGTGCCCGCCACCGAGACCCAGGGACGGATCCACACGTCGGCGGCGACGGTCGCGGTGCTTCCGGAAGCCGAGGACGTGGATGTGAAGATCGAGGACAAGGACCTGCGGATCGACGTGTTCCGCTCCTCGGGTCCCGGCGGCCAGAGCGTGAACACCACCGACAGCGCGGTGCGCATCACCCACCTGCCATCGGGACTCGTGGTCAGCCAGCAGGACCAGAAATCCCAGCAGCAGAACAAGCTCAAGGCGATGGAGGTCCTCCGTGCGCGTCTGCTCGACCGGATGATCGCCGAGCAGGAGGCGGCCCGGTCCCGCGACCGCCGCGCGATGGTCGGGACCGGCGACCGCTCCGCCAAGATCCGCACCTACAACTTCCCCCAGAGCCGGGTCACCGACCACCGCATCAATCTCTCGGTTCACAATCTCGCCGACGTGATCGACGGCCGGCTCGACGAGCTGGTCGACGCGCTCCGGATGGCGAGCCGACAGGAGCAGGATGCGGTCTGAGGTGATGCCGACCCGCCGGGAGCTGCTGGGGGAGGCGACTTCAGCCCTCGCCGCGGCCGGCGTGAGCGAGCCGCGGCGCGAGGCGCTGCGGATCTGGTGCGGGCTTCGCGGCTCGCCGCCGGCGGACGTGTTTCTCGACGGTGAAGCCGGCGCGGAGCCCGCGCTGGCGGACGCCGTCCGGACCGCGGTGCGCCGGCGCGCGGCGGGTGAGCCGCTCGCCCACGTGACCGGGCGCATAGGGTTTCGCCACCTGCACCTCAAGAGCGATCGCCGGGCCCTCATTCCCCGTCCCGAGACCGAGGGGCTGGTGGACCTGCTGCTCGCCCGGGTACGCACGGGGCGTGCGGCCGACATCGGTACCGGCAGCGGCTGCCTCGCGCTCAGCCTTGCGACCGAGGGAGGCTTCGAGGGAGTGACCGCGCTCGACATTTCGGCCGACGCGCTGGCACTGGCCGAGGAGAACCGTGCCACGGCCGGTGCGCGGGTTCATCTGGTTCGCGGCGACCTCTGTGGCCCGCTCGGCGCCGGCGCGCTCGACGCGGTGGTCTCGAATCCCCCCTATCTTACCGCAGGGGAGTATGCGGCGCTCGATCCCTCCGTCAAGCGGTGGGAGCCGGCCGCGGCCCTGGTGAGCGGCAGCGACGGCCTGCAGGCCACCAGCCGATTGCTCCACGATGCAAGGGCCGTCCTGCGGGCGGGAGGGTGGCTCGCACTCGAAGTGGATTGCACGCGCGCGGCGGCGGCCGCGGCTCTGGCGGGTGCGCTGGGCTGGACGGATGTCGCCATTCATGCCGACCTATTCGGACGCGAGCGCTATCTGCTCGCTCGGAGGAGCGCAGACACGTGATCTGGGACAAGGCACTGGAACTGGGCCGTCAGATCGGCCAGTCCGCGGAATACCAGGCGCTCAGACGCGCCGAATCCTCGCTGCGCGAGGATCAGGAGACGGTCACCAAGCTGGACCAGATCCAGACGCTGGCCAGGAAGGTGGACCAGGCGATCTCGCAGGGACAGATGCCCGATCAGCCCACGGCCGACGCCTACGAGAGTGCCGTACGGGACCTCGAGACCAGCCCCGTCGGGCAGGCGTACGTCGTCGCGCGCTCGAACTTCGAGAAGCTGATGGCCCGGGTGAACCAGCAGATCAGCGAAGGGATGGAGAAAGGCGCGGCCAGCAGCATCATCACGCTGGGATGAATCGTCCCGGTCTGTTCATCGTCCTCGAGGGACCGGAGGGATCGGGGAAGTCCACACTGGCGCGGGCACTGGCCGACCGGATGCGCGAGGGGGGACTGGACCCGCTCATCGTCCGCGAGCCGGGAGGCACCCACGCCGCGGAGGTCGCCCGCCTCGCGCTGCTCGACCCGGAGCACCCCGTGGGCCCGCTCGCCGAGCTGTTCTTCTATCTGGCGGCCCGGGCAGACCTGGTGCAGACCCTGATCCGGCCGGGACTCGCGGAGGGGCGGGTGGTGCTTTCGGACCGTTTCACGCTCTCCACAGAGGCGTACCAGATGGTGGGCCGGGGCCTCCCGCCGGAGGTCGTGGTGCCGGCCAATCGCGCGGCCGCCGACGGCCTGGTCGCCGACCTCACCCTGATTCTCGACGTGAGCCCTGAAGTCGGCCAGGCGAGGCAGGTTGCGGGCGGCAAGCGACTGGATCGTCTGGATCAGGAGACCGTGGAATTCCGCCGCCGGGTGGCGGAGTACTATCTGGCGGTTCGCGGGGACGGCGTGCGACATTTGGACGGGCGGCTCCCCCCGGACCGGCTCTTGCAAGCCGCCTGGTCGGAGATGCTCGCCGTGGCACCCGAGAGGTTCGCCGCGGCGGCGAGTTAAGTTGCAGTCCGGGGCCGGCGACGGCCGGCCCGGTCATTTTCGCGGGAGTGGAGGCAGGTATGAGGCAGCGCTGGGGCGTGATCGTGACGGTCTCCGTCATCTCTTTCCTGAGCGGCGGCTGGCTGTTGCAGCGCGGCACCGCGGCGGGCGGGAACGTGTATCAGCAGGCGCGCCTGTTCGACGACGTGCTGGGCCACGTCAGCGCCTACTACGTCGACTCCCTCGGCGAGACCGACCTGTATCAGAAGGCCACGCAGGGGATGCTGGAGCAGCTCAAGGACCCGTACTCCGTCCTCCTCACGGGCGACGACTACAAGGCCCTCACCGAGCAGACCTCGGGCAACTACGCCGGCCTCGGAATCCAGATCGACGTTCGTGACGGGTGGATCACCGTGGTGGCTCCGCTTCCCGAGACCCCGGCGGAGCGCGCCGGCGTTCAGACCGGTGACCAGATCATCGAGGTGGACGGAAAGTCCACCGAGGGGTGGAAGAGCGAGGAAGCGGTCAAGGCGCTCCGGGGCGCGGCCGGCAGCAAGGTCACGCTCACCGTGCGTCGCTCGGGGATTCCCGAGCCGCTCAAGTACCCGCTGACGCGGGCGCAGATTCACGTCCGGTCGGTGCCGGCGGGGACGATGTTCGACGGCAGTGTGGGGTATATCCCCCTCAACCCGGTGAGCGAGACTTCGGCCGGCGAGCTGCAGCAGGAGATAACCTCGATGAAGCGGAAGGGGATGAAGTCACTGATCCTCGACCTTCGCTTCAATCCCGGCGGCCTGCTCGATCAGGGGGTCGAGGTCTCCGACCTGTTCCTCGACGCCAAGCAGGAGATCGTGTCCACCCGCGGCCGCGCCCGGGGCTCGACGAAGCAGTTCTTCGACGACGCGCGACAGGCCTGGCCCGAGCTTCCCATCGTGGTGCTGGTGAACGAGGGGACCGCCAGCGCGGCCGAGATCATCGCCGGCGCGCTGCAGGACCACGACCGAGCCGTCGTGGTCGGAACTCCGACGTTCGGCAAGGGGCTGGTGCAGACGCTCTTCCCCCTGGGCGAAGGCGTCGCGCTCAAGCTCACGACCGCGCGCTGGTTCACGCCGAGCGGCCGCACCATCCAGCGCATCGTGGACAGCGAGGAGGATCAGGCACAGCAGGCGGCGCTGGAGGCGAGCGACACCCTGCTCGGCGAGCCCGATCCGTCCGCCAGCGACTCCGCGATCCGCGCCCGACCGGTCTACCGCACCGGAGCCGGCCGGATCGTCCGCGGCGGCGGCGGCATCGTGCCGGACATCGTGATCCGCTCCGATACACTCACCGAGGGCGAGCGCGAGTTCGCCAAGGCGCTCGGCACCAATCTGCCGCTCTACCGCGACGTTCTCACCGGGTTCGCGCTGGAGCAGAAGGCCACCCGGAAGATCGACTCCGAGAAGTTCACCGTCACTCCGGAGATGCGCCGGCAGGTGTTCCAGCGCTTGAACGAGAAGGGCGTCAAGCTCACCCAGGCGGAGTTCGATCAGGGCGCCCGGCTCATCGACGAGCAGCTTGGCTACGAGATCGCTCGATACGTTCTGGGGCGTCCGGCGGAGATACGGCGACGGGTGGGCGACGACCGCCAGGTCCAGACGGCGCTCGGGCTGCTTCGCCAGGCCCAGAGTCCCAAGGAACTGCTGGGCCTCGCCGTGAGCGCGCACCAGGGAGAATCCGCGCGAAACTGATATCTCCACTGCTCCACGCAGGCCCGGGCCCGGCCCGCCCCGAGGGGCGGCCGGGCTCGCTGGCATCAGCAGATCCTTCTCCGGAGTGATCGGGTGGCGCGACAGAGCGTGGCGATCCTGGGCGCGGGTCGGATGGGGCAGGGGCTGGCCCTCGCGCTGGGCGAGGCCGGTTACGAGGTCGCCCTGGTCGCCCGGACGTCCCATCCCGTCAGTCCACCGCTTCGATTGCACCGCGGTCCCCGCAGCGAGGCGCTGCGGGACGCCTCGGTCGCCGTGCTCGCGGTTCCCGACGAGGCGATCGCCACCCTGGCGGGTGAGCTGGCCGCGGCGGGCGAGATCGCGGCCGGTCACGTCGTTCTGCATCTTTCCGGGCTTCGGGATCGAACCGCGCTGAGTCCGCTCGACGCGACCGGCGCGGCGCTGGGCTCACTGCACCCCCTCCAGACCGTGTCGGATCCGGCCACCGCAGCCACCCGATTTAAGGGCGCCTTCGCGGGCGTCGAGGGCGACCTCCGGGCCCTGGCGGCCGCGGAGAGCCTCGCGCGCTCGCTCGGCATGGCTCCGGTGAGAATCCCGGCCGGGGCGAAACCCGCGTACCACGCCGGCGCCACGTTCGCGGCGAACTACACCACCGCGCTCGCGGGCGTGGCGGAGCGGCTCGCGCTGGGGGCAGGCATCGCGCCGGAGGTGGCCCGCCGCCTGTACCTGCCGCTGATCCGCGGCGCGGCGGCCAACCTCGAGGCAGGACCCGCTGCAGCCCTGACCGGGCCGGTCCGAAGGGGCGACGTGGAGACGGTCAGGGCCCACCTGGCCGCGCTCGGCCCGGAAGACAGGCGGCTGTATCTGCTCCTGGCCCGTGAGGCGCTCCGGCTGGCCCGTGAGGCCGGCCTCTCTCCCGAAGTCGCGGCCCGCATGGCCGCGGCACTGGATGAGCCCGACTCGGTGGGGTGACCTGCCCCGGGCCGAAACTTTCGGACTGCCTCATCCTTACTGACAAGTATCCCTGCAGTGCAGTCCCTTGACCGAGGTCATCCCATGCCACGACGGTGGAAGGTCCTCGCGGCCTCCGCGATGGCGGCCTGCTTCACCAGCGGCTGGCTCCTGCAGCGGCAGCTCGCCGCCGGCGGCGACGTCTACCAGCAGGCGCGGCTGTTCGAGAGCGTGCTGGCGCACGTCCGCGACTACCACGTCGACTCGATCGGCGAGCCGGAGCTCTACCGCAAGGCGACCGACGGCATGCTCGCCGAGCTGCACGATCCCTACGCCGCGCTCCTGGCGGGCAAGGACCTGGAGAAGCACGTCGAGCGCACGACGGGGGACTACGCCGGCATCGGTCTCCTGGTGGACGCCCGGAACGGCTGGGTGACGGTGGTCAGTCCCATGCCGGACTCTCCCGCTGAGCGCGCCGGTATCCGAACCGGCGACCAGCTCTTCGAGGTCGATGGGCTGCCGGCCGCGGACTGGACGCTCGAGCGCGCCGTGCGGGCGATGCGCGGCGGGGTCGGAACGCCGATAGACGTCGCCATCCGGCGCGACGGTGCGGCGGAGCCCGTCCGGTTCCGCCTCGTGCGCGAGCGGATCCATCAGCGCGCAGTGCCGCCGGGACTGCTCCTCCCGGACGGGGTCGGGTTTCTCAGCCTGAACATCGTGCGGGAGCATGCCGCCCGCGAGCTCGAGTCCGAGGTGGCGAAGCTCGCGGAGCAGGGAATGCGGGTGTTGCTGCTCGACCTTCGGTCGAATCCCGGCGGCCTGCGGGACGAGGCGGTGGACATCGCGGACCTGTTCCTGGATCCGCGGCAGGATATCCTCGTGAGCCGCGGCCGCGCGCCGGGCGACGACCACCGCTGGAGCGATTACCGGCCGCAGCGGTGGCCGGACCTGCCGGTCGTCGTGCTGGTGAGCGGCGGTACCGCGAGCGCCGCGGAGATCATCGCGGGCGCGCTGCAGGATCACGACCGGGCGCTCATCGTCGGGGATACGACCTACGGCAAGGGAATCGTGCAGACGGTCTTCGCGCTGGCGCCCGACCTGGCGCTGCGCCTGACCACGGCCCGCTGGTACACGCCGAGCGGGCGCTCGATTCAGGGCGCCGCGCTGGATTCCGCCATGGGCACCCAGGCGGAGGCGAAAGCCGAAGCGTACTCCACCGGCGGGCGGAGACTGCAGGCGAGCAGCGGACTGGTTCCCGACGTCGTGCTCGGGCCGGACACTCTCACGACACCAGAATCCACCTTCGCCCGGTCCCTGGGAGGTCACGTGCCGGTCTTTCGCGACGTCCTGACCGCCTACGCTCTCGAGCTTCGGAAGTCCGGGGCGGTCGCGAGCGAGCGGTTCGAAGTCACCCCGGACATGCGGGCGGAGGTGCAGCGGCGGCTTCGGGAGCGAGGCGTGGCGATCGAGGACAGCGTGTTCGGCGGGGCGACCCGGATCGTGGACGAGCAGCTGGGCTTCGAGATCGCGCGCTACACCTTCGGGCCGGCCGCCGAACGGCGCCGAAGGGCCGCCCGGGACTCCCAGATTCAGCGCGCCGTCGAGCTGGCGCGGGGAACGACCTCCCCGCAGGCCTTGCTCGGTCTAGCGGCGCCGGCCTCGCCCCAGGCTCACTGATCCACCACGCGCACCCCCGGGGGCACCTGGAACCGGAAGGTCTCGTCGGGGACCTTCCGGTTCACCCGCAGGTTCGACAGGGCGAGCGTTCGGGTAGCTCCGCTCTTCTCGGTGATCTCGAGCCGGCGGGGCAGGGCGTCCTCGCGGTCGAGCCAGAGCACCGCCCGGTCGAACGGCAGATCGGGCACCGCCGGGACCAGCTCGACGACGTCCATGGTCCGGTTTCCGAGCTTCTCCTGCCTCAGGTACTTCGCCTCGTACCGCTCGGCCGGGCGGTCGAGAAACCACGCCAGCAGATTGTAGCCGTACACCGGGCCGCCGCTCGGCGCGGCGAGCCGCAGGACCTGGCCGGGGACGGTGCTTGGCGTGTAGACCCAGACGTGCTGGCCATCGATCACGACCGCCTCGCCCGGCGGGTCGGTGAATCGCATCGACAGCTTGCCGGGGCCGGCCTGGATCAGGGTGCCTCGGCTCTCGGCGCTGTCGATCATCGGGTTGTCGACCACCTGCACGAAATCCGCGCTCAGGCTGGCGAGCGAGCGGTAGACCTTCGACGAGCGTCCCACGACCGCCTGGGCGTCCTGGGCCTGGGTCGCCGGAGGTGCCACGGCCAGGAGCGTCACCGCGGCGAGCAAGGGTAGCCGACTCACGAGCGCACTCCCACCGGCTCGGGGAGGCGCCGGCCGATCGCTTCGACGATGAGTCTGGTCTCCCGCATGAGCCGCTCGAACTGCTCGGGATACAGGCTCTGCGCGCCGTCGGAGAGCGCCCGGTCGGGCGTGGGATGCACCTCCACCAGCAGGCCGTCGGCGCCGGCGGCCGCCGCGGCGCGCGCCATGGGGATGACCATGTCCCGATGTCCCGTGCCGTGGCTCGGGTCGGCGACGATCGGCAGGTGCGAGAGCCCGTGCACCACGGGAATGGCGCTGAGGTCGAACAGGTTGCGAGTGACGGTGTCGAAGCCGCGGACGCCGCGCTCGCAGAGCACCACGTCGGGGTTTCCCTCGGCCAGGATGTACTCCGCCGAGAGCAGCAGCTCCTGGATGGTGGCCGAAAGCCCGCGCTTCAGCAGGACGGGCTTCCGCGCGCGGCCGGCATGCTTGAGCAGCGAGTAGTTCTGCATGTTGCGCGCGCCGATCTGCACGATGTCCGCCACCTCGAGCACATGATCGAGGCCCTCGGCGTCCATCGCCTCCGTCACGATGAGCAGGCCCGTCTCCTCCCGCGCCTTGGCGAGCAGGCGCAGTCCCGCCCGCCCCAGGCCCTGGAAGGAGTAGGGCGAGCTGCGCGGCTTGAAGGCGCCGGCGCGGAGCACCGTGGCACCCGCCTCACGCACCGCATGGGCGGCATCGAGAATCTGCCGCTCGCTCTCCACGGAGCAGGGGCCGGCCATCACCACCACGTCGTCGCCGCCGATGCTGAGGCCGCCGGGAAGGCGCACCACGGTAGACTCGGCCTTCCACTCGCGCGAGACCTGTTTGTACGGCTTGGTGACGTGGAGAATCTCCTGGACGCCCGTCAGCGCGGCGAGCCGCGACCCGTCCACCCGGCCGTCGTTCCCGACCAGACCGATGGTGGTGCGCTGCCGGCCGGGCATCGGCCGCGCCTGGTACCCCATCTCCTCGATGGCGGCGACCACGGCGTCGATGTCTTCCTGCGGCGCCCCGTGGCGCATGACGACGAGCATTCAGGGTCTCCATTTCCCTAGGGCAACCTGGCCTGGGGCAAGCTCCGGGCCAGTCCCGCCCCTAGGCGTGCTCCCGCTCCCCCAGCTTCACCCCCACGATAGTGGACACTCCGGGCTCCTGCATGGTCACGCCGTAGACGGCGTCGGCGGCCTGCATGGTCCTGGGATTGTGAGTGATGACCAGGAACTGGGTGCCGCTCTTGAACTCGTCGAGCAGCCGGGTGAACCGGCCCACATTGGCATCGTCCAGCGGGGCGTCCACCTCGTCCATGAGGCAGAACGGGCTGGGCTTGGTGAGATAGATGCTGAAGAGCAGCGAGACGGCCACCAGCGTCCTCTCCCCCGAGGAGAGCAGGTGGATGCGCTGGGTGCGCTTGCCCCGGGGAGCGGCGTGGATGTCGATCTCGCTCTCGAGCGGGTCGTCGGGACTGGCCAGCCGGAGCTCGCACTCGCCGCCGCCGAACAGGGTCTGGAAGACGCGAAGGAAGTTGCCCTGGACCGCGGTGAAGGTCTCCAGGAACATCTGACGCGCGGTCCCGTCGATCTCCCGGATCGCCTGGATCAGCGACTGTCGGGCGCCCACCAGATCGTCGCGCTGCGCGGTGAGGAACTGCAGGCGCTTCACCTCTTCGGCGTGCTCCTCGACCGCGAGGGCGTTCACCGGGCCGATCGCCTCGAGCGCCTCGGTGACGCGCGCCGACTCGGCCTGCAGGGTCTCGAGATCGAGGTCGAGCAGGGGAGCGCCCTCCATGAGCTGGTCGAAGGGACGGTGCCATTCGGCCTCGACCCGCTCCACGATGCCGCGGCGGGTGCCGGCCGCCTCGGTCAGCCGCACCTGGAGGACGTGGCTCTCCTCGTTGCCCGATTCGAGGGCGGTCCTGGATTCCACGACCTCACGCTCGGCGCTCGCGAGCGCCGCTTCCGCACTCGCCAGCGCGTCCTCGGCGTCCGCGCTGGCGCTCTCCAGCTGGTGGAGAGCGACCTCGCGCTCGGCCCTCGCCTCCCGCCACTCGCCCTGTTGCCTGACGAGAGCCGTCTCGTCGGCGTCGAGCTGTGCCAACTCGCTCGCCAGGGCCTCGCCGGCGGATTCCGCCTCCGTGCGCATCGCGGCGGCGCGAGCGAGCCGCTCCTCCGCCGAGCGCAGTCCGCCCGCGACGTGCGCCTCCTGCACCTGCCAGTGCACCCGCTGCTCGCGCGCCGCCTCCTGCTCGCTCTCGAGCTCGGCGAGGCGTGCCCTCGCGGTGCCCAGATCCTGATCCAGGCGACTCCGCGCCAGGTCGCCCTCGACCAGCGCGGTGCCGATCTCGGTCATGCGCTGCTCGGAGCGGGTCAGGCGCTCGGTGAGACGGGCGAGCTGCGCCTCCGAGTCGGCTGATTCGCGAGTCAGATGGCCGGCGAGTCGGGCCGCATCCTCTCGTGCTGCGATCGCCTGCCGCTCGGCCTCGCGCGCCCCCTCGGCCGAAGCCATGGCTTCGGCCAGGGCGCGCTCCCTGCCGGCGAGGTCGGCGACCGTCTCCTCCAGCGCGGCGGCGGCGGTCGTGACCGCGCCGCCCGCCCGCTCGACCTCCTGGACCAGCGCGGCGAGCTCGGCCCGCCGGCGCAGCGGTCCCGACGGTGCTCCGGCGCCGCTCAGAAAGATCGCGCCGCTCGCCCGCCGAAGGACGCGGCCGGCGGAATCCAGCACCTCGGAGCCGGCCAGTGCGGCCCGGACCCAGCCCGCGGCAGGACCCTCCGCGCGCAGGCGATCGTGGGCCGGCAGGGGACCGGCGGTGGCCTGGGGTCCGGGGTCGAGCGGAAGCAGGACCAGCGCTCCGGGCTGGTGCTCCGCGTGCCACTCCTGAACCGCGCGCACGGTCTCGCCGTCCCGCACCAGCACGGCGTGCATCCAGTCGCCGAGCAGGCGCTCGGCCAGCTCGGCGTCTTCCCGGCCGGTGCTCACGAAATCGCTCAGCGGGCCCAGCACGCCGCCGCCGAAGCGATCACGCGCCGCGAGCAGTGCCGCCGCACCCGGCGCCAGGCCGACGCGGTCGCGCTCCAGCTCCTCCAGGGCGTGCCGCCGGGCCGTCGTCTGTGCCAGCGCCTCCTCGGCCTGGCGGCGATCGGCGCGGTGCATGGCCTCCCGCTCACGCGCTTCCGCCACCAAATGGCGGGCGTGCTCGGCCTCCGCGGCCGCCCGCTTGGCCTCGTGACTCAGGAATCCGCCCTGCTCGATCGCGTGATCGCGCCGCCGCTCCGCGCCCGCCAGCTCGAGCTGGAGCGCCGCGCGGTGAGCGGCGGCCTGGGTGACGCGCTCGCGCAGCGAGGCCAGCTCACCCTCCAGTGCCGTCCGCTCGCCCTCGAGCGATCGCAGTGTCTGGGCCTGCTGCTGCAGTCCCTGCTCCCGCTCGCGCACTTCGTTCCGCTGCTCGGTCAGGCGGCGGCGCACGTCTTCCTCGGCGCTGGCCCGTCCGGCCAGCTCGGCCCTGATGCGCTCGTGCTCACCGCCGGCCGCGCCGCGGTCGGCGGTGGCCGCTTCCTGCTCGACGGCGGCCTGCTGGGCCCGGAACTGGGCCTGCGCGCGCTCTTCCTCGGCCCGCACCCTGCGGGTGTGCGCGTTGCCGAGCCGCTCGGCCGCGAGGGCCAGATCGCCGTCGAGCCGACCCAGATCCACCCGCACGCTCGCGAGGCGCCGCGCGATCTCGGTGCGCTGGCCCTCCGCGGCCGAGCGGGAGCGGGAGACTTCCTCGCGCCGATGCTCGGCCTCCAGCACCCGGGTCCGCGCGGCGGGGAGCAGGTGAGTCAGCTCGGCAAAGCGCGACTCCATGCCGGCGACGTCGTCGGTGAGGCGCTCGAGCAGCCTGCGCGCGAGAGTGATCTGAACCGCGAAGCGCTCCTCGGTCAGCTTGGCATGCCGCTCGGCCTTGCCGCGCTGGCGGGCCAGACTGCGGATCTGGGACTGCACCTCCGCGATGAGGTCCTCCACCCGCTGGAGGTCCACGGCGGTCTCCTCCAGGCGCCGCTCGGTGCTGTGCTTCCGGTCGCGATAGAGCCCGATGCCGGCCGCTTCCTCGAAGAGCGAGCGGCGCTCATCGGCCCGGTCCGAGAGGAGGAGGTCGATCATCTTCGCCTCGATGACCACGCCGGCATCGCTGCCGAGCCCGGTGCCGCGCAGGAGGTCCTGGATGTCGCGCAGTCGGACCGGCGAGCCGTTCAGCAGATAGTCGCTCTGTCCCGAGCGCGAGAGCCGCCGGGTGACGACGACCTCCTGGTAGGCGATGGGAAGGTCGCCGTCGCTGTTGTCGAGAAAGAGGGAGACCTCGGTCACGTTGACCGGCCGGCGCGCGGTCGAGCCCTGGAAGATCACGTCCTCCATCTTGCCGCCGCGGAGGAGCCGGGCCGACTGCTCGCCAAGGACCCAGCGCACCGCGTCGGACACGTTGGACTTCCCGCAGCCGTTGGGGCCCACGATCGCCGTGACCCCGTCCTCGAAGGTGAGCGTCACGTCGTCGGCGAAGGACTTGAACCCGGAGAGCTCCAGCTTGGTGAGCTTCATGAGCGCGTTCCTGTCGTGGGACGTGGACTCGAGGGCCGGGAGGCCGGGGGCGCTATCGGGACGGAGAATCCTGCGTCGTCACGACGAACGACGGCATGCCGATCCCCCGACCGGTTTCCTCGGCCTGCTCCCGGGTGGCGTAGGGACCGAGCACGACGCGGTATGCCTCATCGCTCCGCGCCGGCTTGAGGACAGCGGCCGGCAGGCCGGCGGCGCGCAGCTTCTGGGAAAGCTCTTCCGCCCAGACCGGATTCTGCGAGCTGCTCACCTGGAGGTAGACCGACGCGGCGGCTCCCCCGGAATCGGCCGCCGCGGCGAGCGCCGCGGAGTCGGCATTCAGGGGAACGCCGGCCTCCTGCGCGGGGTGCCAGGCGAGCGGCAGCCAGGAGTCGCTCGCTCCGCCTTCGGCCTTGCCGCGCACCGGGAACCCCTCGCCCGCCAGATCCACCGCCACCACGTCACCGCCCCGGCGCGTCAGCAGCGTGTTGGGCGATACCACCGCGGGGAGATCGTCGTTCCACTCCACATCCACGGTGCCGGTGAAACCGCCCTTGCCCACGTCCACCACCCACGCGGAATCGCCCGCGGCGGGCCGCACCAGCACCCATTGACCGTAGAGATCGCCGATGAGGCCGACCGCAGGACCGGGCAGGTCGATCTCGAGGAGCTCCTGGCCACTCACGCGATCGAGCACCAGGAGGCCGCCGGAGGCCCGAGCCACGTAGATGCGGTGACCGGAAGGCGAGAACATCACCGCCTGCGCCTTGCCCGAGACCGGGATGGAGATTCGGTCGCGGTCGCCGTCGCTGTCGCCCTCGGTCTCGTAGATCACCACGGCGCTGTCGGCCGCGACGGCGACGAGATCGCCCCAGAAGCTCAGCGCCTGACGACCCGCGGGCACCGCGAAGGAAGCGGGAGGGCGATCCGAGCCGAGCACCTCGAGCTTGGGCTGGTCGCCTGCGAGGCTGGCGACCAGCATGCCGCTCATCGTGCCGTGCATCTCGGCGGGCGAGCCTCGGAGCTTGGAGCGGAAGCGGACCGGGGTGCGCCGCACCATCTGGGTGACGCTGCTCGCGGTATCCACGGCGTAGAGGGCGCCGTCGGGACCCACCGTGGCGTAGCGCACCTGCTCGAGGGAGGGGCGCAGCCGCCGCGTCTCCAGGTCGAGGGCCACCACGTTGCGCTTCCTGTCGAGCAGGAACACGAATCCCTGCTCGGGGTCCGCACCCACGGTGCGCTGCAGCGGCGGCAGCTTGTCCTCGAGCTTCCACGCCGACGGCTCCAGGGTGGGCACACGATAGAGCCTGGGAGTGCCTCCGTCGCGCGGGAGCCGGAGGACGGTCGTCAGCTCGGGCCCGCGGCCCACGGCGGGCAGGTTGCCTGCCGCGAGATCGGGCTCGCCTCCGCATCCGGCCAGCAGGAAGCCAAGCGCGGGGGCGACGATCGCATTTTTCAGGTTCACGGGGGGAAACATTGTTGGCAGGGCGGGTGGGTGGAAC
>CAMPKP010000064.1 GCA_946887295.1 uncultured Gemmatimonadota bacterium | reverse complement strand
CGCCACCCCCAGCAATCCCTCCCACGCCTCACGAATCTCCGTCCGCGCCCACGTCGCCTCGTCGTAGCGCCAGTTGATGAACGCGCAGCTCGCCGCGTGGCTCACCGCCATGGTCCCGAACCGTACCAGGTCCGCCGCCGCGCACGGGTCGGTGCCCACCCCATAGCAGTTCTCGACGTTGACGCCCATGACCACCCGGAGGCCCAGCCGCTGCGCGATGCTCGCCGCGTTGTCGTAGTACGCCCGCGGGTCGCCCTTCTTGGTGTGGTACTGTGCCCAGGCGTAGTCGATCAGCGGCACCAGCGGCGGATGCGCCTCCACCCAGTCCGGCGTCACCCGCACGCCGAGGGGGACGCCCGGCAGCCGGGCGCGGACGTACGCCGCCCACTCGGCGATCTGCGCCTGGGTGATCGCCCTGCCGCCCCAGCAGTCGGTGCAGCCGTAGTCGTCCGCGAGGTTGAGGCCGAGGATGGTCGCGCGGTACTTCCGCAGGGTGTCCGCCGGCAGCACCGCCGCGTAGCGGTCGGTGAGCCGCCGGGCGCTGTCCACCGAGAAGGGGCCGCCTGTCTGGCCGCTCGCGGTGAGGAGCCGCCGGGGCGGCACGAGCACCAGCCGGATGTTGCACCGCGCGGCGAGCTGGATCCGGCCCAGCACCGCCCGCGGATCCACCTGCTGCATCGCCGCCGACACCGGCCCGCCGCAGTAGGAGTCGGTAGGCCAGGCGCTGAGGCCGGCCGCGAAGCCGCCCGGCGGCTTCGCCGCCGCGCGCACGCTGTCCACCACGCGCGCGCTGTCCACGCCGTGCGCGGTGTCGTACACGATGCGCGGGACCAGGACGACCGTCGGGTTGTAGGTGGTGTGGCCGTAGACGGTGAAGTCGCCGAGGGCCAGGGTCCAGGGGGCAGTGTTCGGCGCCTGGGCGGCGCCGGCGCTCGCGAGTCCGAGCAGCAGGAGCAGGGCGGAGCAGGGGCGGGACATGATCGTATCTCCCGGTGGAGAGTCGGTGTCGTCCGCAGGACCGTTGCGCTCGCGAGCGCCGCCGCCCACTCGCATCGGACGTGCCAACGCATGCACGGCCGAATCGCGGAGCACGCACCGCCGCTCCCTCGATCGCGTCGTCCACTTTCGTGAACGCTCACGCATGCCGACTGTCTCCGCCGAGCGTCAGCCGGAAATCGCTTCCACCCTCCGCGCTCGGAGCCGGCCGCGCGTGGACGAGCACGGATCGCGGCCGACACCGGACGCGCGTCGGCGATCGGAACCACCCTCGACCGGAGCGCGGATGCATCTCCCGTGACCGGGACCGCGCGCCGGTCGAGCGCGGCCGCATTTGCCGTGACCGTGGACGCGCTCGATGCGGTCGGGACGTTGCTCGATCTCACCAGCGCCGCGCTCTCCCCGAAGCGGATGCACCGGCCGCGCCCGGGTCCGCACGAGGCACGACACCCCCGCATCGCGATTCTTCCCGGCTCGCCGCAGACCCGTCCCCTTCCATATATGGCGCGACCACGATCGCATCGGCTCGTCGGTGCCCGCGTGAGCCGCGAACGCGTCCGCGTCGCGCCCTCCAGCATCCACGGCATGGCCTTCCGGCTCAGCACCGCCGCCGCCGGAGTCCGCATCTCACGCGTCAGCCCCCGCACCGCATGCGTCGGCGTCCGCGCTCATCGCGAGCGACTTCGCATCGCGCGCACCGGCTCCGCGCAACGGGCTCACGCCTTCGCGTCGCACTCCCGAGTCTTCGCACCGGACCCACCCGACTCCGCTGCCGCTCCGCCATCATCCGCATCGTCCTCATCACCCTCCGCACCCGCCGCGCAAGAGTTGGCACACTCCTCGCCTCTCTCCCCTTCCGACCGGTCCGCGGTCGGGCTCGGCCGGTCGGATCGCCATTCTCACTACCAGAGCCGGTACTGCGCCCGGCCGCCGTCCGGCCGATGAAGCGGGAGGACCGTATGAACGCGAAGTCCCGTCGAAGGATCGAGATGGGGACGCGCGCGCTGGATTTCAGCCGCGCCCACCCCGACGCGAGCCCCGGCTACACCGCCGCAGTCACGCGGCTGGAGGAGCGGCTCGCGCGAGCGGAGCAGCTGGCGACCCAGCAGCGGGAGGGAACCCTTCAGGTGCGCGCCGCCACCGCGCGGAAGCGGGAGCTGCGCCGGACGATGCGCCGGACCCACCTGACGCACCTGGCGCGCGTGGCCAGGGTCGCCGCCCGGGAGATGCCCGACCTGGCCCAGAAGCTCGTGCTCAAGCCGGGCACCACGACCTACCTGGCGTTCCGGACCGCGGCGCGCGGGATGGCCGCGGAGGCGGAGAGCCGGAAGGACGTGCTGGTGAAGCACGGCCTGATGGACAGCGTGCTCGAGAACCTGGTCCAGACGCTCGACCAGTTCGACGCGGCGGTGGAGAGCTGGGGCGGAGGCCGCCAGGCGCACGTGGGCGCCAGCGCGGAGCTCAAGGCGGTGGCCGACGAGGTCGTGCAGATCGTGCAGGTGATGGACGGCCTCAACCGCTACCGCTTCATGAACGACGCGGAGCTGCTGGCGGCGTGGGAGAGCGCGAGCAACGTGCTCGCCACGCCGAAGAACGGCGCGCCCAGGCCCGGACCGGGGACCACGCCGCCCGCCGGCGGCGAGATCCGGCCGGCCGCATGACGCCGGAGCCGATCACTCCGGACGGCGATACGTGAACCGCCGCCGATAGTCGCGACTGTCGGCGGCGGTGTCGTTCCCCGGCCCTGTCCGGTCACTCGTGGATCGCGTCTATCTCCTTCTTCAGGGCATCCACGTCGGCCTGGAGCTGGGCCTTGAGCTGCTTCCGGGCCCGGGTGATCGCCGCGTTCACCTTCGCCTCGAGGTCCGCGGCCGCGACCACCACCAGGCCGCTGGCCCCCCGGTCGAGCAGCTCCCCCAGCTGCTCCAGGTCGGACCGCTTCAAGCCTCCGGTCACGTGGCCGGCGACGGCGCCGACGGCGGCTCCGATCGCGCCGCCTCCCAGAATCCCGGCGCTCAGGGGCAGGCCGGCCCCCGGGAACAGGGCCACGACCGTTCCGACAGCCAGCCCGATCAGCAATCCCATCGCCCCGCCCTGACGGGTCGGCTCCTCCACCCGCTTGACGATCTCCACCTTCCCGTCGGGTCGGCGTGTGATCACGGCCGCGTCGTACGTGTCGATGATGTCGAGGTCGGTGTAGAGCTTGCGGACGGCCTCAAAGTCGGCGAGGGCGTCCGCCTCGTTGTCGTACTGGGCGGCCAGCACGACGTATGTATCCAGCGCCATTCTTCACTCCCGGGGTCCTTGAAAGTTCGCGAAGGGTCGAGTCGAGCCACCACCCGGCAACTATCGTGTGCGGCAGGCGAACCCGGAATTGAACTTTGGTAGCACCGCCGCCTCCGGGGGGCTTCGGGACCCTGACCCCGGTCGTCTCGCCCTGGCGCGATCCTGCGACCCCCGTCACGGCGCCGGCGGCAGAACGGGCGGAGCTTGGAGCCATGGCTCTTCCACAGGCGGACGGTGGCAGCGCGCGCCAGCTCGAGGACGCGGCCAGGGAGGTCGCGCCGTGGGTCGCCCACCTGGCGCGCATCGGCTACGTGGCGAAGGCGGTGCTCTACGCGACGGTCGGTGTCCTGGCCGCCCGGGCGGCGCTGGGAGAGGGCGGGCGCACCACCGATCTGGGCGGCGCCCTTCACGCGGTGCTGCACGCGCCGATGGGCAGCGTGATGCTGCTCGTGATCGCGCTGGGGCTCGCCGCCTACGCCGTGTGGCGGGTGGTGGACGCCATCACCGACGCGGAGGGCAGAGGCGGGGACGCGAAGGGCATCGTTCGCCGGGTGGGAAGCGCCTTGCGAGGGTTGGCGCACGCCGCGCTCGCCCTCGCCGCGTTCCGCCTGGCGACCGGCTCGCGCGAGGGCGGCGGGCAGCGCTCCGAGCGGCTCGCCGCCCAGGCGCTCGGCCTGCCGGCCGGCGAGTGGCTGCTCTGGAGCGCCGCGGCGGTCATGCTCGGGTACGGCGGCTACCAGCTCTACCGTGCGTATGCGGCGAAGCTCGGCAGCCGCCTGAGTCTCGCGGAGCTGCCGGCGGGCGCGGTGCGCTCGGTGATCGCCCTGTGCCGGATCGGGATCGCCGCCCGCGGGATCGTCTTCGGGTTGATCGGGGTCCTGCTCGCGCGGGCGGCGCAGCACCACGATCCGGAGCAGGCGGGCGGGATTCGGGAATCGCTGGAGATGGTCGGGAGCATGGGCCGGTGGCCGCTGGCCGTCGTGGCGCTGGGTCTCGTGGCGTACGCCCTGTACGAGCTGCTCAACGCGAGGTACCGGCGGATCCGGGTCGCGTAGCGGCACGACGGCCCTCGCGCGTGGGCAGGCCGCGGAATGGCAGTAAACCCACCGCCCGGCTAGATTTACGCTCCTAACCCACGACCGTGCCGATGACCGAGACCAGCAAGACCGCATCCGTCCCAACGCCCGCCGCGGCCGACGAGGCCTACCACCCCGAAGCCGTCGAGGCCAAGTGGCAGGCCCGGTGGGCCGAGCGCCACACCAACGAGCCGGACCTCGACCGGGCGGCGCGGCCGTTCTACAACCTCATGATGTTCCCCTACCCGTCGGCCGAAGGGCTGCACGTGGGGAACATGTTCGCGTTCACCGGCAGCGACACCTACGGCCGGTTCAAGCGGCTCCAGGGGCACGACGTCTTCCAGCCGATCGGCTACGACGCGTTCGGCATCCACAGCGAGAACTACGCGATCAAGGTGGGGGTCAACCCCGCCGAGCTGATCCCGCGCAACATCGAGAACTTCCGCCGGCAGCTGAAGCGCATCGGCGGCATGTTCGACTGGCGCCACGAGCTGTCCACCACCGATCCGCGCTACTACAAGTGGACCCAGTGGATCTTCCTCCAGCTGCTGAAGGCGGGGAAGGCGTACAAGAAGGCGGCCGCGGTCAACTGGTGCCCCAGGGACAGGACCGTGCTCGCCAACGAGCAGGTCATCAACGGCCGCTGCGAGCGCTGCGACTCGCTGGTGGAGCAGCGGATCCTGGAGCAGTGGTTCTTCCGGATCAGCGAGTACGCCGACCGCCTGCTCGCCAATCTCGACGACCGCACCAAGATGGACTGGTCGGAGAGCACCGTCACGGCGCAGCGCAACTGGCTGGGGCGGTCGGAGGGCGCGGAGATCGGGTTTCCGGCGGCGGGCACGACGATCGCGGTCTACACCACCCGTCCGGACACGATCTTCGGCGCGACGTTCATGGTGCTGGCCCCGGAGCACCCGCTGGTGGACGCGCTCACGACGCCGGAGCAGCGGCCGGCGGTGGAGGAGTACCGGCGGGCGGCGGCCTCCAAGGACCTGGTCTCGCGGAAGATCGGCGAGCGGGAGAAGACCGGCGTCTTCACCGGCGGCTTCGCGCTCAATCCGGCCACCGGCGGCCGGATCCCGGTCTGGGTCGCGGACTACGTGCTCATGGAGTACGGCACCGGCGCCATCATGGCGGTGCCGGGACACGACGAGCGCGACTTCGAGTTCGCGACCCGGTTCGGGCTGCCGATCGCGCGGGTCGTGGCCGGCCCCGGCGAAGGGGCCGAGACGCCGCTGGACGCGCCCTACACCGACAACGAGAGCGGCCGGCTGGTCGGCTCGGGCCGGTTCGACGGCCTCCCGGTGCCCGAGGCGAAGGTCGCGGTGACCCGCTGGCTGGAGGAGATCGGCGCCGGCTGCGGCGTGGTGCGCTACCGGCTGCACGACTGGTGCATCTCGCGCCAGCGCTACTGGGGCCCGCCGATCCCCATCATCTACTGCGACGAGCACGGCGCGGTGCCGGTGCCCGACCGGGATCTGCCGGTCCTGCTGCCCGAGCTGGAGGACTTCACGCCCGACGACAGCGGGATCTCGCCGCTGGCCCGCCACACGGAGTGGTACTACGCGCCCTGCCCGGTCTGCGGCAAGCGCGGCCGGCGCGAGACCGACGTCAGCGACACCTTCCTCGACTCGGCGTGGTACTTCCTCCGCTATCCGAGCACCGAGTTCGACGACCGCCCGTTCGATCCGTCGCGCACCCGCACCTGGCTCCCGGTGGACACCTACATCGGCGGCAACGAGCACGCGGTCCTGCACCTGCTCTACTCCCGCTTCATCACCATGGTGCTGCACGACCTCGGCTACGTGGACTTCGAGGAGCCGTTCCGGCGGTTCCGGGCCCATGGGCTGATCGTGAAGGACGGCGCCAAGATGTCGAAGTCGCGGGGGAACGTCGTGGTCCCCGACGAGTACATCGCGCGCTGGGGGGCCGACACCTTCCGGATGTACCTGATGTTCCTGGGTCCCTTCCAGGAGGGCGGCGACTTCCGGGAGGACGGCATCAGCGGGCCCCGGCGGTTCCTCGACAAGGTCTGGGCGCTGGTGGGCGACTCGATCCGCCACGACGCCAGCGGCGGGGAGATTCAGCACGCGGTGCTGGTGAAGTCGCACCAGACCAAGAAGCGCGTCACCGAGGGACTCGAGGACCTGCGCTACAACACCTCCATCGCGGCGCTGATGGAGCTGGTGAACACCCTCAGGGCGGAGAACTGCTCCGAGCGCGCGATCGTGGAGGAGCTGGTGATCATGCTCGCGCCGTTCGCCCCGCACTTCGCCGAGGAGGCGTGGGAGCGTCTCGGACACGACACCTCGGTCTTCGAGGCCCGCTGGCCGGTGTGGGACGAGTCGCTGGTGGTCGAGGACCGGGTGGACGTGGTGATCCAGGTGAACGGGAAGACCCGGTCGAAGGTCCAGGTGGCGCGGGATGCCGACGAGGACACCGTCGTCGCGGCGGCGTTGCGGGAGGTGGGGGTGCAGCGGTTCGTGGAGGGGAAGACGATCCGGAAGCGGATCCACGTGCCGAACCGGCTGCTCAACCTGGTGGTGGGGTAGAGAGCCGCCTCGACCAGATTCAGCGCGGCGACCGGGAGCCGTCCACCTCGAGAGGGGCCGGCACCAGCATCTCGCCCTCCCAGTCCGCATACTTGCGCCGCAGCTCCGCGAGCACCTCGGGGTGTTCCGTGCTGCGGTCGTGTTTCTCGCCGGGATCGGTCTCGAGGTCGAAGAGATACTCGTCGGTCGCGACCCTCAGGTACTTCCAGTCCCCGCTGCGCAGCGCGCTCTGCTGCTGTCGTTGCGCCAGCCGCCACGAGAGCTCGCGCGGCCGAGGCGCTCCACCCCGCAGCGCGGGCATGAGGTCGATGCCGTCGAAGGGCGCCATGTCGTCAGCCCGGGTCGACGCGAGCGCGGCCGCCGTCGCCGGAAGATCGAACGTCGCGCATACCTGATCGCACCGGCTTCCGGCCGGGATGACGCCCGGCCATCGCGCGACGGCGGCAACCCGAATGCCCCCTTCCCAGAGCGTCATCTTGCCCTGGCTGAAGGGCTCCATGTGCGAGAAGCGCTCGCCCCCGTTGTCGCTGGTGAACACCACCAGGGTGTCTCGCTCGATACGGCGGCGGTGCAGGGCATCGAGCACACGCCCGACCCCCTCATCCATGCTCCGCATCATGCGGGCGTAGACCTCGGGTGAGCCGCCGGCTCTCGGTGGCAGGGTGTCCGGGTACGGCGAGTCCCCGGGCGCCTGCCAGGGCCAATGCGGAGCATTGTATTGCAGGCTCAGGAAGAACGGCCTCCGGCGCCGGCGACCCACGATCTCGACGGCACGGTCGGTGAACAGATCCGTGAGGTAGCCCGCTCGCCGGATCGTCCGCTCCCCATCCTGGAAGTAGGAGACCGCCCGCGTCGCGACGTCGCGATGGCTGGCGTAATCGGCACCAGGACCGAGAAAGCCGTAGAACTCGTCGAAGCCATGCCTGAGCGGATGGAATTGCGGCAGCAGCCCGAGATGCCACTTGCCCACCAGAGCGGTGTGATACCCGGCGTTCCTGAGCAGGCGCGGGAGCGTGGCCGGATGTGGGGCGAGCCCGAGGGCCTGGGTGGTGAGCGGCTCGTAGAGGCCCGCGGGGTAGCGGGCCGGATAGCGGCCCGTCATGAGCGCAACGCGGGTAGGCGAACAGACCGGCGCCGATGAATACGCCTGGCTCAGCAGCGCGCCTTCGCGCCCGATCTGGTCGATGGCCGGGGTCTGGTAGTCGCTGCGCCCGGTGATGCTGAGGTCCGCATAGCCGAGGTCATCGGCGACGATGAGCAGAATGTTGGGCGCACGGCCGGTCGGGCGCCGGTCACCGCGGGGCGGCAACATCGTCAGAGCGGCAAGGCCGCTCATGCTCCGGACGAACTTGCGACGGTCCATGGGCAGCCTCCCTTCGCATACAAGATGCACTCGCGCCCCGGGTAACCGCAGGCTCACCGCAGAGCCTCCATCAGGGCCAGGACCGCCCGCTCCTTCGCCTTCGCCTCGACGTCCACGGTGATCCGCCGCCCCAGCCAGGCGGCGGGAAAGTCCTCGGGGTCGATGTAGTCGGCGTGCGGCCGCGGGTTGCTCGCGCGCCAGCCGTCCCGCGGCGACGAGATGTGCATCCAGGGCTCGCGCCCGCGCCAGGTCGCCGACGCCCCTTCCGTCGCCTCCTCCACCGAGAGCCCGTCCGGGTGGCAGCGGTGATGGTGCGCATCGTACACCATCGGCACCCCGGCTCGCCGGCAGAGCGGCAGGAGGTCGGACGGCGCGAAACGGTGATCGTCGTTCTCCAGCGCCGCCCGGGCTCGCGCCCGCTCGCTCAGCAGGTCGAGTCCGCGCTCCAGCCGCTCCAGCGCCGCGGGGATGCCGCCCGCCGTGCTCCCCCCGTGGAAGACCAGCGTGCCCGCCCCGATGAGCTCGGCGATCGCGGCCTGGAACTCCAGCTCCTCCGCCGAGGCCCGCACCACCTCCGGCCGCTCCGAGTTGAGCACCACGAACTGGTCGGGATGGAAGCTGAGCCGCACGTCCCGGTCCCGCGCCAGCGACCCGGCCCGCTCGAAGGCGGCGCGGATCTCACCCGTCCGGTCCAGCGCCTCCAGGGTGTACCGGCTCACCGGGTGGGTGCCCAGCGGCAGGATCTGGCTGTTGATCCGGAACGCGCCGATGCCGAGCGCGGCGCACTGCTCCACCGCGGCGGCGAGCGCCGCCGCGTTCTCCGCGGCGATGGCGGACAGATGGGCCCGCCGGCGTGCGGGCGTCAGGGTGGAGACATAGCGATGGGTCGCCGTGCGGAACCGGATCGGCGCATCGAGGAACTGACAGCAGAGGCCGAGGCGCGGGATGAGGCCGGTCGCTATGGGCTCCTCACAGGATGCCGACGACCCAGTCGCCCAGCAGGTATCCCACCACCGCGACGCCGAGTCCCACGAGGAACATGTCCATGCCGCTGCGCAGGAGCCCGCGGCCGGTGAACACGCTCCGGGCGGCGCCCACGGCGAAGTGCGAGACCATCGCGAGCGCGAACGAGGTCCAGATCGCCCACGGCGCCGTGCTCACCAGCAGCGGCGCCACCGGGATGACCGCGCCGAGCGCGGTCGCGGCGCCCGTGATCCAGGCCTCGCGCATGGGGGTGCTGCTCGCCTCCCCGATCTTGAGCTCCTCGCGCACCTTCTCGCCGAGGGCCCGCTCGGGGTCGCTCATCACCTGGGTGGCCAGCGACTCGGCCTGCGCGGCGGGGATCCCCTTGGCCTGGTAGAGCAGGCTCAGCTCCTCGCGCTCGAGGTCCGGCATGAGCCGGATCTCCTCCCGCTCCATCGCGATCTCGTGCTCGAAGACCTCGCGCTCGCTCTTGGCGGCGAGGTAGCCGGAGGCGCCCATGGAGAGGGCGTCCGCCATCGCTCCCGCGAGTCCGGCCACGACCACCGTGTGGCCGGCCAGCTCCATGCCTCCCTGGGCGCCGATCATGCCGGCGACCAGGCCGAAGTTGGCGGTCAGGCCGTCGTTGAAGCCGTAGACCACGTTGCGGAGGAACCCGCCGGCTCCGGTCTTGTGCCAGGGCTCGCCTTCGGCGCCGGTCATCCGGGCCAGGGTCTGGGCGTGCTCCTTCGACTCCTGGGCCAGCTGGAGCGCGGTCGGGGCGACCGGGCCGTCGGGGGTAGAGTCGTAGAGGCGGAGGTACCCTTTGACCTCGCGGCCCTCCTCGGCGAGGAGCATCGGGAGGAGCACCGAGCCGCCGAGCCGGCGGGCCAGCCAGGCGCGGAGGCGGGCGGCCCGGCTCGGCGCCGGCACCCCGACCGCATGACCGTTCTCGGCGAGCAGCTTGCGCCACATCGCCACGTGGCGGTCTTCCACGTCGGCCAGCTTCAGGAACAGGTCGGCGCGGCCGGCATCGGGCTCGGCCCGGGCGAGCTCGCGGTAGAGGAAGGCCGCGTCGGCTTCATCCTTCAGGTGGTGGAGCCACTCGGCGGGAGGGGTCGAGGCGGGCATGAGGGGAAGGTAGGCGGAAGCGCGGAACGGCGGAACGGCGGACCTGCAACCATCTCCCCGCTGCGTGCATCTTTGGAGGACCATGACCATGACCAGGACCTTGTCCATGGAGTCCTATCTCCTCGCCGATGCCGAGTCCGTGGTTGCCAGGGCGCGACAGGGGGACGAGACCGCCCTCGAGGCGCTCTACCGGGCGTTCGAGGTGCCGGTCTACAACCTCGCCCGCCGGATCTGCCGGACCAAAGAAGACGCCGAGGACGTGCTCCAGGAGACCTTCTTCGAGGTCTGCCGGAGCATCGGCCGGTATCGGGAGGAGGGGAGCCTGTGGGGCTGGATCCGGACCATCGCCGCCAGCAAGGCGCTCATGCGCCTCCGCCGCAACAAGTACCGCGACACCGACGAGCTGCACGACGAGCTGGTGGGGCGCCGGCATGACGAGACCCACCTCCGGATGGACCTCGAGGCGGCGCTGGAGCGCCTGCCGGAGGTCTCCCGCGCGGTGGTCTGGCTGCACGACGTCGAGGGCTACACCCACGACGAGATCGCCGGGATGATGGGGAAGACCCCCAGCTTCTCGAAGTCGCAGCTGGCCCGGGCCCATGCCCGGCTCCGCCGGTGGCTGGGGGAAGAGGTGATCGTATGACCCATCTCTCCATCGAGACGCTGGTCGGCCTCCGGGAGCCCGGCCTCGAGCCCGGCGCCGCCGCCGCCCGCCAGCACCTGGAGAGCTGCGCGCTCTGCCGGGGCGAGATGGAGCGGCTCCACCAGCGGGTCGCCCGGATCAAGGCGCTTCCGGCGCTCCGGCCTTCGCGGGACCGCTGGCCCGCGGTGCGCGACCGGGTGCGGGCGGAGCGGAGGCGGCACCGCACCCGGTTCGCCGGGCTGGCCGGACTGGCCGCCGCCGCGTCGGTCGCAGTGGCCGTGGGCGTCGGCACGCCCCGGGGATCCCGGCCCGCGCTGACGCCGGCGGAGATCGAGCAGGCGATGGTCCGCTCCCAGGCCCTGGAGTCCGCCCTCGACCGGCTCGATCCGGAGAGCCGGGTGCTGGACGGCAGGACCGCGGGGATCACCCAGCAGCTGGAGGACCGGATCGCGCGGGTGGATCGGGAGCTGGAGATGGCCGAGCTGATGGGGCAGCAGGGCAGGGACGCGGAGGTGCTGAAGCTCTGGCGGGAGCGGGTGGGCCTGCTCGACGCTCTGGTGGACGTTCACGTCACCCGCGCCAGTCACGTGGGGCTGTAGCCCCGGAGGATCTCGTCATGCGACGTCAAGCGATCATCGGCGCGCTCCTCGCGGCCGGAGGCCTCACCGCCCCCGCGTTCCCGGCAGCGGCCCAGGAGCCCGGGGTCATCCAGCTCGAGCGAGGCCCCCAGCGGCTGATGCGCATCATGCTCGACCGGAGGGCGCGGCTCGGCATCAAGGTCAACCTGCATGCCCGTGAGACCGACTCCATCGGCGCCTATGTGGACGCCGTGACCCCGGGCGGTCCCGCGGCCCAGGCCGGCATCCGGTCGGGGGACCTCATCACCCGCGTGGACGGAAAGTCGGTGCTGGCCGGCGGCGCGGCCGAGGACGAAAGCGACGTCCGCCCGCAGGAGTCTCTCCCCGGCCTTCGGCTCATCGAGCTGGCGGCGCGGCTGGAGCCGAACGATACGGTCGCGGTCGAGTACCGTCGGGGGACGGAGCGCCGGACCGCCTCCGTTGTGACCGCCGAGGAGCCCGAGATGACCATGGGCCCGGGCGACGGCGGCCGGTTCGAGTTCCGCTACCCGGGGCCGATCGGGCCGGGCGTGGGCCGGGTGCCGGTGGGCGACTTCCTGGAGCGGCTCGAGCCGGGCTCCCGCTGGGAATACTTCAGCGGCTCGCCACTCGGCAGGCTGGAGCTGGCGCCCCTCAACCCCGATCTGGGACGGTATTTCGGCACGGCCGAGGGAGTGCTGGTGATCAGCGCCCCCAAGGACTCGGCGCTCGGCCTGCGGGGCGGGGACGTGGTCCTGGTCGTGGACGGCCGGGCCCCCTCCAGCCCCTCCCACCTGCTGCGCATCTTGCGGAGCTACGAAACGGGGGAAACCTTCAAGCTGGACATCATGCGGAACCGCAAGCGGGAGACGATCACCGCCCGCATCGGAGAGCGCGACCGGTAGCCTGCCCGCGCGTGTGCGCCCGCTCACAGATGTTCGACCCGGGACGCTGGTATATCTTCGGCCCACCTTGGAGGGAACTATGGGAATCCTGTGGACCTTGATCATCGGGTTGGTGGTCGGTGCGATCGCGAAGTTCTTGATGCCCGGGAAGGATCCCGGCGGGTTCTTCATCACCATGCTGATCGGCGTCGCGGGCGCGCTGCTGGCCGGATTTCTGGGCCGGGCGCTCGGCTGGTACGCCAATCCCGGCGAGGGTCCTGGGATCATCGCCTCGATCATCGGCGCACTGCTCCTGCTGTTGATCTACCGGATGTTCGTGGGACGGCGCGGGACGACGGTGCCGTAACTGCGGGACCGTGGGACAGGGTGAAGGCCAGACAATAAAGAGGGGACCTCGGCATGAGGTCCCCTCTTTATTGTCTGGCCTTCCTGTCTGCCCTTCCCGTCCGCCGTTTGCCGATCACGCGGTCAGCGCCGCGGGCTCCCGTGCCGCTCTTCCCGGATGCACCAGCCGGGCGAGCTGCGCGAACATGGTCAGATCGAGGCTCTGGGCCCCGTCGCTCATGGCCCGGTCCGGATCGGGGTGAGCCTCCACCAGCAGTCCGCTGGCTCCCGCCGCGAGTGAGCCGAGGCTGAGCGGTACGACCAGCGAGCGGACGCCGGCCGCGTGGCTCGGATCCACGATCACCGGCAGATGGGTGCGCTCGCGAACCATCACCACCGCGTTCAGGTCCAGCGTATGGCGGGTGGCGCGCTCGAAGGTCCGGATGCCCCGCTCGCACAGCACCACGTTGGGGTTGCCCTCGGCGAGGATGTACTCGGCCGCCATCAGCCACTCCTCGATCTGCGCTCCCGCGCCCCGCTTGAGCAGGATCGGCTTGCCGCTCCGGCTGGCCGCGCGGAGCAGGGTGAAGTTCTGCATGTTGCGCGCGCCGATCTGCAGCATGTCGGCGAAGTGCCCCACCACCGCCACCTCCTCCCAGCTCAGCACTTCGGTGACGACGGGCAGCCCGGTGCGCTCGCGGGCGTCGGCCAGGTAGCGCAGTCCCTTCACGCCCAGTCCCTGGAAATCGTAGGGGGAGGTCCGGGGCTTGTACGCGCCTCCGCGCAGCATGTCCCCGCCCGCCCGGGCGATGGCATCCGCGGTCTCCAGGATCATGGCCTCGCTCTCGACCGAGCAGGGTCCGGCGATCAGCACCGGCGCGGGCCCGCCGAACACGACGTCCCGCACCTGCACCCGGGTCCCCTCCGGCGAGCGGCGGCGGTCCACCAGCGGGATCTCGGGCTTCCGGGTGTGGTGCGCGGGCGTCGGCGGGGGTGCGGAGAGCCGGGAGCCCTCGATCCAGGCCTCGTAGCTTCCCAGCACGACGACCCGGGCGGCGAGCGCTTCCACCTCCTCGAGCGCCTCCGCGAGACGGGGGTCGCTCGCCGCGCCGTCCACGTCGACGTAGAACCGGTAGGTCCACGGCGCTGAGCGCTCGGGACGGGACTGGAGCGCCATGAGGTTCACGCCCCGCACGCCGAACGCCTGGAGCGTGAGCGCCAGCATTCCCGGCTTGTGATCGATCAGCACGATCACCGAGGTCTTGTAGCGGACGTCGCCCCCGCTCGCCGCGGGCAGCTCGGCCCCGTCGGAGCGGGTGAAGGTGAGGAAGCGGGTCTGGTTGGTGGGGTCGTCCTCGATGCGCTCGGCGAGCGGCAGGAGTCCGTGGGAGTCGGCCGCGTGGCGCGCCGCGATGGCGGCGATGGCGGGGTTCCCCTCCTGGGCCACGATCTCGGCGCTACCCGCCGTGTCCCACGCGCTCACCAGCTCGACGTCGGGAAGATGCTCGGCCAGCCACACCCGGCATTGCCCCAGCGCCACCGGATGGGAGAGGACTCGCTTGATCCCCTCCAGCTTCGCGCCGGGCACCGCCATCAGCGTGTGGTGCACCGGGTAGAGAATCTCGTGGGTGAGCCGCAGCAGGCCGTCGCCGAAAGCCTCTTCGAGGAGGTCGTAGGTGGTCGTGACCGAGCCTATGAGAGAGTTCTCGATCGGCAGGCACCCGGCCTCCGCCCGGCCCTCCCGGACGGCGGCCACGACGTCCTTCGCCTCGCGGCAGGGAAGCGTCTCCAGCCCGGGCCACCGGCGACGCGCAGCCGCCTCGCTGAAGGACCCGTGGGTGCCCTGAATCGCAACACGCATGCGTACGCTCCGAGGATGAAAAACAAAAAGCCCCGCCGGGGAATCCGGCGGGGCGTCGGGCGGTCCGGTCGGGGCGCTAGACTACGCCACCGACACCGGACGGCTGGAGCGCCGCGCCGGCGTTGGTAAAGTAGAAGAACCACGAGCTCTGTGAGCGGACCATGGGCTGAAGCTACGGGGCGGCGCGCTCCTTTGTCAAGTTATCTTGAAACGTGCTCCTTCTCGCACTGGTCCTGCTGCTCGTGCTCCCGGAGTCGACCCGGGCGCAGGGCCTCCCGCCATTCCGGTCCATCAATCCCGCCGCCGCATCCCGCAGCGGCGTCTCGTTCGAGCCGTATCACACGCCGCGGCCCCGCCGGTGGTCGGCGGACGTGGGCCTCGAGTACGCCAGCACCATCGAGTACAACGTGCTGCCGGACGCCTCCTTCCTGCTCGATTCGGAGCTCCTCCGCGTGCGCGCATCGCTCGCCCGGGACCTGAGCCCTACGACGTTCGTGCTGGCGGAGGCGGAGCTGCTGGGCGCGTACTCCGGCGTGCTCGATGGATTCCTCGAGTGGTATCACGACCTGCTCGGCATCGAGATCCCCGAGCGGGAGCGGCGGCCGAGAAACGACTTCCTCTACGCGGCGGAGCTTCCGGCGAGGGCACCGCTGCTCCGCCGCCCGGGCGATCTGTTCATCGGCGACCTGCGGGTCGGATTCGGGCTGCGGACGCTGTCGCGGGTGCAGAGCGTGCTCGCCCTCACGCTCCCGACCAACACGGGGCCCGCCGGCTACGGACGCGAGGTGGTCTCGGCGAGCCTGCTCAACACGGCCCGGCTTCCGCTCACGCCGCGTCTCGTGTTCGAGGGGAGCCTCTCCGGCGGATACACCCCCTCGCACGGCCCCCTCTCGCCATGGCAGCGCGAGCTGTTCATCGCCGGCAGCTCGGGGCTCCGCTGGCGCTTCTGGGGACGCCAGTCGCTGTACGGGAACCTCGTGGTGCACAGCCCCTACTACCACGACACGACGATTCCCGCGCTCGACCGGCGCGACTTCGCCTTCGACTTCGGCTGGATCCTCGCCGGAGCCGGCGGCCGGGAGCTGCGGGTGGGGATGACGGAGGACCTGGAGCCCGGCGGGCCGGCGGTCGACCTGGTGTTCCGGGTGGGGGGAAGGCTCTGAGCGCCGTCTCTACTATACGGCTATACGCCGGACCGGGTGGGGAACAGGAACTGCTCCATGTTCTGGAGCAGGAACTCCCTGGCCTTCGGGTCGCGAAGGTTCAGTCCGTAGTGGTTGATGAGCTGTTGCTGGGTCTTGGTCCATTCGGCCCAGCAAATGCCGCAGATCTGCTCGAAGGCCCGGCGGCCGAGCTCGGTCGGGAAGGGCTGAAAGGCCATTCCCTCGCGCGTCTGGCCGCACCGCCGGCACTGTATCGTCGCCATGGCGGCAAGATAGGCGGCCCGGGAAATGTGATCCAGTCTACGGGCCGGGGCGGCCGGCGGCGCTACTATGTGTCAGGAGGCTATACGCCTCAGCTCTACGTCCGCCCGGTGCACCCGGCGGGCGCCACTGGCTGTACCGAGGCCGGTGCCAATGCCGAAAACGATTGCGGTAAACAAGGTTATAGCAGGGAGCAGGGTCAGCGGCCAGGCCAGGATCGTCGCCGTTACCGCGGCTACCAGGGGTGCGAAGCGGGACTGGACGGCATCGACGAACCTGAGGCGCCGGCTCACGAGCCGGCGGGCCAGCAGATAGCCGGTGAAGCCTGCGGCGAGGGTCACGAGGAATTCGGTCATTGTGGTGCTCCGATGGAGAAAGCGGTTTCGCGTTCCAGTACGGAACACCGAGGTGAAAGATTCATCCGCGGCGACTCTGTCCTTAGCCCTCGAATTCGACGGGAGGAGGCCAGCGATGCTGAAGCGACATCCGACGGTGCAGATCCCGGACATCGGTCCGATGGATCACGCGTGGGATCTTCTGGGGGAGTGGCAGGCGGAGTTCGAGCTGCCTGAATCGGAGGCGCCGGTGCACGGGAAGGTCACGTTCCTGTCGTGGGGCGACGCCGAGCTGCAGCTGGATCCGATCGAGGCGGCGATCGCGGGCATTCCGTCCAGTGTCCCGCTGGAGCGGGCCAGCGAGGTCCATCTGACCGACGCCGGCGGCGGGGCGCTCCAGTGGGTGCTGCACGCGCCCTCGACCAACTGGTCGCTCCAGGCCACGATGTGGCCGGGGTCGCTGCACCTGTTCGTGCACGACCCGGAGGACGACGAGGAGCATCTGTACCGGGCGCGGGCGACGAGGAATCGGGAGTACTATTTGAGGAAGTATCCGCTGCCGTAGCGGAGAGCATTTGGCTGGCGTGGC
>CAMPKP010000063.1 GCA_946887295.1 uncultured Gemmatimonadota bacterium | reverse complement strand
GCCCCCACCCCCGCCTTGCCGTAACGGTCGTAGGCCGCGCGCTTCTGGGGATCCCGGAGCACTTCGTACGCCTCGGTGATCTCCTTGAACCGGGCCTCGGCTTCGGGAGCCGAGTTCCGGTCGGGGTGGTATTCCATCGCGAGCTTCCGATAGGCCTTCTTGACCTCGGCCTCGGAGCAGTCGCGGGGCACGCCCAGCAGCGTGTAGAAATCGCTCACTCCAGCAGTCCTTCCACCATGCGGCTGGTGTGCTCCACCAGCCCGATGATCTTGTCGTACGGCATCCGGGTCGGCCCCATCACTCCGATGACCCCCTTGAGCTCGCCCGCCTGATAGGACGAGGTGACCAGCGTGAAGTCGCTCAGGCGCGAATCGGGATTCTCGGTCCCGATGGTGATGGAGAGCCCGAGCCGCCGGCGGCCGGCGAGGGCCTCCCGGAGGAGATCGTGTCCCTCGGTGAGCCGGAGCAGGTCGCGCATGCGGGTGTTCGAGGCGAACTCCGGCTGGTCGGCCAGCATCTGCGCGCTGCCGAGCACCACCGAGCCGGGCTGAGTGGAGAGGTCGAAGATCTCCTCCCGCTCCGCCACGAAGATGTTGAGCAGCTCGCCCTCGCCGCTCGGCACCGCGGCGTCGCGGAGCCGCTCGCCGATGGTTTCCCGGATGCGCCGCAGGTTGAGTCCCGACAGCCGCTCGTTGAGGATCCGGGCGACCTCCTGCACGGCGGCGGCGGAGACCCTGGCCGGCACTTCCACGAAGATGGTCCGCAGCACCCCGCTCCGGAGGTTGAACACCAGCAGCAGCCGCTCACTGGAGACCGGGACCAGCTCCAGGCGCTCCAGCACCAGCTCGTCCAGCGCCGGCGCGACCGCCACGCCCAGCTCCTGGGTCAGCACCCCCAGAACCTGCGCGGCCCGCCGGACGATCTCTTCGACCGCGTTCCGCGAGCCGGACAGCTCGCTTCTCAGGGTCTGCCGCGCCTCGTCGGTCAGCGGCGCGAGGCGCATGATGGTGTTGACGTAGATCCGGTATGCCCGGTCGGTCGGGATCCGGCCGGCGGAGGTGTGGGGATGAAAGAGGTACCCCTTCTCCTCCAGATCGCTCATCGTGCTCCGGATCGTGGCGGGGGAGACGCCCAGCCCGAACCGCCGGGCAATGGTCTGGCTCCCGGCGGGCTCGGCGGTCTCGATGTAGGTCTGGACGACCGCTTCGAGGACTCGGAGCTCCCGCTCGCTCAGTTGTTCCGGTGCCGTCATCGCGCGGAATTTAACCGACTTAGAGTGCCGTGCGAAGGCTCCGGGTGACCCCGCCGCTTGACACCGGCAAAGCGGATTCCTACCCTCGCAGCCGGGACCGTCACCAACGAACCTCAGCAGCAGCCGGAGCTCATTTATGGCACAGACCATCCATTCCATCGAGCAGTGCATCGAGAACTGCGTGCGCTGCCACCGCATCTGCCTGGAGACCGCCGCGCGCCACTTCGGGGGAGAGGCCCGCATCGAGGGCGCCCATCTGAGACTCCTGCTCGACTGCGCCGAGATCTGCCAGACTTCCGCCGACTTCATGATCCGGGGCTCGGACCTGCACGGTGAGACCTGTGCCGCCTGTGCGGCGGTCTGCGAGCGCTGCGCCGACGAATGCGACCGGCACGGCGAGGACCCCCACATGGCGGCCTGTGCCGAGATCTGCCGCCGGTGCGCCGAGACCTGCCGGGAGATGGCGGGGGCTACCTCGCGGCAGCAGTGAGGGCATCGAGCCGGAGCCACCCTTCGGCGGTCAGGCGGAGCGTACCTCCGGACAGCGTCGCCCAGCCGGAGCCGATCCAGGCGCGCACGGTATCCTGTGGGAGCCGGTCGGCCGACACCCCGTCCCGCGTGCGAAGCCCCAGATAGAGCTCCTCCAGTCCGACCGCCTCATCGTCGAGCTCCTCGGCCCCGGCGGTCGGGCTCTCGCCGGCAGCCACGGCCCGCTCGTAGGCTGTCCACTCCCGAAGGTTCCAGCGCCGGGCGGAGCCCCGGCCGCTGTGGGCGGAGGGGCCGAGCCCGATGAATGGGGCCCGGCGCCAGTAGGCGCTGTTGTGCCGCGCCCGCCGGCCGGGGAGCGCGTAATTGGACACCTCGTAGTGCTCGAAACCGGCCTGGCCGAGGGCGGTGTCGGCCTCCAGGAACTCGGCGGCGTACCGGTCCTCGTCCACCGGCGCCATCTCGCCGCGGGCAGTCCATCGGGCCAGAGGGGTGTGATCCTCGATGGTGAGGCCGTACAGCGAGAGGTGATCGGGGCGGAGCGCGAGGGCGCGGTTCAGGTCGGCCCCCCAGTCGCGGCCCAGTGAGGCCGGCAGCCCGAAAATGAGATCGAGCGACAGCTCGGCGATCCCGGCATCCCGGAGCGCCTCCACCGCCGCGTCGACCTGCTCCGCCGAGTGCGTCCGGTGCATCCAGGCGAGCACTTTCGGGTCGAAGGATTGGGCGCCGAGCGACACCCGGTTGACCCCCGCGCCCCTCCAGGCTCGCGCGGCCTGCGGCGTGACGTCGTCGGGGTTTGCCTCCAGCGTCACTTCCGCGCCGGCCGCCAGGGGCCGATCGGCGGCGATCCGCTCGAGGATCCGGCCGATCGCGGCAGGCTCGATCAGCGACGGCGTCCCACCTCCGAAGTACACCGACGCCACCAGCGGCGACTCCGACCAGACCTCGGGACTCTGCCGGCCGGCCCATTCGCGGAGGACGGCATCGGCGTAGGCCGTGGAGGGGACCTGACGGCGGACCGCGATCGCGAAGTCGCAGTAGCTGCAGCGCCGGGCGCAGAAGGGGACGTGGAAGTAGACGTGCACCGGGGGAATCTAGCGGCGCCACGCCGGGCCCACCTCGCTCACACCCTCCGAAACACCCTGCCCGGCCGCTGCTCCACGACGCCGGCGACCTCCAGTGCGCACAGCGCCGCCAGCAGCTCCCCCGCGGTGCGTCCGGATCGCCCCACGAGATCGTCGAGGAGCACGGGATCGGTTCCGAGCAGCTCCACAACGGACAGCTCCCCCTCCCCGAGCCCCTCGGGCAGCGCCCGGGTCGGCTCGGTGAAGCCTTCCGCAGGCCGCACCGCCTCCGGGTAGTGCTCCAGCAGATCGTCCGAGGAGAGGAGCGGAGCCGCCCCGTCGCGGATCAGCCGGTTGGCGCCGACCGACGAGGCGCTCGTGATGTTGCCCGGCACCACCATCACCTCCCGCCCCTGGTCGAGGGCCGTGCCCGCCGTGATGAGTGCGCCCGACCCCTCCGCGGCTTCCACCACCACCGTGACCCGCGCGAGTCCGCTGATCAGCCGGTTCCGCCGGGGAAAGCTGCCGGCGCTCGGGCGCTCGCCGGGTGGGAACTCGCTGATCAGCAGCCCGTGGGCCGCCACTCGCTGGTACAGGCCACGGTTGGCCGTGGGGTAGATGACGCCGAGCCCGTTGCCCAGCACTCCGATCGTGGTGCCGCCGGAGTCGAGGGCGGCCGTGTGAGCGACCGCATCCAGTCCGCGCGCCATTCCGCTCACCACCACCAGACCCGAGGACGCGGCGCCCCAGGCGAGCGCGCGGGCCACCTCCCCGCCGTAGTCCGAGTGATCCCGGCTGCCCACGATCGCCACCGCGGCCCGGCCCAGCAGCGTGAGATCGCCGAGCGCGAAGAGCAGGGGCGGCGGGTCCGGGATCTCGCGGAGGGAGGGAGGAAAGGCTTCGTCGTGAGCCAGCAGAACCCTGCCGCCGAGCCGCTCGGCTTCCTCCAGCGCCCGCACCCCCGCCGCGACGCCGGTGGCACGGACGGCCGAAGCGGCTGCCGCGTTCATGCCGGGGATGGAGCGCAAAAACTCGAACGGCGCCGAAAAGGCGCCGTTCGCAGTGTGACAGGCATGGAGGATCGAATGAATCCGGCTCGGGCCGATGCCCGGGGTCAACGCCAGCGCCACGTAGGCGGCGCGGTCCTGGTTCACTATGTCTCTTCCTCCCGTTGCCACGCCTCGACCGGCGGCGCTTCCTGGGCCTTGGCCTCCTCCACGAACTTCCAGAGATACTCCTTCACCTCCTCGAGTCCCGTGCCCGCGACGCTCGAGACGGCGAGAATCCCCGCCGCGTCCGGCGCGGCGATGTGGGGAGCCGGGTCGCCGGCGGGGAGCAGGTCCCGCTTGGTGAGCAGCACCACGTGCGGCTTCTCGGCGAGGGTCGCGCTGTACGCGGCGATCTCGTGGCGCAGGCCGCGGTAGACGGCATCCGGATCGGGGCTGTCGAGGGGAACGAGGTAGGCCAGGACCCGGGTGCGCTCGACGTGCTGGAGAAAGCGGAGGCCCAGCCCCTTGCCCTGGTGGGCGCCCTCGATGATGCCCGGGATGTCGGCCATGACGAAGCTGCGGTGGCCGGAGAGACCGACCACGCCGAGATTGGGCTCGAGGGTGGTGAAGGGGTAATCCGCGATCTTGGGGCGGGCCGCGGAGAGGACCGAAAGGAGCGTGCTCTTGCCGGCGTTGGGCTCGCCGACCAGCCCGACGTCGGCGATCAGCTTGAGCACCAGCTCGATCGAGCGCTCCTCGCCCTCCTCCCCCGGCTCCCACTCGCGCGGGGCCTGGTGGGTGGAGGTGGCGAACCGCGCGTTGCCGCGGCCTCCGCGGCCCCCCTTGGCGACCCGGATCGTGTCGCCCGCCTGGAGCACTTCGCCGAGCAGCTCGCCGGTGTCGGCGTCGCGCACCACCGTGCCGGGAGGCACCGGCAGATAGACGTCGGCCGACGACGCCCCGGTCTGTGTCTTGCCCCTGCCGTGCTCGCCACGCTCGGCCTTCCACGCGTTCCGGTACCGGTAGTCGAGCAGTGTGGCGAGATTGGCGTCGCCCCGCACGTAGATGCTTCCGCCGTGGCCGCCGTCGCCGCCGTCGGGGCCGCCCTTCGGCTTGTACTTGAACCGGGCGAACGAGCTCGCGCCGGATCCTCCCGTGCCCGCCGTCACCCGGACTACCGCGCGATCGATGAACATCAGTCCCCCGGCGACCAACCCTCGCGGACCGTGCGCCAGAGCTCCTTGATCTTCTTCCACTGGTCGAACGAGAGCAGCGGATTGACGATGGAGAGGACCCCGTCGATCTGGCCGAACGACGCGCCGGCGTTGAGGGCCCCGCGCAGATGGGAATGGAGCTGCTTGGGCGCCTCGAGCACCGCGGTCTGCGCCACGGTGCAGAGCTCGCGGCGAAGCAGATCGAGGCCCGGCCGTCCCATGGTGCGGCCGTACCCCTCGGTGATCATCCACGCGTCGATCGCAGGATGGAGGGCGCGGACGCTGTCGCGCAGCTTGGAGTAGTTCTCGCCGTACACCATGGCGCACACCTCCTCGCCGCGGCGGGTCCACTCGCTCACCTGGCCGTAGTCCTGGCCCTCGTCGGCGTCGGGCGCGGACAGCGCGCTGAACTTGCGCCACACCGCGAAGGCGATCAGGGCCCGAGGGTAGCCCACCATCAGCACCGACTGGAGCAGCAGCTCCTCGACCCAGCCCGCCGGCACCTGCGAGGCACGGAGCGGGCCGACCCGCTCGCGCAGCTCGGGCTCGTACCCCTGCGCGATCGCGGCCGCGAAGCGCACCAGGTCCCGCGTCTGCGGGTCGAGATTGTCCTGTTTCGCCATGGTGACAAGATAACCTGCCCCTCCCTTTGACTCTCGTGACGCGATCCTGTTGCTTTCCCCGCCGATGCCCCGCCCCAGCCACGCCTTGCTCCTGGCCGCACTCCTCGGTGCGCTCGCTCCCGCGCGCGGCCTGGCCCAGTCTTCTCCATACCTCCCGCTCGACGATCCCCGGCTCCCGCTGCTGGAGCACCTCATCGCCCGCGGCGACATCGCCGACCCCTCGCCCCTGGTGCGCCCGTTCCGCCGGCTCGACGCGCTGCGTGCGCTGTCCGCCGCCGACACGGCGGGTGAAGCGACCTCCGACATCGTCCGCCGCCTGCGCGAGGCGCTGGAAGAGCCGCTCGATTCCAATCGGTGGCGGATCGGCGTACGGGTGGGCGCCCAGGCCTACAGCAACATCCGCCGCGATCTCCTCCATCCCCTGGGCCCCGACGGGTCCCGTCCCTACGCCGAGCTGAGCGGCGAAGCGGTGCTCGGCCCGTTCGCGCTGGTGAGCCGTCCCCTGGCCGAGCCGCGGATCACCGACGACCCCGAGTGGCCCGGCCGGCGGGACCTGGAGCTGGCCTGGCGCATGGCCGACGCCTACCTGAGCGCCCAGTTCAAGTACGGCAGCGTGTTCTACGGGCAGATGGACCGGAACTGGGGCCCGGTCGGCATCGAGGGGATCGGCCTCAGCGACTACGGCTACAACGATCCCGAGCTGGGCTTCGAGGTCGGCGTGGACGCGCTGCGCCTGACCGCGCTGGCACGGACGCTCGCGGACGCCCGCGACAGCACCGGGGCGCGGGTCCACCGCTACTTCTTCGCCCACCGACTCGGCGCGCGGATCAGCGACCGGCTGCGACTCGGCGTCTGGGAGACCACCGTCCTGGCCGGTGCCGACCGCGAGTTCGATGCGCGCTACCGGAACCCGCTCAGCCTGCTCCTGCTCGCCAACCAATACGGCCTCGGTGCCGACGGCAACGTGCTCTTCGGCCTGGATGCGCAGTACCGCGTCGCCAGGGGGCCCACCCTCGAGGCGCAGCTCGGCCTCGACGACCTCCAGTACGAGAACCCCACCGGCGAGAGCCGCTATCCCAACCGCTGGGCGCTCACTCTCGCGGCCCACGGTCCCCTCGGCGCCCGGCTCGCCTGGCGCGGGCTGTACACCCAGGCCTCGAGCCTGGCCTTCCGTACCCTGAATCCGTTCGAGAATCTGACCGACGGCGGCGTCGGGCTGGGTCGCAACTTCGCCGACATGGACCGGGTCACCCTGACGGTGAGCGTGCCCGCCGGGACCCGATGGCTGGTCACCCCCGAGCTGACGCTCCAGCGGCAGGGGGAAGGCGAGATCAACGATCCCTTCCCCACGTCGGCAGGCGCGGCGGGCGATATCCCCCAGCTCTTCATCGGGACGGTCGAGCGGACGTGGCGGGCGGCGGTCGCCGTCAGCGGCAGGCAGGGACCGCTCGACCTGAGCGCCACGGCCGGGATTCACCACGTGGTCAACGCCGGCCATCTGGCCGGCAACACGGACAACCGCTTCGTGGGCCGGATTCAGGCGACCCTGGGCCTGAGCCGGCGAGGGGTGATCCAATGACACATCCGCCCCAGCTGAGCCGGGAGCGCCTGGTTCAGCTGATCGCGCGCATGAAGAGCAGCCGGGTGGCGGTCATCGGCGACATCATGATCGACCGATACCTGATCGGCGACACCGACCGGCTCTCCCCCGAGGCTCCGGTCCCGGTGGTCACCGTCCGCGAGCGGCAGGCGAGACTCGGAGGCGCGGCCAACGTCGCCGCCAACGTCGCGTCCATGGGGGCGAGCTGCCTGCTGGTGGGCACGGTGGGGGACGACGGCGACGGCGCCACGATCCGGCAGGAGCTGGTGGTCGCCCGGCTCGATGGCCGGTACGTCGTCACGGTGGCCGGCCGCCCGACCACCTCCAAGACCAGGATCATCGCGCGGTCGCAGCAGATCGTCCGGATCGACGACGAGGTGGATGCGCTGCTCGACGGGCCCGACCTGGCCCGGCTGATCAAGGCCGCGCGAGAGGCGCTGGCGGACGCGGACGCCCTGCTTCTGGAGGACTACAACAAGGGAGCGCTCGCCCCCGGGCTCATCGCCGCGGTGATGGAGGTGGCCCGGCGGCGGGGCATCCCCATCGTGGTGGACCCGAAGTACCGCCACTTCTTCGACTACGCGGGCGCGACCGTGTTCAAGCCCAACCGCAGGGAGCTGGAGTCCGCCCTCGGCGCCGCCGTGGACCTCCAGAACCGGAACGCCATTCCGGAGGTGCTCGACCGGCTCAAGGTGGACAACCTGCTGGTGACGCTGGGCGCGGACGGGATGCTGCTGGTGACGAAAGACGGGAACTCGCTCAGGATTCCCAGCATCGCGCGGGAGGTGTACGACGTGTCCGGCGCAGGCGACACCGTCACGGCGTGGCTCGGCACCGCGCTCGCCGCGGGGGCCTCACTGATGGAGGCCGCTCAGCTGGCGAACTACGCCGCGGGTGTCGAGGTGAGTAAGCCGGGGGTTGCCACGGTGACCCCCGAGGAGGTCCTCGCCGTGCACGAGGAAAGGTTCGATCAGATCGGGCGGTTGCGGAGAGGCGGGGCGATCTAGGAGGTCACCCCGGTCCCGAAGCCCAGCCACACCCTCCACGTCTCCTTCACCCCGTCCAGATACTCCCGCAACAGGCGGGCGCCCCGGACGTGCCTGGGATTGAGCTCCACCACCCCCGACTCGCTCATCCGCTGGCGCAACAGGTCGGCGCACTCGACCTCGGCCACCTCGGCGAGGCGCTCCTTGCTCCATGAGTTCCGGGGGCGCACCCCGCAGTGGGCCAGGAAGCCGAGCAGGTCGCGCCGGGTCCAGCCAGCGAGCCACCCCTTCAGCTCGGCCGCCGGAACCACCATCCCGGTCTCCATGATGAGCCGGGTGGACTGGGTGACGTCGAGCCCCCGCTTGCGGGTCTCGTACCGGCTCAGGCTCGCCAGGGTCCGCGGGGTGGTCGGGTCCGCCACCAGATGGCGGAGCACGTCCGCGGCATGGGCACGCGCGCCCAGCGGGAGCGGAAGCATGAGGGCGAGGAGCGCGGCGAGATCGGGATCTTGGGGTGGAACGATGGGGGGCAGTGCGTCGGTGGTGAGCGGCGGCCAGGTGGACCAGTAGGACATCTCGCTGGCCATCCGGTGCACGAACTCGTTGCGAGACTCGACCAGCCGCTCCGCGCCCGCGAGGCTGAACGTGTGGGGGCTCACGGCGGCGGCGAGGAAATCGGCGGCCTCGCCGGTCATGATGAATCCCGAGAAGCCTTCGTGAGCCGCCAGGAGGATCAGCGCCACCCGGAGGTCGAGGTATGCCTCCTCCGTCCCGTCGCGCAGATGGTTGCCCAGCTGTGCCTCGAGCAGGGACCCGGCCAGCTCCCGGAAGCGGCGCCGGAACTCCTCCTCCGAGGCCCCGGCCCCCGGATTGGCCTGCCGGATGCGCCAGAGGTACTCCCCCGCGGCGTCGGCATCACCGCGGCGCACTCTCTCTCGCAGCCAGAGGGAGAAATCCACGCACGGCACGCAGCTCGAGGGATTGTGCGCTCGAGAGAGACAGGGGAAGTCCGGGTGCCCGATCCCATCGGCGAAGCCGGGCAGATCTGTGGCGACTCGATCGGCCATTGTGAGCGCCGAGGAGCCTGGGGCGAGAGTCTGCATCGTTACGAGCGACCCTGGTGTCGGTGTCCGAAGTCAGGCCACGACCCCGGTCGAGCGGGGCACGCCATGCGTGCCGCCCTCGCCGGTTCGGGCCGGGGGTCCAATATATGTCGGCCTACCCTGCCGTTTTGGCAAGGGTCGGCCCGGACAATCTCAGGGGGAGGAGTCAACGGGCCTGCAACAGCGTCGGGAGTCTAACGCCCGCCGCCGGATCTCGCCAGCGCACCGGACAATTTTCGTCCGCGCTATACGCGATTGGGCGCATTGGGCGACGACGGATCGCCGCTTGGCGGAGCGAGCTGGCGACCCATGGTCTGCCGGACCCTGGAGTGCAGCTCGTCCATCGTGTAGGGCTTGGCCAGGAAGTGCACATCGAGGTCCTGCAGCCCGTGCTCGGCGAGCACCTCCGCAGGATGCGCCGACATGAACAGGATGGGCTGCCCCGGACGGTGGGCGAGCAGCTGCCTGGCCAACTCGACGCCGTCGGTCTCGGGCATCACCACGTCCAACAGGACCAGGTCGATGGGTCGCCGGGAGATCCGGAACACATCGAGCGCCTCCTCCGCCCCATCCGCCTCCAGGACCCGCAGGCCGAGCTCCCGAAGCATCCGCGAGGCGACGTGGCGGGAGACGCGCTCGTCGTCCACGACGAGCACGGTGATATATGGAGGAGGAAGCTCGTCAGCCACGATCAAATCTCCCGGCGATTGATGGTGATACCGGCGCAAGCTAGCCCCGGCCGGGAGGCGAGTAGGTGAGACAGATCACCTGGGGTACAAAAACCCGCCTGAAGGCCTCCTCATGAGCCTTTCCCGATTCTTTCGCCAGCCCGCCCGTATCCTGGACACACCTACTTCAGGGAGTGAGTCGGATGTCGGCGACCCGTTGCGCCATGGTGCTCGTGGGCCTGACGGTTCTCGGCGCCGCGAGGGCGGAGGCCCAGGGCCGAGCGGCCGTGTATGCACATGCCAGGGTCGAGGAGGTTCAGCCATCGCGCAAGAGCTTGCAGATAGCGCTTGAGCTGGCGGGGTCGGCCGAGGGCCAGTTCGGTCGCGAAGGCGCACCGGGTGGGCGACGAATGACCCCGTATGGAGCCGTGACGGTCCGGCCCGCCGCCGGCAGCGACGACCCTGCCCGAAAGGAGCTGATCACCACAATAGCATTCTGGTAGTTAACGACTACGGCCGGCATTTCCGACTTCATCACCGCCGAAGGTCACCTTACCGCCGAAGGTCACCTTCGGCTCCTTGCTATCCGGTACCTGCGGTACGCAACAGCCCCTGCACGACATGGGCGGCCAACATCTTGCAAGCCGGTGGGCGGTACGCTGGCACTCCGGCCGGGAGATTCAGCCAAGTGACTTGAGATCATTGGCTTAGGACTTCCCCGGTCATCCAGCAACAGCCCTCGCGGTCTCGCAAGGTGCGGCTCCCCCTCACACGGGGCCGAACGAGGTGTGCCTGAGCCCCAGCCTCCATCCTTCAACGGCGGCCGGATCCACGGAGGGAGCACAACCATGCTGCCAGGGCGGCGATCGTTGGTCCTCCGGTGGGCAGGAGGCAGCCGGGGGGTTGTCTCAGCAGGCATCGCCGCGCTCGCCACGGGGCTCGCCGTCGCACTGGTCACAGTGCTCGACACCGTTCTCGCCCAGAACATCACGCCGCCGTTCATGGCCGCCGTCGCGGTGGCCGCGCTGCTGGCGGGACGCGGCGCAGCGTTCCTCACCGTGGGGCTCGCGGCCTGCACGATCCCAGTTCTGTATGCGGACACTCACGGTGTCGCGAGTCTTGCCACGGCCGCCGGAATGGTCCGGCTCGCCATCTTTTCGGTTTCGGCGATCGCGGTGGCGCTCGTCTGCGGTTCCCTCCACGCGCAGTGGCACAGTGCCGAGCAGCAGGCTCGGGAGAACCTGAGACTGCGCGAGCTGGCGGAAGAGGCCGCGGTGCAAGCCGAGGAGGAGACCGCCCGGGCCGAGGACGACGCCAGGAGAGCCACTCAGGAGGCGGCCCGGGCGGCGGCGGCGCTGGAGGGGCTGCGCAGGACCCGCGACGAGCTCGAGGCGATCCTGCGAGCCTCCCCGATCGCGATCTGCAGCGTAGACCCCGGCGGGGCCGCGCGGACCTGGAACCGGGCCGCGGAGCAGGTCTTCGGCTGGACCGCGACGGAGGTGATCGGCAACCGGCTCCCCAACGTGCCCGCGGCGCGCACCGACGAACACCGGGCGGTGCGCGAGGGAGTCCTCGCCGGGCAGACCTTCACCGGCTTCGAGACCAAGCGCGTGCGGAAGGATGGCCAGGAGCTCGACGTGTTGCTCTCAACCGCACCGCTGCACGACGGCGCGGGCCACGTCACGGGAGTGGTCGGCATGTACGAGGACATCACTGACCGAAAGCAGCTGGAGGCCCAGTTCCGGCAGGCCCAGAAGATGGAAGCCGTGGGGCGCCTCGCCGGAGGGGTCGCTCACGACTTCAACAACATGCTGACCGTCATCCAGACCGCGGCGGGCTGCCTCCTGGGTGACCTCGAGGCCGGCGATCCGCGGCGGACGGACGCCGAGGATATCGAGGATGCGGCCCGCCGCGCGGCCCGTCTCACCCGTCAACTCCTCGCCTTCAGCCGCCAGCAGGTGCTCCAGCCCCGTGTCCTCGATCTCAACGCCGTGGTCACCGGCCTGGAGCCGTTGGTGCGGCGCGTCGTCGAGGAGAGTGTCGTGGTGCTCACCCGCCTTGCGAGCGGCCTCGGCACGGTGAAGGCGGATCCCACTCAGCTCGACCAGATCATTCTGAACCTCGTGGTCAACGCACGGGACGCCATGCCGGAGGGCGGCACACTCCTCATCGAGACGGCGAACGTCGTGCTGGATGACAGCTATCCTCGACTCTGCGAGACCGTGCGCCCCGGACCGCACGTGGTCCTCAGCGTGTCGGACACGGGCTGCGGCATGGATGCCGGCACGCAGGCACGCATCTTCGAGCCCTTCTTCACCACGAAGCCGGCCGGGCAAGGCACGGGGCTGGGGCTGGCGACGGTTTACGGTGTCGTGAAACAGAGCGGCGGCCATATCTGGGTGTACAGCGAACCGGGCAACGGGACGACCTTCAAGATCTATCTCCCTCGGCACGCCGGGGCGGGCGAGGTGGAGGCGAAGGTGTCTGCGCGCCCGGCAGTCCATGACCGCTCTCCCTGCGGCGGAGCGGCGATCCTGCTGGTGGAGGATGATCCGGCCGTGCGCGGCAGTGTGCGGCGTGTCCTGGAGCGGCACCGCTACCGGGTGCGCGAGGCAGCGGACGGCAGTGAGGCTGTGGCGGCACTGGCCGAGTCGGACAGCCACTTCGACCTGGTCCTGGCGGACATGGTCATGCCGTCGATGGGCGGCCTGGAGCTCCGGCGACGTCTCCGCGTGCTGCGCCCTCGCATGCCGGTTCTGCTCATGTCGGGCTATTCGGAGGAGGCGATCACCCGCCTGGGCCATGAGGACGTCGGACCGCTGCTCGAGAAGCCGTTCACGGTGGAGGGAATGCTGGCCAAGGTCGAGGAGATGCTGAGCCTGGAGGCGGTCGATGCGTGAGAGCCGCTATGCCGACGCCCGGATCCTCGTGGTCGACGACGAGGAGACCAACGTGCGTACCCTGGCGCGGATCCTTCAGGCGGCGGGTTACCGTGCCATCGTCACGACCACCGACGCGGCTGCCGTCAGCGGACAGTGCCGGCAATGTCAGCCGGACCTCGTGCTGCTCGATCTTCACATGCCGGGGCTCGACGGGGTGGCGGTTCTGGAGCAGCTCCGGGCAGCCGCAATACCACGGAGTCACCTGCCGGTCCTCATGCTGACCGGGGACGCGACGGCAGCCTCGCGGCGCCGGGCGCTGGCCGCCGGCGCCACCGACTTCGTGACCAAGCCGTTCGAGGTGGACGAGGTGCTCCTCCGCATCCACAACCTGCTGGAGACCCGATACCTCCATCGGGAGATCACCGAGCACAATCAGCTTCTCGAGACCCGAGTCCACCAGCGCACGGCCGAGCTCCAGGAGACCCAGCTCGAGATCATCGAACGACTCGCCCTCGCGGCCGAGTTCCGGGATGACGAGACCGGCCGGCACACGGAGCGTGTGGGGAAGATCGCCGCCCTGCTTGCCGCCGGGCTCGGTTTGCCGGAAGACGAGGTGTTCCTGATCAGGCGTGCAGCGCCGCTGCACGATGTCGGCAAGATCGGCATCCCCGATACCATCCTGCGGAAGCCCGGGCCGCTGACGGGAGCGGAGTTCAGGACCATGCAGGAGCACACGACCATCGGGGCCCGGATCCTGTCGGGCGGGCGCTCGCACGTCGTCGCACTGGCGGAGGAGATCGCCCTCTCTCATCACGAGCACTGGGATGGGATGGGCTACCCCCGGGGGCTGGCCGGCGAGTCCATTCCGCTCGTGGGCCGGCTGGTGATGGTGGCCGATGTGTTCGACGCGTTGTCATCCGATCGCGTCTATCGCGCCGCCTGGCCCCCGGAGCAGGTGCTGGCCTACATCGAGCAGTACGCGGGGCAGCGCTTCGATCCGACCGTGGCCGGGCTCTGCAGGGGACGTGAGGTGCGGAAGGCGATGCTCGCGATCAGGGAAGCGGGGATCACGCCGGCCGGGGCGGAAGCTTCGGAGAGCCGAGAACTCGCCTCCTAGACCTGGTCGCCGCAGCGATCCGAGGCTCGTTTGCGCGCCTTGCGTCCCTCCTTCGGTGTCACACCAGGCGCCTCAACCCCACCCGTTTGACGCTCACGACCTCTCGGGTGCCATCACGGCGGACGACCTCGACGGCGCTGACGAAACCATCCGATTCCTCCATCACCCAGACTTCGCCGGGCCCGAGGGACCGGTGATCTCCCGAATCCACCTCGAATTCCAACGAATCCTTCTTCTTGTCGTACGTGATTCCGAGCAGCCGCGCGCCTTCGAGCGGCTGGGCAAAGCCCCACTCCGGCTCTACCATCCAGGCCTCCACCGCCTCCGGCGAGCCGTCCCGAAGAAATCGCTTGGTGAAAGCGTCGAAATACTCGAAGAGGCGCTCGTTGGGGATCCTGATGGTCACTGCCATGGCTTCCTCCCTGGGCTCGCGTGGCGTAGCGCGGAGACCGGCCTCCAGGCCAGTGCCCGGGCGGCGGACGCTGGCGCGGCTGGGGGTGCCAGAAGGGACTCGACTCGCACGCGGTAGCCCCGCGTCAGCGCCGCGAGCGCGTCCAGAGAGAACCTCCTCCAGTCCCCGCTCAGGAGCCCGTCGAGGCGGTCCGGCCGGATGCCGAGCCGCCGGGCGGCCGCATACGAGTCCCCCGCGTCGTATCGTGCCACCAGCGCCTCGATTCGTGCCGACACGTCCGCTGCTTGAATCGGTTTCACTGGTCCTCCGGGAATCCAATGCCCCAGCTCCCCACGCGTTGAGAGCAACCCTACACCCTGCCGGCACGGCTGCTGCCGGGAAACCGTCACCGGGAGATTCACGGTTGCCCGGCACCGGAGCCGCGGGAGCGGCAGCACGTTGAGATTCGGGCCACCGCCAGGCCCGTTCCCGAAGGGAGGCGGCATCATGCGTACCGACATGGAGATCCAGCAGGACGTCGTGGCCGAATTGAAATGGGATCCGAGTCTGCGGGACGACGACGTCGCGGTCTCGGTTCGGGACGGCGTAGTCACCCTGGCCGGCTTCGTCGACAGCTACTCCGACAAGTGGAGGGCCGAGCGGGTGGCCAGCAAGGTGAAGGGAGTCCGGGGAATCGCCAACGATCTGGAGGTGCGCCTGCCGGCCCGCGCGTCGCGGACCGATCCGGAGATCGCCCGAGCCGCGGTCGACGCCCTCAAGTGGAACATCAACGTGCCCGACGACCGCATCACCGTGAAGGTCAGCAATGGATGGGTCACCCTCGAGGGCGACGTCGACTGGTACTTCCAGAAGGAGGCCGCGGAGCGCGCGGTCCGCGATATCACCGGCGTCAAGGGCGTCACCAACCTGGTCGCGCTCCGGTCCCGGACGTCGCCGACCGACCTCAAGGAGAGGATCCGGGAGGCGCTCCAGCGGAGCGCCCGGTTCGACGCCGACCGCATCACGGTCGAGGTCCAGGGCACCAAGGCGATCCTCCGGGGGACCGTCCGATCCTACGCCGAGATGGTCGACGCCGAGCGCGCGGTGCGCAACGCACCCGGCGTCATCGAAGTCGAGAACCGGCTGACGGTGGACCCGACTGTGTTCGCGGGTGTCTGAGGCCGATCCCGACCCGGCGTCGCGGCCGTTGCCGACACGCCGGGTACCTCGGGACTGGACCGACGTCCGCCGGGGCTGGCCGGTCCTCACCGCCTATGAGCGCTTCGAGGCACTCGTCGCCATTGCGCTCAGGCTGGTGATCGGGCTGGTCATTCTGGTGGCGTTCTACCGTCTGCTCTCGGACGTGGTCGAGACCGTGGTGCTCCAGAGCGTCAACCCGCTCGAGCACAGCGTATTCGAACGGGTGTTCGGGGAGATCCTGACGCTCCTGATCGCGCTCGAGTTCAATCACACGTTGCAATACATCGTCAGTGACGAGCGCGGCATCATCCGGGCGAAGATCGTCATCCTCATCGCGCTGCTCGCGCTCTCGCGGAAGGTCATCGTCTTCGACCTGACCGAGCTGCCCGCCTCGATGGTGGCCGCACTCGCCGCCCTCGCGCTCAGTCTCGGGCTCACCTACTGGCTGGTACGCGAGCGCGACACCGACCAGGAAGGGTACCGCTGGTGGCGCCCGGGGCGTCGCGGGCGGCGCGGCCCTCCGAGGCGGGTCGACAGGCACGCCGAGGAACAGCCGCCCGCGGCAGCACCCTGAGGGGCGCTAAAACCCTGGCTGCAGGTTGAATTCCCAGATCCAGTCCTTCCCCGATCAACGGCTCGCCGGTGAAGGGAGAGAACGCCCGGGTCTCGAGCTCGCGGTCGAAGGAGATGCGAGTGACGGTGCCGGAGAGCTCCAGCCGCTGCACCTGCGCGGGCGGGTCCTGAAAAAGAAGCGCCCCACGATCACGAAAGTGACAGCGGGGTCGAATCTTGGGACGCATGGGCGATGAGGGACTTGAACCCCCGACCTCGCGCATGTGAGGCGCGCGCTCTAACCAGCTGAGCTAATCGCCCGGTCGTTTCGGGAGCGGGAACCTATAACCCCGCCAAGCCCCGGGCAAGCGGTCCAAGGCGTTCCGACCCGCACTTCCTCGCCGGGGATGGATCGGCGGCTTGCGCCCTCCCCGATCGCGCCGGATATTCGACCTTGAACCCCCGAGCCAACCTGGATTTGGGTGACCCGATGAGTGATCCCGAGTCGTCTCCGCTGCCCCGGCCCGGGCAGCGCGGCGTCGTCCTCCTGGCGGACGACGAGGACGCGGTCCGCTCGATCGGCCGCCGATTCCTGGAGGCCGACGGCTGGACGGTGCTCGAGGCCACGGACGGGCTGGAGGCGCTTCAGACCATCGAGTCCTTCTCCGGCCGGATCGATCTGGTCATCACCGACCTCAACATGCCGCGCGTCACCGGGCGGGAGCTGGCCGAGGTCCTCTCGGTCTTCCGCCCCGGCCTTCCCGTCCTGGGGGTGACCGGCTTCCTGAGTGCCGTGACCCAGGATCGCCGGCTTCCGATCCTGCCCAAGCCCTTCACCGCGGGAAGCCTGCACGAGGCCGTCAGCATGGCCTGCGGCGTCTCGGTCCGGCTCCGCAGGCCGGTCATGGAAAATCGCCGGCGCGCCCGGCGCCTCCGCGAGCTCACCGGCCCGGAACCGGCGGTGGGCCTGGTGGCCGCGGTCCGAGCCCTGCGAGGGCTCGAAGTGGGCTAGCGGATCGCGTCCGCCCCCGCCTGAGCGACGATCGCATCCTGCTCGCTGGTCACTCCGCTCACTCCCAC
>CAMPKP010000062.1 GCA_946887295.1 uncultured Gemmatimonadota bacterium | reverse complement strand
TCCACATCATCACCAACAACCAGGTCGGCTTCACCACCGACATGGAGGACGCGCGGTCCACCCGGTACGCGTCGGATCTGGCCAAGGGGTTCGACATCCCGATCATCCACGTCAACGCCGACGACCCGGAGGCTTCGCTCTCCGCGGTGCGGCTGGCCATGGCGTACCGGGATCGATTCCATCAGGACATGCTGATCGATCTGGTGGGCTACCGGCGCCACGGGCACAACGAGGGCGACGAGCCGGCGTACACCCAGCCCGTCATGTACGAGCGGATCCGCGCCCTGCCCACCGTGCGCGACCGCTACGCCCGGACCCTCATCGCCGCCGGGGTCCTGACTCAAGAGGAGAGCGACCGCGAGGCGGAGCAGGCGTACCAGCGACTGGTGGACATCCAGCAGTCGTTCCGGGCCAGCACCGGCCGGGCCATCACCAAGGAGCGGGAGGTGCGGCTGGGCGGCGCAGGCCAGGAGGTGGAGACCGCGCTCGCGCCCGAGTTCATCGTCTCGCTGAACGAGCAGCTCCTGAGCTGGCCCCAGGGCTTCACGGTTCACCCGAAGCTCGGCAAACAGCTCGAGCGGCGCCGCGCCGCCCTCACCGAGGGGGCTATCGATTGGGCGCACGCCGAGGCGCTCGCCCTCGCCTCGCTCCTGACCGAGGGGGTCCCCCTGCGGCTCACCGGCCAGGACACCGAGCGGGGCACCTTCAGCCAGCGTCATCTGGTGCTGCACGACATCAAGACCGGCGAGACCTGGGCGCCGATCCAGAAGCTCCCTGGCGCACTCGCGCCGCTGGAGCTGCACAACAGCCCGCTCTCCGAGCTGGCGACGCTGGGCTTCGAGTACGGCTACAGCGCGGCCGCACCCGAGGTGCTGGTGCTGTGGGAGGCGCAGTTCGGCGACTTCATCAACGGCGCCCAGGTGATCGTGGACCAGTTCCTCTCGGCCGGACTCTCCAAGTGGGGACTCACGACACGACTCACCCTGCTGCTCCCGCACGGGTACGAGGGCCAGGGTCCCGAGCACTCCAGCGCCCGGCTGGAGCGGTTCCTCCAGCTCGCGGCCGAGGGCAACATCCGGGTGGCCAACCCGACGACGCCGGCGCAGTACTTCCACCTGCTCCGGCGCCAGGCGCGCCGCACCCGTCAGCGGCCGCTGGTGATCATGACCCCGAAGAGCCTGCTGCGCCTGCCACAGGCCAACTCGAGACTGGAGGACCTGGCCGGCGGCGCCTGGCACCCGGTGCTCGACGACCCGTCACCGGCGGTGGACGCGGCCAGGGTGTCCCGCCTGGTTCTCTGCAGCGGAAAGATCTATTACGACCTGCTGCCGGAGGCGGACAAGATGGAGAGCGGGCGGCCGGCCCTGGTGCGGCTGGAGCAGCTCTACTCGTTCCCCTGGCCCGAGATGCGGGCCGTGCTGGCGCGTTACAGCGGGCTCGAGGAGCTGGTCTGGGTGCAGGAGGAGCCGCGGAACATGGGAGCCTGGACCTACGTGGAGCCCAAGCTCCGCGAGCTGGCGCCCGCGGGCGTCGAGGTCTCCTACGTCGGACGCCCGGAGCGGGCCAGCCCCGCCGAGGGATACCCTGCCGCCCACGTGGCCGAGCAGAGCCGGATCATTCGCGAGGCGCTGGAGGTCTCCACCCGCGAACAGGTGCCCTTGCCCACGGTCGCGGCGGCCGGCGAGTCCAAGGGCTGAACGTGCAAGAGGGCGGCTCGCTGGCCGCCCTCTTTCATCTGCTCCGTCGCCGGTTCACTCTTTTTCGAGAATCGGCCGTTCCGATGCCTGTCGGGCAAGTTCCCTTAGAGGCTCCGAGAGATGCTCCCCGTAGTGCAGGAGGAACACCCCGCGAGCCCGGCGCTGCATGAGAAAAGCGACCAGAGGCGTGTCCGCCTTGGCCGCGTTGCAGTCCCTGCAGGCCAGGACCAGGTTGTCCGCCCGGTCGTACGCGGTCTGTCCGCGACGGGGACGAACGTGGTCCAGGGTGATGGTCTCTGGAGTGGTCTCGGTGCCGCAATAGGCGCATACCGGGCCATGTTGATCCAGGAGCCAATCGCGGTGCGACTGCATCGAGCGACCGGGGGAACGGCGGAAACTGGGGACGGAGACTGCGGAATGTCTGCGTGATCTGCGTGCCACAAAGATCCAAGTTGAAGGTGAATGGTAGGGCTGGAAGCCAGGCCCACTATGAGCACCCGGAAACCTAGCAAGATTGAAGCCAAAATGACAGTCAGGCTTGGGTTTCGCCCCCTTCTCCGCCTCCTGGCGGTGGCTGCTGCCGGCTGCTCGGGCGGGGCCTCCGCCCTCGATTCGGCCTCCCGCGGGGCCGTCGAGGCGACAGTGGACCGGTATGTGGCCGCTAGCAACGAAGGCGACGCCGAGACCCTCGCCTCCCTCTATGCGGAGGACGCGGTCCTGCTGCCCCCGGACCACGAGCCGATCCACGGACGGGAGGCGATCTCGGAGTTCTGGGAGCAGGGGACCGATACCGGGCTGGAGATGAGCACCCTGAGGGTGGAGGTGGACGGCGGCCTGGCCTATTCCGTCGGCCGGTACCGGCTTCCGCCCACCGAGCAGGAGGAGGCCGACTCGGGCCAGTACGTCCTGTGCCTGAAACGCCAGTCCGACGGCAGCTGGAAGCTCACGGCGGACATCTGGAACGGCAGCGGCGCGTCCGACGAGCGCGGGACGGGGGGCGACTCCCCCGGTCAGGCGATCAGCTGAGCACCGCCGCCAGGCGTCAGGGCGCGGCGGACTTCTTCTCGACCGGCGGGGCCTCGATCCGGTAACGGGATTCCAGGAGGAGCCCCCAGCCGGGGTTGTACGGGTGCACCTCGGTCACCGGCCGATCCTGGCGGAACACGGGCCGCTCCTCGTTGGCCCACCGAAACAGGCCCCCGTCGAGGTTGTAGGCCCGGGTGTAGCCCTGCCGGGCCAGAAAATCCGCCACCCGGGCCCCCCGGTATCCCACCGACGAGTAGACCACGATCGCCGTGTCCTTGGAGAACCCCCGCAGCGGCCTGAGACTTGGCCGGTAGGGGTCGATCCGCACGGCGCCCTCGAGGTGACTGACCGCGTACTCGTCCTCGGTGCGCGCGTCGAGCACGACCGGCGGGGCGCGGCCGGGATCGGCGCGCCAGCGCACGAGCTCGGCTCCGCCCACCCATTGCCCCGCGGGAAACTTTCGGTCGATGAGCCGGTGAACCGCGTCGAACGCGACCGGCCGTCCGGCGAAGAACGCGACGCCGGCGCCGATCAGCAGGGGAATGACGAAAAGGAAGAGCGCGATACGGAGCCAGCGGCGCCCTCCTTCGGAGCGCCCGCGGCTCCATCGGCCCGACGGCGCTTCTTCATCCTCGTACTCGTAGTCTTCGGGCGCCTGGCTTCTTCGCAACCGCGCGCCTCCGTTGGCAGGGTCCTCTGAAGCTAATCCCGGGAGCCCGGCTCTCAACCCTTCGGCGACCGTGCCCGCGGGGGTGTCTCACCGACCCGGCTGGCGCGGGAGGCCGGACCCCGGCTAGATACGGGAATATCCCGGGCACCGGTCGTCCTCAGTCAGAAGGGACTGTGCATATATGCGTCGTATCCTTCCCATCAACACCGACGCGGCGCTGCTCATTCTTCGCGTCGTTCTCGGGATCATCATGGTGTACCACGGGTGGCCCAAGCTCACCAACCTGGGCGGCACCATTCAGGGGTTCACCGGCATGGGCATTCCGCTGCCGGCGCTGAGCGCCGTGCTGGCGACGGTGGCCGAATTCGGCGGAGGGCTTCTCCTGCTGCTCGGCGTGCTCACCGACATCGCCGGACTGCTCTTCGCCCTCGAGATGCTCGCCGCGATCATTCTGGTGCACGCCAAGAACGGCTTCGCGGTGAGCGAAGGCGGCGTCGAGTGGCCGTTGGCGCTCATGGCGATGGCGCTGGCGATCGCGCTGGCGGGGCCGGGCCGTTTCTCGGTCGGAGGCAGAGCCTCGCCAACCGTCTGAGCGCCCGTCCTCGCTCCTCGCGGCTCGCCGATCCGGATGCTCTCCCCAGCGGCCTCTCTGGGGATTAGGTTTCCGCCGTTCGCGTCCCACCCTCCGGGTCATGCGCTCGAAAGGAGCCCGGTCTGACCGCAGAGAGCATACGAAGCCGGTCCTCGCGCTCCGATGGTGGCCTCTCCGTTCGCGACCCCGACATAGCCGACGCAGACCTGGCCTGGCGCAGCATCAACGCGATTCGTGCGCTGTCCATGGACGCGGTCGAGGCGGCCCAGTCGGGCCACCCGGGGACGCCGATGGCGCTCGCTCCGGCGGCGTACGTGCTCTGGTCCCGATTTCTCCGGCACAATCCCGCCAATCCGGACTGGAGCGACCGCGATCGCTTCGTGCTCTCCTGCGGCCACGCCTCCATGCTGCTCTACGCGCTGCTGTACCTGAGCGGGTACGACCTGCCGCTGGAGGAGATCAAGAAATTCCGGCAGTGGGGCTCACGCACGCCGGGCCATCCCGAGCGCGGCCACACGCCAGGCGTGGAGACGACCACCGGCCCGCTGGGACAGGGCTTCGCGAACGCCGTCGGCATGGCGATCGCCGAGCGGTTCCTGGCCGACCATTTCAACCGCCCCGGGCACCGGGTGGTGGACCACCGGGTGTGGGCGTTCGCCAGCGACGGCGACCTCATGGAGGGAGTGTCGAGCGAGGCGGCCTCGCTGGCCGGGCATCTGAAGCTCGGAAAGCTGACGGTGATCTACGACGACAACCACATCACGATCGACGGCGACACCGCACTCACGTTCTCGGAGGACGTCCAGGGCCGGTTCGAGGCCTACGGATGGCACGTGCTCCGCGTGGGAGACGGGAACGACCTCCACGGCATAGACCGGGCCCTCGATGCCGCCCGCAACGAGACCGGCCGTCCCACGCTCGTGGTCCTTCGAACCCACATCGCCGACCCCGCTCCGACCAAGCGCGACACTCCCGAGGCCCATGGCGCGCCGCTCGGCGCCGAGGAAGTACGCCGGACCAAGGAGCTCATGGGCTGGCCGACCGAGCCGGCCTTCTTCGTGCCCGACGATGCCCTGGCCCACTGGCGCACCGCGCTCGACCGGGGCGCCGCGCTCGAGTCGGAGTGGCGGGACCGGTTCCAGGCCTACGCGTCCGAGCACCCCGAGCCGGCCGCGGAGCTCGAGCGCTGGCTGTCCGGGAACCTGCCCGAGGGGTGGGATCGCGGACTCCCCGTGCTGACGCATCGGGACGGGCCGCTCGCCACCCGCCAGGCCTCGGGCCTCGCGCTTCAGGCGATCGCCGCCGCGGTGCCGAACCTGGTCGGCGGGTCGGCGGACCTGGGAGGGAGCACGGGGACCACGCTGAAGCAGGGGGGCACCTTCGGCCCGGCCTGCTCGGGCCGCCAGTTCCACTGGGGCGTGCGCGAGCATGGCATGGCCGCCGTCATGAACGGCATCGCCGCGCACGGGGGCCTCAGGCCGTTCGGCAGCACCTTCCTCGTCTTCTCCGACTACATGAAGCCCGCGGTGAGGCTGTCCGCGATCATGGGGCTGCCGGTCATCTACATCGGCACCCACGACTCCATCGGCGTGGGGGAGGACGGCCCCACCCATCAGCCGGTCGAGCACCTCGCCATGCTCCGGGCCATCCCCAATCTGGTCGTCCTGCGCCCCGCGGACGGCGCCGAGACGGTCGAGGCATGGCGGGTGGCGATGGCGCGCCGGGAGGGTCCCAGCGTCCTGGTGCTCTCACGCCAGAAGCTGCCGGCGATGGAGCGGCCGCCGCTGGGCTCGGCCGAGGGCGTGAGCCGGGGAGCCTACACGCTGCTCGACGCGCCGGGAGGCGTGCCCCAGGCGATTCTCATCGCGAGCGGCTCCGAGCTGCACGTGGCGCTGGCGGCGGCGCGCCTCCTGCAGGCCGATCGGGTCCGGGTGCGCGTGGTCTCGATGCCGTCCTGGGAGCTCTTCGACGCGCAGCCCGAGGCGTACCGGAACGAAGTGCTTCCGCCCTCGGTCCGAACCCGCCTCGGGATCGAGGCGGCCTCGCCGCTCGGCTGGCTCAGGTGGGTCACCGACGATGGCGCCGTGCTGGCGATGCAGGGCTTCGGCGCCTCCGCGCCGGGCGACCGGCTGTTCCAGGAGTTCAAGTTCACACCGGAGCGGGCCGCGGAGATGGTGCGCCGGCTGCTCGCGGGGCGCCACGCGCCCGCCAGGAGCGAGGGGTCATGAACCCGTTGGTGCGTCTCGGCGAGCTGGGGCAGAGCCCCTGGTACGACTACATCACCCGCGAGCTGGTCGGATCGGGCGAGCTTGCCCGACTGATCCGCGACGACGGGCTCCGGGGAATGACCTCCAATCCCACGATCTTCGAGAAGGCGGTCGCGGGAAGCCGGGCCTACGACGACGACATCCGCCGGCTCGGCGGCGAGGGCCGGAGCCCGGCGGAGATCTTCGAGGCGCTCGCGATCGCGGACGTGCGGGCGGCCTGCGACGTCTTCGCCGGCCTGCACCGCAGCACCGGCGGTCTCGACGGCCAGGTCTCGCTCGAGGTCTCGCCCGCGCTCGCCAACGACAGCGCGGCCACCATCCACGAGGCGAAGCGGCTGTGGGCCGCGCTGGACCGGCCCAACGCCATGATCAAGATCCCGGGGACCGAGGCCGGTCTCCCCGCGATCACCCAATGCATCGCGGCCGGGATCAGCGTCAACGTGACCCTGCTCTTCTCGGTGGAGCGCTACGCCGCGGTCATCGAGGCGTGGCTCGCGGGCATGGAGCGGCGGCTGGAGGACGGGCTGCCGCTCGAGCCGGTCGCCTCGGTGGCGAGCTTCTTCGTGAGCCGCGTGGATGCCAAGGTCGACGCGCTGCTGGACCGCGCGGGAGCCAACGACCCCTCCCCGCTGCGGGGGAAGATCGCCATCGCGAACGCCGCCTCCGCCTACCGGCTGTTCGAGTGGTCGCTTGGGACGCCGCGGTGGGACCGGCTCAGCAAGGCGGGCGCCCGGCCCCAGCGCCCCCTGTGGGCCTCGACCGGCACCAAGGACCCGCGCTACCCGGATACCTACTACGTCGAGGCGCTGATCGCTCCCCGCACCGTCAACACGCTGCCGCCGGAGACCTTCGCAGCCTACCGCGACCACGGCCGCCCGGCGGTCCGGATTCGTGAGAGCATCGCCACCGCCTCCGCGCACATGAAGGCGCTCGCCACGGCGGGCATCGACCTGGCCGCGATCACCCGGGAGCTGGAGGAGGAGGGGGTCGCCAGGTTCGCGGCGTCCTACCAGTCGCTGCTCTCCGGCATCGAGGCCAAGGCGGGCGAGCTCGTCGGCAGCTGAGTGAGGACCATGTGGCGCTGGATCCGCGGGCTCACGCTCACGCACTGGATCTTCGTCGGCATGGCGCTGGGCATCCTGGTCGGGTGGTTCGATCACAGCCGCCCGGACCGCGATTTCACCCCGCTTCTCAAGCCGCTCTCCACCACCTTCCTCCGGATGATCAAGTCCATCGTCGCCCCGCTGATCTTCGGGACGCTGGTGGTCGGCATCGCGGGGCACGGCGACGATCTGAAGCGGATCGGCCGCCTGGCCATCAAGTCGCTGGCCTACTTCTGGGCCATGACGACGGTGGCGCTGGCGATCGGCCTCCTCGCCGGCAACCTCGTTCGTCCGGGCGTGGGTGTGACGCTGCCGCCTCCCGACCCCAACGCGCCGCCGCCGCCGGGCGCGATGACCTTCGGGAGCTTCCTGGAGCACGTCGTCCCCAGCAGCTTCTTCGATGCCGCCGCCAGGAACGAGGTGCTCCAGGTCGTGTTCTGGAGCGTGCTGTTCGCGATCGCGCTCACCCGGGTGCAGGGTCGGCCCAAGGAGGCGATCCTGGCCTTCGCCGAGGGCGTGGCGGAGGTGATGTTCAAGTTCGTGGCCATCATCATGCGCTTCGCCCCGATCGGCATCGGCGCGGCGATGGCGGTGACGGTGGCGCACAGCGGGATCGACGTGGTGGTGAACCTGGGCAAGCTGGTCCTGACGCTGTACGGCGCGCTGGTGGTCTTCGCGCTGGTGGCGCTGGTGCCTGCGGCGCTGCTCGCCCGGATCCCGATCCGGGCGTTCGCCCGGCAGGCGAAGGACCCGGCGGTCATCGCCTTCACGACCACCAGCTCCGACGCGGCCCTCCCCATCGCGATGCAGCGGATGATCGAGTTCGGCGTCCCGCGGCGGATCGTCGCGTTCGTCATACCGACCGGCTATTCCTTCAACCTCGACGGCTCGACGCTGTACCTGGGCGTGGCCTCGCTCTTCGTCGCGCAGGCCGCGGGGATCGAGCTGAGCCTGGGGCAGCAGCTGCTCATGATGCTGACGCTGCTGGTCACCAGTAAGGGCGTCGCGGGAGTGCCGAGGGCCTCCCTCGTGGTGCTGGCGGGCACCCTGTCGAGCTTCGGACTGCCATTGGAAGGGGTCGCGGTGATTCTCGGGGTGGACGAGCTCATGGACATGGCGCGCACCACCGTCAACGTGGTGGGCAACTGTCTCGCGTCCGCCGTCATCGCGCGATGGGAGGGCGAGCTCGGGCCGCTCGGCGCTCCAGCCTCCCCCGCCCTGGCCGGTCACACTCACACCGTGGAACCGGTCCAGAGGACCGGCACCTGACCATGATCTCCGTCACGAGGTTCCCCGCCGCGGCGGCGCTCGCCATGGCGTGCATGCTCCCCGCGGCGGCACATGCCCAGCGGGCGGCGGCGCAGCCCAAGCGCGCGGCGCCGGCCCAGCCCCGGTCCGCGCCGCTCGCCAACCTGCGCTACGAGGTGGCGTTCGATTCGGCCGCCGCCGCGCAACGGATGCTGAAGGTGGCGGTGACCTTCGACGTGGGCGGACCGGGCCCCGTTCTGCTGTCGTTCCCGGCCTGGACGCCCGGCTCCTACGAGCTCGCCAACTTCGCGCGTTACGCCACCGGCTTCTCCGCCACCGCAGGCGACAAGGCGCTCGACTGGGACAAGCTGGACTACGACACCTGGCGGATCGATCCCGCCGGCGCCCGCAGCGTCACGGTACGGTTCGACTATCGGGCCGACACGCTGGAGAACGCGGCGGCGTGGAGCCGTCCCGATTTCGCCTTCTTCAACGGCACCAACCTGCTGCCCTATCCCGAAGGCCGGGACTTCAGCTTCCCCGCCACGGTGAGCGTGAAGACCCAGCCAGGGTGGCTGATCGCGACCGGGATGACGCCGACCCCCACGCCGGGCGCGTACCGGGAGGCGAATTACCACGACCTGGTGGACAAGCCGTTCTTCGTCGGCAAGTTCGACCTCGACAGCATGCAGGTGGAGGGCAAGTGGCACCGGCTCGCGACCTACCCCGCGGGCGCCATGAGCGGTCCCGCCCGGTCGCTGCTGTGGGACCAGATCGCGAAGACGGTGCCCAGGATGGCGGCTGTTTTCCAGGAGACGCCCTGGACGACCTACACGACGCTGCTGGTCTTCACCCAGGAGGTCGGCGGCGGGAGCGCCCTGGAGCACTCCAACTCTCACCTCGGCATCTACAACCCCGGATTCATCGGCAACCCTCTCCTCGCCTCGATCACCGACCACGAGATCTTCCATGCGTGGAACGTGAAGCGGCTGCGTCCCGCCGACCTCTGGCCGTACGACTACGACGAGCCGCAGGCGACGCCCTGGCTCTGGGTGAGCGAGGGGATCACCGACTACTACGCGGACCTGGCCCTGGTCCGCGGCGCGGTGGTGGATTCCGCCGGGTTCCTCGGACTCACCGGGGAGAAGATGGCGCAGATCGCGGCGGCGCCCCCCACCGCGCTCGAGGACGCCTCGCTCTCGACCTGGATCGGGCCGGTGGACGGGACCCAGTACCAGTATTACCCCAAGGGGTCGCTCGCCGGGTTCATGCTGGATGTGCTCATCCGCGACGGCAGCGACAACCGCCGATCGCTGGACGACGTGATGCGCGAGCTGTATCGCTCGACCTACAAGAAGGGACGCGGCTTCACCGCGGCGGACTGGTGGCCGGCGGTGAGCCGGGCGGCGGGCGGGCGCTCGTTCGCCGACTTCAACTCGAAATACATCGACGGGCGTGAGCCGTTCCCCTGGAGCGATGTGCTGCCGCGCGCGGGGCTCCGCGAGGCATCGGATACGGTGCGGGAGCCGCGGGTCGGGCTGGCCACGGCCCAGGATTCGAGCGGGGCGATCGTGGTGAAGGAGGTCCAGCCGGGCGGAGTGGCGCAGGAGGCCGGCGTGCGGGCCGGCGATCAGCTCATCGCGCTGGGAGACGTCGAGATCATGGATCCCGACTTCGGCACCGCGTTCCGCTCCCGCTTCGGCAAGAACGAGGGCGACAGCCTGCCGATCAAGGTGCGGCGAGGCACGGATACCCTCACGCTGCACGGCGTGGTGCGGCTGGTCGAGCGGGTCGAGGCCCGGCTAGAGGCCGATCCGCGGGCGAGCGCGAAGGCGGCACGGGTGCGGCACGGGATCTTCAGCGGCACCGTCGACCGATAGAATGCAGGCGGTCAGGGCACCGCGAACAGCGCCGGCAGATCCTCGGCCGACAGGTCCAGCGGGCGATCGACCAGTCCCGTGAGCCACGCGGCCCTCCCCAGCACTTTTCGGGGCGACGCGCCGGCGAGCCTCAGCTCCCTCACTCCGGAATCCCCGCTGGACTTGCTGAGCTTGGCGCCGCGCTCGTTGCGGATGAGCGGGTGGTGCAGGTACACCGGGGGCCGCTGCCGGCCCAGCATTCGCGCCAGGCGGAGCTGACGCCCCGTCGACGCGAGCAGGTCCTCGCCGCGGACGACCAGGTCCACCTCGTGCCGCTCGTCGTCCACCACCACCGCGTACTGATAGGTCCAATTGCCGGTGCGGTCGCGGAGCAGCAGGTCGCCGCACTGCTCGGCGGGCACCTGAGTTACGGCTCCCAGCAGCGCGTCCGCGAAGGTCTCGGCGCCGGGCTCCATCACCACGCGGAGGCCTCGCCCATCGCCGGCCGGGAGTCCCCGCTCCCGGCAGCGACCCCGGTATCTCGTCTCCTCGTCGAGCGGATTCCCGCCTTCAGCCGCGATCTCCTTCCGGCTGCAGTCGCAGGCGTAGACCCGCGCCGAGCTCGCCAGCCGGTCCAGGGCGTTGCGATACATCTCCCCGCAGTCGCTCTGGCGATAAGGGGACTGCCCGCGGCGGAGATCGGCCGGCGTGCCGAGATCGGGAGCGAGGCCGAGCCACTCCAGGTCCTCCAGCAGGGCGCGCTCGTACTCGGGGCGGGAGCGGCCTCGGTCGTGATCCTCCAGCCGGAGCAGCACCCGGCCGCCGAGCGCGCGCGCCACGCCCCAGACGTAGACGGCGTTCGCCACGTGGCCGAGGTGAAGGAAGCCGGTGGGGCTCGGAGCGAATCGGGTGGTCGGACGGGAAGGAAGGCGCCTGCGGAGCGCGCTCAGATCGAGCGGAGACATCCGGCAAAGATCGCACGACGTGGCGGTCTTGCGCGACATCGGGCTCGCACGTACCCCTACATCAGGCGTCCTCCACCCGGGAGAGAACCCCGGTCCATGTCGCGTCGCGGGGCCGGCCACCGCGGAACTCGAAGTGTTCGTCCAGCAGAATGCGCCGGGTGAACTCCCAGTTCCGCTGATTCTGCAGCCTGTGGCGCAGGACCTGTGGCACCAGCTCCGCCGCGACCTGCCAGACATCAGGCCGCACACCGGGATAGAGATCGGCCCACTCGGGCCTCAGCCGCACCTCCCGAACCGCCATGACACCGCCCTGTGGATGCTGCGTCCACGTTGGCCCCGAGCGGAAGGCCCGGCTAGGTCGTAGGTCACAGGAAAGCGCTGCCATGTCCATCACCACGGTCACGATCAGCAGCCTGGCGGATCTCATCGCCAAGGTCACCCCGCCGAGCCCCGATCCCGAGACGGGCCGGCACCGCGACAGCGGCGTCTACCGTGGCGCGGGTGACGCGAGCTGGCCGCTGCTCACCAGCCTCGACACGCTGGGCGGCGTCTCGCCACCCCACAGCAAGGCGGATCTCGAGGAGCACATTCTCCGCAACTTCATCCGCTATTCGCGGCCGTTCTTCACCGTCACGCCGGCCAACGACTGGGAGGTGCTGATCGCCGCGCAGCACCACGGCCTGCCGACGAGACTCCTCGACTGGACCTATTCCCCGATGGTGGCCGCTCACTTCGCCACGGTCAGAGGCTCCGCGGGAGCGGACCGGGCGGTGTGGCGGCTCGACTGGAAGGCGGTGCACCGCCACTTCCGGCTGCCCGAGCGGGCGCTGCTGACTCAGGATCTGGAGGGAATCTTCGGGCAGGAGCGCGCCTTCACGCCCTGGACCCTCTTCGAGCCCAGGACGCGAGAGCGCCACTTCGCCTGCATGATCGAGCCGCCGTCGCTCGACGCGCGCATCGCCACACAGGCGGCGACGTTCACGCTTTGCTCCGACAACCGGCAGTCGTTCGACTCGTTCCTCGAGGCGAGCGGCCTCAGCTCGGCGCTGACCCGGTTCGTGATTCCGGCGCGGGACGTCGCCCGGCTGCGCGACCAGCTGGACCTGGTGAGCGTGGACGAGCGCCGGCTCTTTCCCGATCTGGACGGACTGGCCGAATACCTGCGGCGCTACTACTCCTGAGCGCCGGGACCAGGCCTCCGACCGGCGAGCCGGACGGCGGCCCGCTGCTCCAGGTCGCCGCTCCGGGTGAGCAGGTACTCGAAATCGCCCCGGGGCGCGGCGATCCAGTTGAGATTCACGAAATCGTCGGGCGCCCAGGAGTCCGTGGTGGCTCGGTCGGAGATCTCGACCTCCCAGACCGAGCCGTCCTCGAGGGCGAGATAGCGCCCGCCGTGCTCGACGGCCCGGACGTAGAGGCCGACCGGGCGGGGGACGCGGCCGCAGAGCGCGTCGGAGTCGCAGGCCGAGATCGGGGTCGCGGTCTGGGCGGCAAGCGGAGCGGCGGCGAGCGGCAGGGCGAGGGCGAGGGCCAGCGGCAGATGACGGGCGAACATGGGTGTCTCCTGGGTCGGGAACCTCCCGGTACAATACACCCAAAATCGGGAGTCCGCCCGCGCTCAGCTGGCGGCACGGGCCTTCCGCCCCAGCCAGGCCTCCCGGAGCGCCCGCTGCGCCGGAGCAGGCGTGGACTCGATCTCGAACCTCACCGGCGTTCCGTCGGGGGCCTCCACCAGACGGATCCCCAGCTTCCCGTAGTATTCCGCGATCGGCAGCCGCTGGGAGCCCCACACATAGCGGCCGAAGAAGTCCCGGATCTCGGGGTACGTCAGGGCCACCAGGGTGTCCACCAGGGTCGCCTCGGGAAAGGCGCGGTGCTTGCCGAACCTGCGGGTGAGCTCCGCGATCACCTCCCTGAGCCCTCGAGACCCGTTCGAGAGCTCCAGCAGGCGGATGTCCAGCAGGCCGGCCGTGAGCGCGCCCCGCATGTAGATGTTGCCGTACTGGGTCTGCCCCGAGTCGCTGTACGACGTGAGAGCCAGCTCCCTTAGACTGTACGTCGAGTCGTATTTGGTCCGATCGAGCTGCATCTTCTGAACGACCTTCTTCAGGTACTCCTCGGGACTCTTGAGGCCCGCGCGGAGCTGCATCGCGTGCGCCGCCCACTCGGTCGTGCCCTCGTAGAGCCAGAGATGCTGCGACGGTACCGGCGTCACGAAGTTGAAGTGCTCGATGATCTCGCTGTGGATGTTGAGCGGCGTCACGACGTGGAAGAACTCGTGGGCCGCGATGTCGGTGATGAAACGGCCGATGGAGTCGGTGAACTCGCTCTCGGCGAGCACGTACTCGGAGCTGAGCGAGTGCTCCCACGCTCCCGCCGGCCGGTCCTCGAAGTGATAGAGAAAGGTGTAGCGGTCCACCGGCAGCTTGCCGAGGAATCTTCCCGCCGCCTGGAGCATGTCGTCCATCGCGCCGAGCAGCTGGGCGGATTTGATCTTGTCGGACTTGGAGTAGGTGAAGATCTCCACCGGCACGCCGGTCACCCGGGTGCGCGCCTGGGTCAGCCGTCCCAGCAGCACGGGCGAGTCCACCAGGTGATCGAAGTCCCGGGCCAGGTACGCCCCGCTCCGGTCGCGCTGGAGCGCGGTGCCCGCCTTCCAGCTCGCGGGATACCTGATTCGCAGCCGGATCGGCCGGGCCTGCATGCCGGTCGGGTAGCCGATGACCGCGTGTGGATTGATCAGCACGTGGTCCTTCTCGATCGAGGTCCCGCACATGAGGTACACCGGGTGGGCGTCCACCGGCGTATCCCAGGTCTCCGCGATCGTGTAGCGGAGCGTGCGCACCCGGGGCGCGTCTCCGAGCTTCCACTGATTGACCGAGACCTGCTCGACCGGCACCGGCCTGCCCGCCGCGTCGAAGGCCTCGAAGCCCCGCACGAATCGGCCGATGTCCATGACCTGATAGGTGCCGGGCGCGGTCGCGGCGAACTGGTAGACGGCGTTCTCGGCCGTGAGCCCGCTGACCCAGGCGGTCACCTTGAACTGGTCGTCGGCGCGGTCGGTGACGTCGATCGCGTAGCCCAGGGGCGGCTGCTGGGCCGCGGCGCTCGAGGTGAGGCAGGTCGCGAGAGCCAGAGCCGCGCGGGCGATGCGTGCCTGCATGTAGCGTCCTGTCTGGAGTGGCGGTGGACCGTACCGCCTTCCGGCGGCGGTGTCTAGGGAGGGAGACGACGGCGGCGGGGCTGCGGTTTCATCGGCCGGTTCCTAGATTGGGATCTCCCGCCGTTCAGCGACAACCCGGTCCTCGCTCCACCGCCACCGAGGCCATCGATGATGGACACCGCTCCGGTCGCCCAGCTGTCGCCGATCGACTATGCCGTCATGGGGCTCTACTTCGTCGCCGTGCTCGGCGTCGGCTGGGGGCTCCGCCGTCTCACCCGCACCAGCACGGACTTCTTTCTTTCCGGCCGCTCGCTCCCGCCGTGGATCACCGGCCTCGCCTTCATCTCGGCGAACCTCGGCGCTCAGGAGGTCATCGGAATGGGGGCGTCCGGGGCCAAGTACGGGATCGCCACCAGCCACTTCTACTGGGTCGGCGCCATCCCGGCCATGGTGTTCGTCGGACTGTTCATGATGCCGTTCTACTACGGCTCGCGCGCCCGCTCCGTCCCCGAGTACCTGCGGCTTCGATTCGACGAGAAGACCCGGACCCTGAACGCGGCCTCCTTCGCGGTGATGACGGTCTTCTCTTCCGGCGTCTCGATGTACGCCATGGGCAAGCTCCTCAACCTCCTGCTCGGGTGGAGCTTCGACGCGAGCGTCCTGGTCGCCGCCCTCATCGTGCTCGCCTACATCCTGCTGGGGGGGCTGACGAGCGCCATCTACAACGAGGTCCTGCAGTTCTTCCTGATCGTGTTCGGGTTCATCCCGCTGGTGGCACTGGGGCTGTACGCGGTCGGCGGCTGGGGCGGTCTCTCGGCCAGACTGGAGGAGGTGGCGTCGGGACGGGGACTGCCCCCGGAGGCGTACACCCACACCTGGTCGACCCTGGGCGACGCCTCGCAGAATCCCATCGGCGTGGAATGGTTCGGCCTCGTCATGGGGCTCGGCTTCGTGCTCTCGTTCGGCTACTGGTGCACCGACTTCCTGGTCGTCCAGCGCGCGATGGCGGCCGACTCCATGACGGCGGCCCGGCGGACGCCGCTGATCGCCGCGGTGCCGAAGATGCTCTTTCCCTTCCTGGTCATCCTGCCGGGGATGATCGCGCTGGTGCTCGGCGGCGGAGAGGGGGGCGCCGGCCAGGGCATCATCCCGGCCAAGCTGGCCGGCGACGGAGCGCCGCTGCTCGACGGCACCGGCCGCGTGGTCCTGGACTACGACCTCGCCACCCCCATGATGCTCGTGCGCCTCTTCCCCGCCGGCATGCTCGGTCTCGGGCTCACGGCGCTGCTGGCCTCGTTCATGTCGGGCATGGCGGGGAACGTGACCGCGTTCAACACCGTCTGGACCTACGACATCTACCAGAGCCACATCCGGCGCGGCGCCTCGGACGCACACTACCTGTGGATGGGTCGGGTGGCCACGGTCGGAGGCATCGTGCTCTCGGTGGCGGCGGCCTACGTGGCGGGGGCGTTCAACAACATCATGGATCTCCTGCAGCTCGTGTTCGCCTTCGTCAACGCGCCGCTCTTCGCCACCTTCGCGCTGGGAATGTTCTGGCGGCGCACGACCGGACACGGCGCGTTCGCGGGGCTGGTGGCGGGAACCTTCGCGGCGGCGGTCCATCACGGTCTCACCCTGGCCGCCGGAGCGAAGGTCGGGGTGAAGGGCGGCTTCTTCGGTGTGCTCCACACCTATCCGAGCGAGCTGGCGCAGACCTTCTGGACGGCGATCGTCGCGTGGGTCACCTGCTTCGTCGTCACGATCCTGGTGAGTCTCGCCACCCGCCCGCGTCCCGCGGACGAGCTGCGGGGACTGGTCTATTCGCTCACGCCGCGACCCAGCGACGGCGACCTGCCCCTCCGCTCGCGGCCGTGGGTCCTGGCCGCGGCGGTACTGACCCTCACGGTGGCTCTCAACCTGGTGTTCTTCTAGGAGGCGGCGATGACCCCAGCGACGAGCTTCGACATCCGGCTGCCGATCGGGGGCCTCTTCACCGCGCTCGGCCTCCTCGTCGGTGGCTACGGCATCTCTACCGGCGGTGACGCCGAGGCCTACGTCCGCTCCCTCGGCGTCAACGTCAACCTGTGGTGGGGGCTGGTGATGCTGGTGTTCGGCGTGCTGCTGTTGGTCGGCGCCTCGCGCGCGAAGGGCGCCGCATCGGCTCGCCCGGCGGCGGAAACGATCGAGGGCCGGGCGATCGAGGTGCGAGAGCACCGGCTGGGGCTGGAGGACGAGTCCGAGCTCGAGTAGCGGTGCCGGGACTTGCGGCGGGCCGCTACTCGCGCGGCAGCCTGCCCCTCAACTGCTCCGCCCGGAACGGCCCGGGCTCGGCGATGAGGGCGCGGGCGGCATCCACCTGGCCCCAGGTGTTCCACAGGAGCACGCCGCGCACCCGGCCCGACTCGAGGTAGTAGATCACTCCCTCGCGGAACTCCTCCTTCCAGTCCACCACGGTCTCGTGTGCCGAGCTCACCTCTCCCACCGCCTCGTACCCCAGGTCGAAGAGGTCGGAGTAGAACATCGGCAGGTGGTCGTACCTGACCTTCGCGCCGGCCATGCTTCGCCCGGCGATCTCGCCCATGGTGTTGGCGTTGTCCTCGTGCTCCACGCGGATGCGCTTGCCGAGGGCGGGATTGTGGAAGTTCGCCACGTCACCGGCCGCGTAGATCTCCCTGCGGCTCGTGCGCAGGTGCTCGTCCACGTTCACGCCGTTGCTCACGGTCAGCCCCGCCTGCCGGGCGAGCTCGACCTCGGGCTCGATGCCGAGCCCCGCGATGACGGCGTCCCCCGTCATCGGCGTGCCCTTCGCCGAGCCGACCTGGAACTTGCCGTCGCGCGACTCGATCCGGTCCACCGTCTCACCGAGGCGCACGGTCACGCCCTTCTCGCGGTAGTAGTC
>CAMPKP010000061.1 GCA_946887295.1 uncultured Gemmatimonadota bacterium | reverse complement strand
ATGCAGATCACCGACATACTGAACCAGACGGGCGGCCTTCAATCGATGGCTCGAGAGCTGGGGATCACCGAGGCTCAGGCGGCATCCGGCGCGACGGCGCTGGCCCCGGCGATCCTGGGCGGATTCAAGAAGCAGGCGCAGGCGCAGCCCGCCGGTCTCGAAGGGCTCGGCGGCCTCCTCGGCCGGCTCGGCGGCGGCGGTCTGCTCGACGACGTGGTCGCGCCGAAGCCGACCGACGTGAGCCGGGGCAACGACGTGCTGGGCCAGATCTTCGGCTCCAAGGACGTGAGTCGCACCGTCGCGCAGAGCGCAGCCTCGCAGACGGGGCTGGATGCGGGGCTGCTGAAGAAGATGCTGCCGATGCTGGCGATGCTGGTCGCGGGCTACATGGCGAAGCAGGGTGGGGCCGGGGCCGCTTCGCAGGCCGCACCCTCGGGCGGCGGGCTGGGCAGCATCCTCGGAGGGCTGCTCCGTGGACAGGCCGCGGGCGCCGGCGGCACCACGCCGGGTGCCGGAGGGCTCGGGTCGATGCTCGACATGAACGGCGACGGCAATCCCCTGGACGACATCCTGCGGATGGCCGGGAAGGCGATGCGGTAACCCGGGGGTGATGCGGATCGGTATCGACCTCGGCGGCACCAAGACCGAAGCCATCGCCCTGACCTCCGCCGCCGTCGTCGCCGCCCGCCGCCGCCTTCCGACCCCGCGCGACTACGACGCGACCCTCGAGGCCATCGCCGGCCTCGTCGCCGAGCTCGAATCGGAGACCGGCTGCGCCGGCACCGTCGGTGTCGGCATTCCCGGCGTCGTCAGCCACGCCACCGGCCTCGTGAAGAACGCCAACTCCACCTGGCTCATCGGCCGTCCCCTTCAGGCCGACCTCGAGGCCCGGCTCGCCCGCCCGGTCCGCATCGCCAACGACGCCAACTGCTTCACCCTCTCCGAGGCGATCGACGGCGCCGGCCAGGGCTTCGAGACGGTGTTCGGCGTGATCCTCGGCACCGGCGTCGGCGGGGGCGTCGCGGTACGGCGGCACGTCCTCGAGGGACCCAACCAGATCGCGGGCGAGTGGGGCCACAACCCGCTCCCCTGGATGACCGACGAGGAGCGCGCGTCCGCGCCCGCGTGCTACTGCGGGAAGCGCGGCTGCATCGAGACCTTTCTCTCCGGCCCCGGCTTCGAGCTCGACCATGCCCGGGCCGGCGGTGTCCGGCGGTCGAGCCCGGACATCGCCCGAGCCGCCGCGACCGGCGACGCCGCCGCGATCCATTCGCTCCGGCGCTACCAGGACCGGCTCGCCCGCGGCCTCGCCGCGGTCATCAACGTGCTCGACCCCGACGCCATCGTGCTCGGCGGCGGGATGTCCAACCTGCCGGACCTGCCGGCGGCGGTCTCCGCGCTGCTGCCCCGGTACGTCTTCTCCGATACGGTCCGGACGAAGGTGCTTCTCAATGCCCACGGCGACTCGAGCGGCGTGCGAGGTGCGGCCTGGCTGTGGCCGCCGCCGTGAGGAGCAGCGACCCTGGATCGTCTCCAGTGCATGCTGAAGAACGGTCATGGCTTCGCGGTCGCGGTCGGGCTCCTCGTCGCGTGCGCCCCGGAGGACCGGGAGGCGCCGACCACCGCCGATCTGGCGATCGGGAAGGCGCCCGCCGAGAGCGGAGACGAGCAGGTGGGTGTGGCCGGCGAGCCGCTGGAGCGGGATCTCCGGGCCCGAGTGACGCGGGACGGCGAGCCGGTCGAGGGTGTGACGGTCTACTGGACCACCTTCCAGGGCTCGATGCACCCTCCGAGCGACCTCACCGACGCCGACGGGCTCACCGCGTCGAGGTGGACGACGGAGGACGAGTACCTCGAGCAGGAGGCCTTCGCCAGCCTGGACCCGGTTCCCGGCCCGAGGGCCCCGGGCTCCGTCCTTCCGGGCATGATCATGTTCACGGCCCTCGCCTACCCCGATCCCGACGCCCCCAACACCGTTCACGTGCTGAGCGCGGGCGGCAACCGGTTCGAGCCCGCGAGCATCACCGTAACCGAGGGCGGCACGGTCAACTGGCTCTGGCCGGCCGGCAGCGCGGGGCACAACGTCGTGCCCGACGACGGCAATGCTCCGGCCACCTCGGGGGCTCCTGCCGGCTATCCCAAGTTCCTCAGCTTCACGTTCGCGAGCCCGGGTGTCTACCACTATCACTGCGCCGTGCACGGCGGGCCGGGCGGGACCGGCATGTCGGGCACGGTGACGGTGCTGCCGCGCCCGACGACCGACTAGCGCGGCCCGCCTAGCGCCTCTCCGCCCGCCGACGCCAGCGACTGGATGACGTTCCCCCGAAGCCGGCGCGACAGCCGCTCCACCGCCTCCAGCAGCACCTTCGACTCGGCCGCGTCCTCCCTGATCACCGCCAGCACCCGGCCGCTGCCGGGCGCCAGCAGCCGGACCGACACGGTGAATCCCGGTCCCAGCGCGGCGACGTCACCGGTCACGAGCGCCACCGCGCTGTCCTGCGGCGTCCGCTCCGTTCCGGCCGGCACCTCCTGCCCCGCCCCCGCGAGACGCACCTCGGCGATCTGGCTCAGGTCGGCCCGGAGCGCCTCCGTCACGGCCACGCCCAGCAGCGAGTCGCGGGTGTGATTGGTGAACTCGGCGAGCAGAAGATGTCCACCCACCGGCGGGCCGGGACGCGCCACCAGCAGCTCGCCCACGGCGAGTCCGCCGACCAGGAGCATGGCGATCACGGCGCTCCGGCGCACCTCGACCCCGGCGTCGGTGCTCCGCCTCCGCTGCGCCCGCTGCGCCACCGACGGCTCGGCGGGCCCCGGCGCCGCGGCGGCAGCCGGAAGCGGCGCGGCCGATACCGAGCGCGCGAGGTAGAGTCCGTGCTTGAGGTCCGCGGCTAACGCCCGGGTCTCCAGGCTGGGCTTCGCCTCGTACTCCCGCAGCAGCCGCCTGACGAACTCCGCGTACGTGCCGAGCGCCGCCGCCGGGTCGCCCACGCGCGCGAGGAGCGCCATGTGCCGGCGGAGACCGAGCTCGTTGTCCGGGGCGAGGCTGCGCGCCCGGCGAGCCGTCTCCAGCGCCGCTTCCACCCGCTGCTCCTGCAGCTCCCGCTCCGCCAGCTCCCAGGCGCCGGCGACGGCCCTGTCCCGGAGGTGCCCTCGCATCCCCTCCACCCACTCGTCCAGGCCGGCATCGCAGCCGTCCACGAACAGTCCCGGAAGGAAATCCCCCGCGTACAGGCTCAGCGCCTCGCGCCAGCGGCCCCCGCTCAGCGCCTCCTCCATCGCCGCCGCGTCGCACCACAGCCGGCCGGGGGAGAGCGCGACCCCTTCGCGCCCCGCACCGACGATCGCCCCGTCGCCCAGCTCGTTTCTGAGATGGAACAGCGCCTGCCGCAGGCAGCGCCGGGCCCGCTCGCGGTCGGCGTTGGGCCAGAAGAGCCCCAGCAGGGTGTCGCGCCGCTGCGCCCCGTCGCGCGCGGCCAGCGCGAGGAAGGCGAGCAGAGCCAGGCGCTTGGGCTGGAGGTGTACCTCTTCCCTGGGGAGACCATCCCGGAGCAGCTGCAGACGACCGAGGGTAATCAGCCTGACCACGCCGGCCTCGACGTTTCCGTGAGATGGGCCTCACCGCCTGGGCGGGACGCCGGCGCGTTATCGGGGGTTATCGCGGAGGTAACCTCCGCGCGAACGCCTCGGTAACGGGAGGCGGTGAGGGCTTCCTAGGCTAAAGATCGGGCCCAGACTGCGCAACCCTTGCCCGATCACCGCCCCCCTCACCCCTGGGAGACCTTCACAATGCGCCATCACGGTGATTCACCCAGGACCTCCGTGGTCCTGGTCATGGCCGGCATGCTCGCGCTGGGCGCCTGCGGCGACGAGACGACCGCGCCGCCGCCCGCCGCGCCGACCGCGAAGGAGACTTTGCAGAACGCCCTGCCGCAGTACGACGAGATGCGGGCCGCACTCCAGCAGATCGTCCTGGAGCAGAACGGGGGACTCGGATTTCACATGTGGGCCGCCATCGTGGACCGCGACGGATTCGTGGTGGACGTGCTCTTCAGCGGCGAGGACCGGACCAGCGAGTGGCCCGGCAGCCGGGCCATCGCCGCGCAGAAGGCGAATACCGCCAACTCCTTCAGCCTCGTCGGATTCGCCCTCTCGAGCGCCAACCTGTACGCGCCGACCCAGCCGGGCGGGAGCCTGTTCGGCCTTCAGGAGAGCAATCCGGTGGACCCCCAGGCCGCGTACGACGGGAACCCGGCGCTGTACGGCACCAAGGACGACCCCCTCACCGGAAAGCGGATGGGCGGCATCAACGTGTTCGGCGGCGGCCTCGCGCTCTACTCGTCGGAGGGCGAGCTGTTGGGCGGCATCGGGCTGAGCGGCGACACCTCGTGTACCGACCACATCATCGCCTGGAAGCTGCGCCATGCGTTGAACCTGGATAACGTGCCCGCGGGCGCCGCCGACGGGGGCACGACCGACAACATCATCTTCGACACCAACCGGAAGCTCGAGGGATTCGAGCACCCGACGTGCTTCGACACCGAGGGGCGGGGGAATCACCTCAGGATCGGTCGGCGCCTGGCCAGGACCCACCCCGTGGGCCCCGAGTCCTGACGTCGCGCGGACGGCGACAGGGTAGCCCCCATGGGCAGGCTGCTCCCTCTCACCGCCCTCCTCCACCTGGCCTGTGCCGGCGTCTCCCCCGGACCATCCGGAATCGAGCCGGCACCGGTTCAGGTCTTCTGCCGCAGCCACAACCGCAGCGTCGTGGACGTGTACCTCCAATGTGGCGAGCGCCAGACCAGGTGGCTCGGTACGGTCTCGGCGAAGGGAGCGGCGGGGTTCGAGATTCCGCCGCACCACGCCCACTGCCTCCTGGGCTTGCGCTTCGTTCTGGTGGTTCGGAGCTCCCGCTGGATCTACCCGGTGGGCCCCATCCGGCCGCAGGCCGGAGATCAGGTCACTCTCCTCATCGAGAAGTACGCCGGGCTTTCGGCCGCGCGGGTGCAGTAGGCGGGCCGCGCGGGGCCAGTAGGCCGGCCGCTCCGATGGAGGGTGGTCGAGTCCGGCTCTCCCCCCTTTCCGGCTCTCCCCCCTTAGAGTTCAGCCATGCCCCGCGCGCTCGCCCTCGTCCTCCTCCTCGTCCTCGCTCTTCCCAGCGCGGGGACCGCCCAGGCTCCCGACACCGCCGCCGCCGGCTCGCCCGCGGCCGACAGCGCGCAGGCGAAGCGACACGCGGGCCAGTTCGCCATCGGTCTCAGCGCCTGGCCGCTCGGCTCCTACTGCTCCGGCCCCATGTCGGCCGCGATGCAGCAGGTGCATCCGCGGGAGGTGCTGCGGCGGATTCAGCTCGCCGCCCGCTGCGGCGTGCGGCTGGTGATCGTGCCGCCCCGGCGGCTCCTCACCGAGGGCCGGGAGGCGAACGGGCTCTTCTCGGTGGAGAGCGCCAGGCGGCTCACCGACATGTACGCCGCCGAGCTGCCGCCCGACACGCTGCGGAAGTACCGCGCGACCATCCTCGGCTTCAACCTCGCGGACGACTACGGCTGTACCCGGTGCTGGGGCGGGACGCCGATCACCCAGGCCCAGATCGCGGAGTGGGCGGCATATGCCCGCACCAGGCTGCCCGGCGTTCCCCTCGGCGTGCGGGTGGTGCCCGAGTGGGTGGCGAGGGACCCCGGACTCGCGCCGCTGCTGGACTACGCCTGGGCGCAGTATCACACCAGGAAGGGCGACGCGAAGACGTTCTACGACAAGGCGGCGAGCACCGCGGAGCGACTCGGGCTGCGGGTGGTCATGGGCGTCAACGTGAAGGACTGCTACGGCGTGGGGACGGACCCCTGCACGGCGGCGGACCTGGTGCGGTACGGACGGATGGCGCTGAGCCATCCGGCGAGCTGCGCCTTCATCAACTGGCGATATGACGAGGGGACCTACGGGCGGCCGGAGATGCGCGAGGTGTGGGACGGGCTGGTGCAGCTCGCGCGGAAGCGCGGGGCGCAGGAGTGCCGCCGAGAGAGCCGGGAGGTGACGCCCTCGCATTCCTGACCCGCGGCGGACCACTCTTGACGACCGCTTGACCACCCCCGGCCATCATCCCCCCGGAAGTTCCCGATACGCCGCGTCCTGGCTCCGCATCTCTCAGCCGAGTGGTCATATGCGCAGGCCCCGTCCCTCCTCCGGCATCGCACTGCTCATTCTCGTGTCCGCGACGCTGGCGCTGCTGCACGGCTGCCAGGACACCTCCACGATGACCGAGGTGGACGCCGCGGCGGCGCTGGTGACGAGGACCCTGACCATCATCGGCAGTGGAACCGGTGACGGGACCGTCAAGTCCAGCCCGGCCGGCATCAACTGCACCGTCACCAGAGGGGTCGCGGCCGCCACGGGATGCAAGGCGGCGTTCACCCGGGGCGTGAGCGTCACCCTGACGGCAACCCCGAAGGCCGGGCACGCGTTCAAGGGCTGGTTCCGCACCTGCACCGGAACCGGCACCTGCACGGCGACGATGAGCACCAACGCGACCGTGGACGCCCGCTTCCTCAGGGGACCGTTCAAGGTCACCATCGCCGCCGGCGTCGGCACGGGAAGCGGCAAGGTGACGAGCCAGCCCGGGCTCATTCCGGCCATCAGCTGCACGATCACCAACGGCACCCCGGCCGCGACCGGCTGCTCGGCCAGGTATCCGGCCAACACGGCGCTGGCCCTCACCGCCGCGCCCGCTGCCGGCAACACCTTCACCTGGGGGCCGCCCTGCAGCGGCGCCGGCACCTGCCAGTACACCGTCATCCAGGCCCGCACCATCAACGCCGTGTTCACGTCGGGCGGGTCGGGCACCGCGTCACTTCGGGGCCGCTGGGAGCCGACGTTCCAGACGCCGGTCGTGGGCATCCACCTGCACCTGCTGCCGACCGGGAAGGTGCTGTTCTGGGGCGACCGCGGCGAAGCGCAGTTGTGGGACCCTGCGCATCCGGGCGCCGGCTTCACCTCGGTCCCCAAGACGTACCGGATCTTCTGCAGCGGCCACACCATCCTTCCCGACGGCCGGCTGCTGGTCACCGGCGGCACGATCACCGGGACCAAGGGGCTCGCGAGGGCGGCGATCTTCGACCCCTCGTCGAATGGCTGGAGCGCCACCGACTCGATGGCGCAGGGCCGCTACTACCCGACGACCACCGTTCTGCCGAACGGCGACGTGCTCGCCATCTCCGGCTCCGACGCGACCGGCACGGTCGTCCCGGTCCCCGAGATCTGGAACGGCAGCACCTGGCACCGGCTGACCAACGCGAGCCTCGCGATCCCCACTCCGTACTACCCCGCGATGTTCGTGGCGCCGAACGGCAAGGTGTTCCTCGCCGGCTTCCAGGGAACCACCCGCTACCTGAGCACCGGCGGCGACGGCGAGTGGACCACGGTGGACGACCGCATCGTGGCCGACCGCAAGCTCGGCTCCGCCGTGATGTACGCGCCCGGCAAGATCCTCTACGCCGGCGGCGGCGACCCCCCGACCAGCTCGGCCGAGGTGATCGATCTCAACGACGCGTCCCCGTCGTGGCGCAGCGTCCCCGGCATGCAGTTCGCCCGGCGGCAGATGAACGCGACGATCCTGGCCGACGGACAGGTGCTGGTCACCAACGGCACCAGCGGCCCCGGCTTCAACGACGTGGCGGGCGCGGTGCACCAGGCCGAGCTGTGGAACCCGGCGACGGAGTCGTGGACGACCATGGCGCGGGAGGTGGTGGGGCGGACCTACCACTCGGCGGCGTTGCTGCTGCCGGACGGGCGGGTCCTCTCCGGCGGCAGCGGCGAGGGCGGAGGCGTCTCGTACGAGAACAGCCAGCTCACGGCCGAGGTGTTCAGCCCGCCCTATCTCTTCAAGGCCGACGGCACGCCCGCCAACCGTCCCGAGATCACCTCGGCTCCGTCGAGAATCTCCTACGGCACCTCGTTCGAGGTGGAGACTCCCGACGCACAGGCGGTGACCCGAGGCACCCTGATCCGGCTCTCGTCGGTCACTCACGCGTTCAACCAGAGCCAGCTCATCTACCCGCTGGCCTTCTCGGCGACGGGCGCGACGACGCTCCGCGCCGCGGGGCCGACCAGGGCGGCGCTGGCGCCCCCGGGTCCCTACATGCTCTTCCTGCTGAGCCCGAGGGGCGTGCCGTCGATGGCGAGGATGGTGACGGTCGGGCCGTAGCCCGCTAACGGGCGGCTACGGCCCAATCCGGCTCACCCGCGCTGCGGCAGGACCCGAGATTCCAGCAGGTCCTGCGGCAGATGGGGGCCGAGGCTCCGGGCGGCGGGAGCTAGCTCCTGCAGCTCTTCTGGGCGCGGCTCTCCGCCTTCCTTCGGAGCGTCTTCATCGCGCTCTTCATGCTGCTGCCGGCCAGGTGGCTCCCATGCTTCCAGCTCACGAACGCGCAGGGATACGAGCTGCTGAGGAGCGCCGAGCCGAAGGCCTCGACCTCGCGCGGGGTCATCCGGGTGCCGTTGGGCGTTCCTCCGTGCACGACGTTCAATCCGACCACGAGCGCGAGGTCGCGCCGCTGGGCGTCCGAGACGGCCTGGCGGATGTAGCTCTGCGCCGACCCGCGCCGGGCCAGGTACTGGGCCCACGCCGCATCCACGTATCGGGGCTTGCTCCTGAAGAAGCTGGGATGGGTCCGGACGATGGTCGCCATCCTGGGCCAGCGCTGCTTGCTGTACTTGGCCATCGCGTCCACGGTGGACGGGGAGACCGTCGTGCCGCGCCAGTTGGACCTGTCCTGGGGCTCGTCGATGAGGTAGTGGCCGATGATCGTGCCGTCGTTGATGTAGCTGTCGAAGTTGACCCGCCGGAACCGGTCGACCCGCGCCTTCCACTTGTTGAAGCTGAAGCGGCCGCCATCCTTGTAGTAGCGGGGGTGGCCGGCGAGCATCACGACGACCCTGCCCCCGCGCGCCCGGACGGCCGAGAGCGTCTTGAGCATCTGCTCGGGGGTCACGGTCATCTTGCCGCCGCTGTACACGTCGCCGATGGCCGAGACCGGCTGGGCGGTCATGCCGAAGACGATGCCGCGCCGCTGGCGGGTGGCCGCGGCGGTGGCGTCGAGCTCCTCGACCGGCGCGATCGCCACCTCGTCGGAGGCGGCGTCGAGGACGGGGTCTTCGGGGACGGTTTCGTCGAGGACGGCCTCGTCGGGGACGGCGGCGTCGGGGACGACGGCGCTTTCGGGGTCGAGCGGCTTCGTGGCGTCACACCCGACGAGGGCGATGCCGAGAGCGAAGGCACGAAGCGATCGCAGGCGCAGCACGCGGTGGCATCCCAGCGCGATGATGTAGTGCATGGACGAGCTTCTCCTCTGACCGGAACGCAGGGATCCGGGTTCACACTGGTTGCGGCAGGCGAGAAGCCAGCGCTCGGCAGGGCCGGAGCGGCGGCTCATCGTTGATGAGTCCTGACGCGGGTGGGAGCAGGCAGGGGTTCTGCCCGATCCGTCTGATGTGTGGTGTGCTACGAGTCCGCTGAGACTAGCGGAAAGTGGTGGATCAGGACGCGAAGGAATGAACGCCGCGGTGACGTCATCTCATGGTCTTTGAGTGCTCGCGCCGGAACGAGTCTCGTAACGGATGGGCCATTTGTCAAGAGTGAACGACTGATTCCTCGACCGGAGGCTGCCGGGCGCATCGCCGGCGCTGCTCGCGAGGAAGCCGAGTGTAGCGCCTCGCGGCCTGGACCTGCTGGCGCACCCCGGTGCCCCCCGTTTACTTACGACACCACCCGCACAATTCCACGCCGACACCCGGAGCCCGCCGCATGGGCGATCCGCCGGACCCACTGCGCGACGCCCTCTCCGACCGCTACCGCCTCGTCCGCGAGCTCGGCCGCGGCGGCATGGCGGTCGTCTACCTCGCGCAGGACCTCCGCCACGACCGCCCGGTCGCCATCAAGGTGCTCCACCCCGAGCTCGCCCGCAGCCTCGGCCCCGAGCGCTTCCTCCGCGAGATCAAGCTCGCCGCCCGGCTCCAGCACCCCCACATCCTGACCGTGCTCGACTCGGGCGAGTCGGCCGGCCAGCTCTGGTTCACCATGCCGTTCGTCGAGGGCGAGTCGCTCCGCGACCGGCTGGAGCGCGAAAAGCAGCTCTCGATCGAGGACGCGGTCCGCATCACCCGTGAGGCCGCCGACGCGCTCGACTACGCGCACCGCCAGGGGGTGATTCACCGCGACGTCAAGCCGGAGAACGTTCTGCTCACCGGCGACGGGCACGCCCTCGTCGCCGACTTCGGCATCGCCCGCGCGCTCGCCGGCGACGAGAGCGACACGCAGCGCCTGACGGAGACCGGGACCACGCTGGGCACCCCGGCCTACATGAGCCCCGAGCAGGCCGCCGGCGCCCGCTCCCTCGACGCCCGGAGCGACGTCTACTCGCTCGCCTGCGTGCTCTACGAGATGCTCGCCGGCGAGCCGCCGTTCACCGGGCCCACGCCCCAGGCGGCGATCGCCCGGCGGTTCACCGAGACGCCCCGTCCGCTGCGAGCCGTCCGGGAGACGGTGCCGGAGAACGTCGAGAAGGCCGTGGCCAAGGCGCTGTCGAAGTCGCCGGCCGACCGGTTCTCCTCGGCGCTCAAGTTCGGCCGGGCCCTGGCCGCGGCCGAGCCGACGGCGGTCGTGCCCGCCGCCAGGCGGCCGCACCGCTATCGCTCGGTCGCGCTCCTCGGACTCGGCTTCCTCCTGGGCCTCGGCGTGCTGTTCGGCTGGCTCCGGCGACACTCCGCCGAGCCGGCCGCCACGGCCGTCGCCGGCACCAGGCGTCTCGCCGTCCTCCCCTTCGACAACCTCGGCGACTCGGCCGACGGCTACTTCGCGGACGGCATGACCGACGAGGTCCGCGGCAAGCTCGCTACGCTCCAGGGACTCCAGGTCATCGCCCACCGGAGCGCGGCCGAGTACAAGGGCACGACCAAGAGCTTCCGCGAGATCGGCCGGGAGCTGGGCGTCGATTACCTGCTGGTCGGAAAGGTGCGCTGGGAGAAGGCCGACAGCACCCAGAGCCGGGTGCGGGTGAGCCCCGAGCTGATCGAGGTCGCCACCTCCAGCACCCGCTGGCAGCAGCCGTTCGATGCGGTGCTCTCCGACGTGTTCCAGGTGCAGGGCGAGATCGCGGGGAAGGTGGCGCAGGCCCTGAACGTCGCGCTCGGCGCGCCGGAGCGGGCCCGGCTCGAGGTCCGGCCGACCCGCAGCCTCACCGCGTACGACGCCTTCCTCCGGGGCGAGGACGCCTCCGGGCGGATGAACGAGGTCGAGCCGACCGCGCTCGAGCGGGCCACCGTGGCCTACGAGCGCGCCATCGCGCTGGACTCGAGCTTCTTCCAGGCCTGGGCCCGGCTCTCGCAGGTCTATTCCAGCCGCTACGTCAACGGCATCCCCACCCCCGAGTCGGCGGCGCGGGCGCGGACGGCGGCCGAGCGCGCGCTCGCCCTGGCGCCCGACGCCGCGGAGCCCAGGCTGGCGCTCGGCTCGTACTACGACTTCGTCACCGGGGAGTACGCCAAGGCCCTGGAGCAGTTCGCCCTGGGGCGCCGCGCGGACCCCAACAACGCCGAGCTGGCCTCGGCCGCGGCGCTGTCGGAGCAGAGCCTGGGGCGATGGGAGAACGCGCTCGACTTCCTGAAGCAGGCCGAGGTCCTCGATCCACGCTCGCCCCAGGTGGTCAGCCGACTGGCCCGGAGCTACATCTGGCTGCGGCGGTACGACGAGGCCATCGTCGCCGGCGATCGGGGCATCAAGCTCGCGCCGACCAGCATCTCGATCCACCAGCACCAGGCGATGGCGCTGCTCGGCAAGGGCGATCTCCCGGGCGCCCGGGCCGTGCTCCGCTCGGTGCCCGCCGAAGTGGACCCGACCGAGCTGGTCGCCCAGATCGCCAACTACTGGGACATGGCCTGGGTGCTGGACGACGAGCAGCAGAAGCTGGTCCTCCGGCTGGCCCCGTCGGCCTTCGCCGGCGACCGCTTCGCCTGGGCGATCTCCAAGGCGCAGACCTACGGCTACCGGGGCGACACCCGCCGCGCGCGGGCCTATGGCGACTCCGCCGTCCGCGCCTCCGGCGACGTCCTGGCGAACACCCCCGATGACGCCCAGCGCCGGGTCCTGCTGGGCCTCGCCCTGGCCTACGCGGGCCGGAAGAAGGAGGCGATCCAGGAGGGCCAGCGGGGCGTGTCGCTGCTGCCGATCTCGAAGGACGCCTACACCGGTGCCTACCTCCAGCACCAGCTGGTCAGGATCTACATCCTCACCGGCGAGCCCCAGAAGGCGATGGACCTGCTGGAGCCGCTGCTGGAGACCCCGTACTTTCTGTCGCCCGGGTGGCTGGGGGTGGATCCGACCTTCGCGCCGCTGCGGAAGCTGCCACGGTTTCAGCAGTTGACGGCGGAGGGAGGGAAGTAGCGGCCAAACCGGGACTGTCGGTCGTCCGGCCTGGTGGAGAGATTGCCAATCCGTGCCCATCTCCCGACACACTCCGGCTGGAGTCATGAATATGCGTTTCAAGCACTCTGCACTGACCCCCGTGCTGGCGGCCTCCGCGTTACTGGGCGCCTGCGCCGAATCGAACGAGCCCGCAGGTCCCTCCGATCAGTCCGGCTGGTCCCAGCTCGGCAGGCAGGACTCGCTCCAGAGCTGGTTCGCGATGTCCTCGCCCGCGGTCCTCGCCCTTCCCGGCACGGTCTTCTCCGACAAGGACGAGGCCAACAGCCGGCTGGTCATCGGGGTGGAGAACGCGGCGGCGATCCCCCGGGTGCGCGACGCGATGGCGCGGCTGCGTATTCCCGGCGCGGCCGTCGCCGTCGAGGTGACGCCGCCGATCCACCAGGTCGCCACCCTGCGCGGCAGGGGCCGCCCCACCACCGGCGGCACGCAGATCAACTTCACCCAGTTCCTCTGCACGCTCGGCTTCAACGCGAGTCGGGGCTCGCAGCGCTCCTTCGTCACCAACTCGCACTGCACCGCGACCCAGGGCGGGGTGGAAGGCACCCAGTACTTCCAGCCGACCCGCACCAAGGATCCGACGGTGATCGCGGTCGAGGTCGCGGACCCGCAGTATTTCCAGGGCGGCGCGTGCCCCGCGGGCCGCCGGTGCCGGTACAGCGACGCATCCCGGGCCCGCTACCGGGCGGGCGTGACCTCCGACCGGGGCGCGATCTCCAGGACCTCCGGGCCGAACAACGGGAGCGTCAGGGTGACGGGCACGCTCACGATCACGGCGCAGGACAACACGACCACGAGATTTCCCCTCGGGGCCGTCGTCAACAAGATCGGCCGGACCACCGGCTGGACCCGCGGGAGGATCACCCGCACCTGCGTCAACGTGAACGTCACCGGCACCAACATCACCCAGCTCTGCCAGTCGTTCGTGCAGGATCCCGGCGGCGCCGAGGTGGTGGACGCCGGCGACAGCGGCTCGAACGTGTTCCAGATCATCAGCGGCAACAACGTCAGGCTGCTCGGGATCCTGTGGGGAGGCAGCGCGGACAACAGGACGTTCGTGTTCAGCCCGCTCAAGCAGATCCGGGACGAGCTGGGCGCGCTGACGGCCACGAACTGACGCGTCACGGGCACCGGCTCACATGCGCGCTCCGGCCGCCGTCGCGCTCGCCGCGCTCGCGCTCCTGGCGCGGGCGCCCGGCCCGGAGGGCGTCGCCATGAAGACCGCTCCCGACTCCGTGAGTCTCGAGCTCGTGCTGCCGCGCAGCATCAAGGCCGGCAGGCTGGTGCCGATCAGGCTGCGGGTGCAGAACCGGACCCGCGAGCCGGTCGATCTGTATCTGCGCGGACGCACGCCCACCTTCGACGTCGTCGTCGCGCGCAAGGGCGGCGAGGTCGTCTGGCGGCGGCTGGAGAACGAGATCGTGCCGGCGATCCTCCAGCTCCGGACGCTCGGGCCCGCCGAGCGGCTGGAGCTGGAGGCGGTGTGGGATCAGCGGACCTCGAGCGGGCGGCCGGCGGAGCCGGGGGAGTATACGGCGCGCGGTCTCCTGCTCACCGAGGGGGAGCCGATGGAGGCGCCGGCGGAGGGGTTCCGCATCGTCGGGCGGTGAGCCCGGAACACCCTTACCCTCCCCCGTTCGCGGCACTATCATTGCCAACCCCTCCCCCCAGGGCTCCCGGCCCGGCCGGCCGGCAGCTACAATCCTGTCCCGTTTGCACTTACGAATAGGCTTGGGCGCTGCACGAAATTGCAGAATGCCATGCTTCTAGCGCATGGCGCCGAGCCGCCCCGGAGATTCGCCATTTCAGCTGACGCGCCCCGCCGGCGAATACCGGCGCTGACCGCCACGTTCGCCACCGTCCTCTACGCCATCGCATACCTGGTGTGGGAGCGGAACGACTGGGGCACGCCCACCATTCAGAACCTGGTGAGCAACGTCGCGTTCATGCCGCTCAACCTCGCGGTGCTGACGCTGACCGGGCTCGCCTCCCGGTCGCCGGTGCTCGACCCGGGCGTGCGCCGCGCCCTCCGCTTCCTGGCGCTCGGCTCGGCGATGGTCTTCATCGGGAACGCGATCTCGACCTGGTACCTGATGGTGCTGGAGGAGAACCCGCCGATCTCCTGGGCCGACGTGTTCTACCTCTCCGACTCCCTGCTGATCCTCGCCGCGCTGCTGTCGTTCCCCCTGGCCCGCCGCACCCGGCTCGAGCGCTGGAAGTTCGGGATCGACGCCGCCATGGTCCTGGTCGGCGGCGCGGTCGTGATCTGGTACTTCTCGGTCCGGCGCACGGCCGAGCTGGGCACCGGCAGCGGCATCATCACGCTGCTCGCCTTCGCCTACCCGCTGGTGAGCATGCTGGTGCTCCTCGGCGTCACCACGGTGCTGCTGCGCCGCCCCACCGACGGGAACCGGGTCGCCTTCGGCGTGCTGATCGGCGCGATCCTGATCAGCGTCGTGGCCGACCTCACCTTCAACCTGGTATCGCTGGAGAGCGGCAGCCGGAGCGCGAGCCTCATCGACGGCGCCTACCTGCTCTGCTACGTGATGCTGATCGCGGGGGCGGAGCTGTACTACCGCCGCCCGGTGCCCCGCTCCACGACGGGCGCCGTCCCCCGGCCGCGGACCCAGCCGGTCAGCCCGCTCCCGTATCTGGCGGTGGCGACCACCTACGCCCTCCTGATCCACGCGGTGATCGAGCCGTGGACCGACCCGGTGAGCGGCCTGGCCGTCGGGGCGCTGCTGGTGACGTTCCTGGTGGTGGTGCGGCAGCTCCTCGCGGTGCGGGAGAACGTGCGGCTCCTGGCGGAGACCGCGGTGCGGCAGAACGAGGCCCGCTTCCGCTCGCTGGTCCAGCACTCCTCGGACGTCATCATCGTGACCCGGGCCAACGGCACGATGCGGTTCGTGAGCCCGTCGGCCAACCGGGTGTTCGGCTACGACCCCTCGGAGATGCTGAACAAGCCGGTCGTCTCCCTGCTCCACCCCGACGACCGCGACCGCGCCACGACCCTGTTCGAGCACGCGGGGCGCACCCCGGGCGTGACCGGCCCGGTCGAGTGGCGCTTCCGCCAGCCGGACGGCTCGTGGCTCAGCGCCGAGATCCTGGCCACGAATCTCACCGGCGATCCGACGGTGCGCGGCATCGTGCTCAACACCCGCGACGTGAGCGAGCGGAAGCGGCTGGAGGAGCAGCTCACCCACCAGGCGTTCCACGACCCGCTCACCGGCCTCGCCAACCGCGCCCTGTTCCGCGACCGGGTGAGCCACGCCCTGGCGCTGGCGCAGCGCCAGTCGCACTCGATCACGGTGCTCTTCCTCGACCTCGACGACTTCAAGCGGGTGAACGACAGCCTGGGCCACGCCGAGGGCGACCGGCTCCTGGTGGCCGCGGCGGAGCGGTTCCTCTCCTGCGCCCGCGCGGCCGATACCGTGGCACGGCTCGGCGGAGACGAGTTCGCCATCCTGATCGAGCACGCCGTGGGCCCCGACGGCCGGGGCGAGCTGCTGGAGCGGCTCGCGACCGCGATGGGGCATCCCTTCACCCTGAGCGGCAACCAGGTGCAGGTGACCGCGAGCATCGGCGTCGCCACCGCATCGCCGGGCGACACGGCAGACGACCTGCTCCGCAATGCCGACGTCGCGATGTACGCCGCCAAGCGCCGGGGCAAGGGCCGCTCGGAGACGTACGAGTCGCGGATGTACGCCGACGTGCGCCACCGCCTGGAGATGGAGGCCGCGCTCCGCCAGGCGATCGACGGCGGCGAGCTGACGCTGCACTACCAGCCGATCGTCCATCTCGTCACCGGCACGATCTACGGGGTCGAGGCGCTGGTCCGCTGGGAGCACCAGACCTACGGCCACCTCCTGCCGCAGCACTTCATCCCGCTGGCCGAGGAGACCGGGCTGATCGTGAAGCTGGGGAGCTGGGTGCTGGACGAGGCGTGCCGGCAGGTGCAGGCGTGGCGCCTCGCGCACCCGCAGAACCCGCTCTCGGTATCGGTCAACATCTCGGGCCGCCAGCTCCAGGGCCCCGGCATGGGTGACGCGCTCCGCGACGCGCTCGCCAGCTCGGGCGTGGACCCGTCGGCGGTGATCCTCGAGATCACCGAGAGCGTGCTGATGCAGCAGACCGACGCCGTCCTCGAGCGGCTCCAGGCCCTCAAGAAGCTCGGCGTCCGGCTGGCGATCGACGACTTCGGCACCGGATACTCGTCGCTCAGCTACCTGCAGCGCTTCCCGATCGACATCCTCAAGATCGCGAAGCCGTTCGTCGAGGAGGTGGCGCTCGGCGCCGAGCGCGCGGCCCTCGCCCGGGCGATCATCGGCCTCAGCGACACGCTCCGGCTCCAGACCGTGGCCGAGGGCATCGAGATGGCCGAGCAGCGCGCCGCGCTCATCGAGCTGGGCTGCCCCCTGGGCCAGGGACACCACTTCTCGCGGGCGCTGCCCGCCGAGGCCATCGGCCGGATGCTCGCCGGCCGCCGCTCGCTCACCCCGCACCACGCGCACCACGGCGCGGCGCCGAAGGCCGCCGTGCCGCGCGACGCGTCCTCCCGCCCATGATCTCCGCGCGCCGGATGTACATCTACAAGCTGCACCTGACGGCGCTCAGCGTCGTCCTGGTGCTCACCGCGGTCGTCGCCTGGCTGCTGCGAGACGGCGGGACGGCGCAGATGGCGCGCGGCGTGCTCCTGTTCGGCGCGGTCGCGGTGGCGCTGGAGCAGCTCGTGATCTGGGTGCTGGTGAAGCAGATCCTCACGCCCACCGGGGTGGCCGCCAGCGTCGCCGTCCGGATCGCCGACGGCGACCTGAGCCTCCCCTCGTGGAGCGCCGACCCGGCCCGCGCTCCCAGGGACCCGCTCACCCGCACCATCTTCAGGATGCTGAGCAAGCTGCGCGAGCTGGTCGGCACGATCCGGCAGCACGCGCACGAAGCGGCGGCGATGGCCGAGCAGATCGCGGCCTCCACCCAGCAGATGACCGCCTCCACCCAGGAGGTCGCGGGAACCACCGGCGATCTGACCGAGCGCGCCAGTCAGCAGGCCCTGGTGGTGCGCCGCGCGGCGGAGGACGCGGGCAGGATTCTCACGATCACGCAGACCCTCGCCTCCGGCGCCGGCCAGGCGGCCGAGCGCAACGCGGCGCTGGCGCGGCTGGCGCGGAGCCACCGGGAGCGGCTCGACCTCAGCACCACGGAGCTGGGCCGGCTCGCCGAGGAGGTGGAGGCGGCCGCGAAGGAGGCCGAGGCCCTCGCCACCGCGTCGGCCGAGATCGAGAAGTTCATCACCCAGACCAAGGCCATCGCCAAGCAGACCCACATGCTCGCGCTGAACGCCTCGATCGAGGCCGCGCGCGCCGGCGAGGAGGGCAAGGGGTTCAGCGTGGTGGCCGAAGAGGTCCGGAAGCTGGCCGCGCAGGCCGCCCAGGCCGCCACCTCCACCAGCGAGACGGTGCAGGCGGTGCTCTCCCGGGTCAGCACGGCGCGCGAGCGGCTGCTCCGGCTGGGCAAGAGCGGGCTCCTGGCCCGCGACGCGGCACACGCCGCGGCGGAAGGCCTGGTCAACGTGGCCGCCGACGCCGAGGCCAACGACGAATGGACCCGCGGCATCTCCGCGTCGGCCGGCGAGGTCCAGGGGCTGATCGAGGGAATCGCGGGCCGGATGCGCGAGGTGTCGGCCGGAACCGAGGACTACGCCGCCGCCGCCCAGGAGATCGCGGCGGCCGCCGAGGAGCTGAACGCCTCGACCGAGGAGATCTCGTCCTCCGCGGGCCATCTGGC
>CAMPKP010000060.1 GCA_946887295.1 uncultured Gemmatimonadota bacterium | reverse complement strand
GCCGAGGGCGGTGAACAGCGCCCTCGGCATCTGCGCGCTGCTGTACACGCTGGTGCAGGTGGTGGTCATCGCCGCGCTCGCCGATCCAGCCGCCAGCTCCCGCCCGCTGGCGGCGGCCGCGCAGGTCTTCCTGGGTCCGTTCGGAGCGTGGTTGATGGCGGCCGGGGCGCTGGTGTCGGTGTACGGCTACCTCGCCGCCGCGATGGTCAACGTTCCCCGGCTCACCTATGCCATGGCCGCCGAAGGGGACCTCCCGCCCAGCCTGGGCGCCGTCCATCCGAGATTCCACACGCCCCACGTGTCGGTGACGCTCTTCGCGGTAACCGTGTGGGTCTTCGCGGCCGCGGGGAGCTTCCTCCAGAACCTGACGCTCTCGGCGGTGTCCCGGCTGCTGACCTATGGCGCGGTCTGCGTCGCGTTGATCGTATTCCGGCGGCGGGAAGGAGCGGGCCTGGCCCGGGTGGATGCCGCCTGGTTCCGGGTTCCGGCGGGGCCGATCGTCGCCCTGGTCGGATTGGCATTCTCGGCGGTGCTGACGCTACGGATCAACCAGCGCGAGGTGATCGTGCTCGCCGGGACACTGCTCGCGGGGCTGGCTCACTGGTGGTGGATGCGATCCCGGGTCGGCTCCGCCTGAGTTCGTGCAGGACCCTGCGGCACGACCACGTTGAGCGCCCCCCGCTCCAACCGATACTCCAGCGGCCGCTTCATTCGCCTGATCTCCCCGTCCGTCGCCACCTTCACCGTCGCCATCGGCACATCGAGTCGCAATCGCTCCACCAGTGCGGTGTCGATCCCGAGTGGCATCGCCCTGACCTCCAGCCCCCGATCCCAGCTCGCGTAGGCTCGCGCGACCCGCCGCGCCTGGCGCCGGCCGCGGGGGACCACGACGTGCAGCGCGCCCCCGGGCGCTCCGACCGGACGGCCGAGTCCCGGAGGGGCCAGGCGCCTCTCGCCAACCGCGATGGAGACCAGCCGCGCCTGGTAGGCCCGCTTTTCCCCCTCGGCTTCGAGCGTCACGGTCAACGTGCCGAGCCCCCGCAGGATTCGCAGTCCCGCCGCGAGGGTGGCGAGCCAGTAGCCGAGGTGGCGCTCCAGACGGTCGCGGGTCTCCACGAAACGCACGTAGGCGCCGACCGAGCTGGTGTTGAGGAAGAGACGGTCGTTGACGTAGCCGACGTCCACCGCCGAGACCCGCCCTGACTCGGCGACCTCGAGCGCCTGGTCGAGATCCGTCGGGATGCCGTGGTCACGTGCGAAGTGGTTGAGTGTGCCGCCCGGGAGCACCGCCAGGGCGGTGGAGGTGCCGGCCAGCACCGATGCCGCGGACGCGAGGGTGCCGTCTCCGCCCGCGACCAGAACCCTGGGCGCCCCGGCGCTCACCGCCTGGCGCACCGCGACGATCAGCTTCGCGGGCGGTGTGAGCCGCACCTCGAATCCGGGATGCCGCTCGAGGGCGTCGAGCGCCGCCTTCGCGTTGCCCGCCGCGGGGTTCACGTGGGCCGGGATCGTCTTCCCGACCACACCGTACTCGGGTCTCGCCGTGCTCGCCATTCTTCGATATGCCCTGACTGAGATGCACCGAACATGCAGTGGGGCGGGGCCCGTGGTCGTGACCCAAGTCACGTCACCAACAGCCCCGCCCCCCGCACCTGCAGTTGTCAGCCCGCCCGCCGCCTCCTAGCTTCGCAGGACCGATGGCTTCGCCCTCCGGCTCCCTCGAGCGCATTCGCACCATCATCGTCCGAGACCACGACGAGCTGGGCCGCCTCGTCGCGGCCCGCATCGCGGAGGTGATCCGGGAGCGATCAGCCGCGGGCGGGCGTGCCGTGCTCGGGCTCGCGACCGGATCAACCCCGGTCGGGGTCTATCGCGAGCTGATCCGGCTGCACCGGGAGGAGGGGCTCGGCTTCAGCGAGGTCGTCACGTTCAATCTCGACGAGTACTACCCGATGGACCCCGGGAGCATCCACTCCTACCATCGGTTCATGTGGGAGAATTTCTTCTCCCGAATCGACATCCGTCCCGAGAACGTCCACCTCCCCCGGGGCGACCTCCCCCGCGACCGGATGGACGACGAATGCCGCCGCTACGAGGACGCGATCCGCGAGGCCGGCGGCATCGATCTCCAGCTGCTCGGTATCGGGCGCACCGGACACATCGGCTTCAACGAGCCGGGATCGGGGCTGGACAGCCGCACCCGGATCATCACGCTCGACCTGGTCACCCGGAAGGACGGCGCGGCCGACTTCTTCGGCGAGGAGAACGTTCCCCGGGAGGCGGTCACCATGGGTGTGGCCACCATCCTCGAGGCGCGGGAGATCGTGATCCTCGCGACCGGCGAGCACAAGGCGCACATCGTGCGGCGCGCCGTCGAGGGCGAGGTGGACCACGAGGTCGCGGCGACCTTCCTCCAGCGCCACCCCGCCACGACTTTCTACCTCGACCAGGCCGCAGGCGCGTACCTCACCCGGGTGGCGACGCCGTGGCTGCTGGGCGGGGTCGAATGGACCACGCCGCTGGCCGTGCGAGCCGTCATCTGGCTCTCCCGCCAGACCCGGAAGGCGATTCTCAAGCTCACCCAGCGCGACTACGCGGAGCACCGGCTTTCCTCGCTGGTCGCCGCGCACGGCTCGCCCGGTGTCCTCAACGGCCTGATCTTCAACCAGCTCGGCGCCAAGATCAGGGGCCGCTCGAAGCTCGCCCGCGGCCGGAGGATCGTCTGCTTCTCGCCCCATCCGGACGACGACGTGATCTCCATGGGCGGAATCCTCCGGAAGCTGGTCGAGAACGAGAACGCCATCACCGTGGCCTACATGACCAGCGGCAATCTGGCCGTCTTCGACCACGACGTGCGGCGGCACCTGGACTTCCTGGGGCGGGTGGCGGGCGAGCGCGGCATCGCGGAGCGCACCGTGATCCAGCTGGTGACCCGGGTGGAGGAGTTTCTCGCCGCCAAGCGGCCGGGTGACGTGGACATTCAGGAGGTCCGCGACATCAAGCGGATGATCCGCGAGTCCGAGGCCGTTGCGGGTCTGCGAACCCTGGGCCTGGAGGAGGGCGCCGCACGCTTTCTCGATCTGCCATTCTATCAGACCGGCAAGGTGCGGAAGGATCCCATCGGGCCCGCCGACGTCGCCATCGTGCGAGCGCTGCTCGACGAGCTACGCCCCGATCTGATCTTCGTCGCCGGCGACCTCTCCGACCCGCACGGCACCCACCGCATGTGCAAGGAGGCCATCGACACGGCGCTGGAGGAGCTCGAGGCGGCCGGGGGCACCCGGCCCGAGGTCTGGCTCTATCGCGGCGCCTGGCAGGAGTGGTCGGTGACCGAGGCGACGTGGCTGGTGCCCCTCTCGCAGGAGGAGCTGCGGCTCAAGATCCAGGCGATCTTCAAGCACCAGTCCCAGAAGGATACCGCTCCGTTCCCCGGCCCCGACGAGCGCGAGTTCTGGCAGCGGGTCGAGGCGCGGAACAAGGGGACGGCGGCGGAGCTGGACAAGCTCGGACTGGCGGAATACTTCGCGATGGAAGCCTACGTGGTGGACCCCCGGTAGGCTCACACCTCCTCCACCACCATCACCGCCGCCATCCCGCCGTGCTGCGCCACGTTCACGACCTGGCGCTGGGAGGCTCGGGCCAGGATGGCGATTCCCTCGTCGCTCGACGCGAATCCCATGACGTGATAGAACGCCTCCGGATGCAGGGTGCCGTCGGCCAGGAGGGCCGGCACCTCGATCACCGGTATCTGCGCCAGCCGCTGCAGCACCCAGAGCTCCTCGTCCGCCAGGGCGGCGTCGAGCGCGGCGATCCACTCGCCGTCGCCTACGGTCTGCCCCAGCAACACCCCGTCGCCACCGTAGCCGCGCGAGGGCTTGAGCACCAGCCAGTCGCGCTCCCGCCGGGCGAACTCCATGAGGTCACCGACCTCGCCCGAGGGCAGCGAAGTCCTGCGCTGGCGCACCACCCGGGTCCAGAGCACGTGATGCTGGAAGACCCGCCGCTCCTCCTCGCTGTAGTAGCGCTCGCTCAAGACCGGGTCGGTGAGCACCTCGAAACAGCTCTTGCAGTCCAGCTCGGCGGTGATGGATGAGACCACGCGATTCTCGCGGAAGAGGCGGCGCATCGGCTCGGGATCCATTCCCTCGGCGGCCAGCTCGACGAGGTCGAGCACGGCGTAGTCGCGGTAGACCAGGTCCACCCGCTCGTCGCCGCAGTAGACCTCGTCGCCTCGCATGCGAAGCTCGCTGGGGTCGGCGTGCAGCACCCGGATGTGGTGCCGGCTGCCGAAATACTCGACCAGCCTCCGCTGCTCGTCGATCCCCTCCAGCTCGTACTTGGGCTCGACCAGGCAGATGGTCCCGCCGGGCCGTCCCACCACCCGGAGGTGCTCCACCAGCTCCCGGAGCAGCAGGGTCCGCGCGTCGACCAGGCGGGTGAGACGGAGGCCGGGATCGTGGGACACGAGCAGCGGCACGATGACCTCGTCCACCACCTCCTCGACCGCCGGCACGAGGTACAGCCCTCCGACGCCGGTGAGGTTGGGCTCGACGAAGCGGAGCGTGTCCTTCCAGATCGGGCTGGCGTAGTCCACCATGCAGTCGAGCCGGTCGAACACCGGGTTCCTGGCCCGCACCGCCGGCGTCCAGCAGGCGCGGAGCCACTCCTCCTCCACCGGATCGAGCCGCAGCAGATCCCGGACGGCCGGATCGGCGAGGTAGAGCTCGGGCATCCGGAGCAGGGCGTAGTGAAGGGTGCGGGTGACCGAATGGAGGTAGACGAGCTGCTCGGGCAGCAGGGTGATCGGGCAGGGAAGGACCCGGATGGTCTCCACCCGGCCGTCGTGGAAGTAGTCCATATGCCGCGCGATCGTCCCTTCCCGCATGCGCTCGTGCGCTCCCGCCAGCTCGGCGGCCGGAAGGTTGTACAGCGCCTGGCGCACCCGGGCGGCGAGCCGGGCTCCACGGAGACCGGAGGCTTCGACCGGGGTCGGCTCGGCGGGCGGGACAAGGGCGTCGGCCACGGACTCCTCGGGATCGTGCTGGGGGACGTGCGGGACTCGAGGCAATGTGCGGCCCGTTGCATGGGCGCCGCAAGCCGAGCGGGTCTGGCACCTCCAGGCGCCGCGCGGTATCATCAATCATCACTCCAAGCCGTCGTGCGGCATACGTCATTGCTCCTTCCGAAATCCGCCCTCCCGTCCGGTCTCCTGGGATGCCTTGGCCTGCTCGGCTGCGCCGTTTCGTCCCATACCACTCGGCTGGCCGGAGGCCCCGAGCCGGTGGATCTGCGGATGGAGCCTCCAGTGCTGCACAGCGGCCAGGGGACCGTCGTCGAGGTCCGAAGCCCGTCGGCCGACAGCATCGCCATCGAGTCCGAGAACGGCGTTGACCTCTACTGGGGCGGCGGTCCGCGGCTGACAGCGAGACTGAGCTCCGAATTCGGCGAACGCACGCCGGTCCGCAGATACGCGGAGCGGCGGGACGGGATCCTGCTCGACCGGCTGAAGAAGCCGGCCACGATCTCGGTCTGCAGGCTGGGTGACTGCCGGAGGTTCTATCACGAGTTCGAGGTGCGGCTGCCGGAGCGCAACCAGCGCACCGTGGCGCTCACCGGCGGATGGAGCACGGTGTTCGCCCGCCGGACCGTCACCGCCCTGAATCGCGCCGCGCTCTTCCAGGAGGCGCTGAGCAGCGGCGTCTTCTCGCTGGAAGCCGAAATGGTGTCGCGGTCGTGGAGCGCGAAGGCGCAAGGCTTCTACGGCCCGGACGACCGCGGTGCGTCCGTCGACCTGAGCCGCGTGCTCAAGCAGGGCGACGAGGTGAGCTACGGGATTGCCATGCACCTGGGCGTCGACCGCAGCGAGTGGCTCCCGGACGGCAGCCGCCCGGCCCTGGCCGACCGCACCGCCTACCGCGTCAGCATCGGCCCCAGCATCATGCTGCGTGGCGTCACCGCCAGCTCCCAGTTCGGGATCTATGCCAGTGGGCGCGAGACGCTTCAGATCATCGGCACCCGGATCTCCGCCAACGGCAGGCTCACCTCCGTGCGAATTCCGGTCAGTATCACGGCCGAGAAGACCCTGGCGTTCGGGGGCGGCCCCATCGTGTCACGTCGGCGGGACGCGTTCGAGAGCCTTGCCGCGTCGATTCAACTGCTCGACGACTTCGCGGTCAGTGTGGGCGTCAGTACTCACCGGATCGCGTGGCCGGGGGACCGGCCGGCAGGTGACATGCGGGCTTCGGAGGTCCTGATGACCCTGGGCGGGCGGTACTCCGTTACCTGGTAGCTCCACTAACACGGAGCTCTACTAACACGTAGCTCCTGTAACACGGAGCTCCTGCAACACGTAAGCTCCTGAACGCAGAAACCCCCCGAGGCGCGACACGTCGCGGATCGGGGGGGTCTGCCATCGGCGGGAGTCGCTTCCTGGATCAGTGTCGCCACGTGTAGGCGGCCGAAGCGATTTCCCTTCCTCGGTGCGTGCGGTGACGTCCGAGTGCCCGGTTTTGCCCGGGACTTCGATCGCGGCCGACGAGCTCGCGATCGTCTCACGAAGGCTGATCACCTTGTGAGCGACAGACTCGCAGCGTCCTGCTGTCTGCCCGCCATCCATCGCTACACCGCTCGATGGACGACTCACCTCGAAGCCTCACGACTTCGAGGGAAGCTACAGTACGAATTCACCGATCGACTGTCAATAGCCAAAATTCGAAATTCTCGACGAGAATCCTCCAACCATCCCGTGTGTCACGGGTTCCGGTTCTTGTCTACAATTCAACGCCGTCCACGTTGATAAGAACGACTGGCGATGTGGAATCGAAGTTCATACCTTGGTGCCCTTCCACCGCCGACACCTGTTCCAGGAGATCGTGGAGTGAACGGGACCGAGGTCTCGCGGGGCGGCACTGTGTTGCGTGAAATCGCCCGCAACATCGAGCGGATCGAAAGTGGCAACGCGCATGATCGGGTCTGCCTCTACGGCACCGATGATGGCGCCCACTCCTGTGTCTGCTACCGCGATACCGGCCACGCCGGACGCCACCAGTGCCCCTGCGGAGCCGAATGGAGGTAACCGGCTAGGCCGTTTCCGGCCGGCCGAGTAGTCCCCACGCTCGACCGCGCACCCCGCGGCCGTGACGCAAGTCATGGCCATCCTACCCGTTAGACCCTCAATATTCGCAATGCCCTCCTCCCTCGCTCGCCGGGCGGGCCGGGTGCTCGCGATCGTCGGCATCTCGGTCCTGACGCTGGTGGTCGCGATCCTGGCTCTGCTGCAGATCCCGGCCCTGGCGACCTGGGCCGCGAACCGACTGCTCGGCGTGGTGCCGCTCAGCCCCGGCTACAGTCTCGAGGTCACCCGCGTAAGCGGCAACTGGCTCACGGGCTTGGAGCTCGAGGGCGTGCGCCTGCGCCACCGCTCCCGAGAGCTCGCCCTCGTAGAGCACCTGCGGCTGCGATACGACCCGCGCGAGCTCAGGGGGCCGAACCGCCGGCTTCGCGAGCTGGTGGTGGATGGTGCGCGGATCGCCGCGCGCCGGGAGCGGAACGGCTGGGACGTCGCCAATGCGCTCCGGAGCTCGGGAGACACCGGCACGGCCGGCGAATTCCGCCTCGACCGGCTCGCGCTCCGCCGGGTGGACGTCGCGGCAGAGCTCGCGCCCGACTCGACGGCCCGGGTGAAGGGCCTGACTCTGGACGGCCGGGATCTCGTGGTGGGGAGCCCGATCCTCCTGACCATGGACACGGTCCGCGCTTCGGTGGCTCCGCCAGGCGACCCTCCCCTCTGGTTCGACCTCGCGGCCGCGGGCGCCGCCACGCCCGAGGAGATTCGCCTCGAGCCGCTCCGCGTCGAGAGTCACCGGAGCGAGATCACCGGACGGATCGTGCTGCCCCGGAGCTTCGACGATCCGAAGATCGTGGACCGGCTCGACATCCGGCTCGATGCCCTGCCACTCGCACTCGCCGACCTGGCCAGCGTGTATCCCGGCGTGCCGCCTGAAGGCGACGTTCGGTTGAGGGCGAGCGCTTCCGCCGAGGGACGGCTGGTCACGGCTCGGCTTGCGGCACGAGTGGCCCGCGGCATGATCGAGCTGGAGGGAGGCACCGTCGCAGGGCGCGGCACTCCGGCGGTCTATCGGGTGCGGGGCCAGGTCCGGGACCTCGACCCCTCGCTCCTGCACCGCTCCGCCCCGATGGGGCTGGTGAACGGCGACATCGAGGCCGACATCAGGGGCGAGACCCTGCCGCTAGCCGACGGCACGGCCTCACTCAGGCTGCGGGGCTCCCGATTCGGCCGGACGGATCTTCGGGATCTCGATCTTCGTGCGGAGATGAGGAGGGGCCGGGCCGATCTGGTGCTCCGGGGCGAGATGTTCGGAGGCTCCGTGCGGGCGGAGGGCTGGGCTCGCCCCTTCGATTCCGTGCCCTCGTACCGTCTGGCGGGCGGAGCACTGGGGCTCCGAGGGACCGAGTCGGTCGCGAAGGCGCTCACCGGTGACGCCGGCGACCCACGACTCGACGTGCGATTCCGCCTCGCGGGCAGCGGCGTGGCGCCGCGCGAAGCGGATGTCGGCGGCAGGGTCGAGCTGGCCGCGGTTCGAGGAGACACCAGCCGCGTGGCACTGGGCGGAGCTCGAGTAGAGATGTCCGGTGGCAGGCTGGCGATTCGTCCCGAGCTGCGCGTGGCCGGCGGCCGGATCGGCGGGCTGGCGGTCGCGCGCCTCGGCGACACCATCTCGTACGAGGTGCGGGGTGGCAGGATCGAGCAGGTCGATCTGGGCCGCCTGATGGGCGACACCGTCGCCGCTCCGCTCAGCGGCCGCTTCTCGCTTCGAGGCCGCGGCGGCTCTCCCGAGGCCGCCACGTTGACCGCCCGGCTGGAGCTCGACGAGCTGCGCTACGCCGCGCGCCGGATCGAGCGGGTGGTCGCGGATGCACGCCTCCAGGGTGGCCGTGCCGTGCTCGAGCTTCGGGGAGCGCTTCAAGGCGGGCGCCTCGCACTGGAGGCGCGCGGGCGTCCCTTCGACCCGGTCACCACTTTCGTCCTCAGGCGCGCGGCACTCGACAGCGTGGATCTCGGCACCCTGCTGGGCCGGCCCGATCTGGCGGGTCCGGTGACGCTCAGTGCTGCGGGCAGCGGCCGATGGGGCGAGTCCGCAAAGTCCGCGATCGGGCGGATCACCGTGGCGCCTTCCCGTCTGGGGTACATCCAGGTGGTCGACGGCACTGTGGACGCCGGGTTGGCGGGCGAGCGACTCACCTTCGCTGCCCATCTCGGGACCACGGGCGGCTCTCTAGCGCTCGAGGGTGAGGGCCGCCCCATGGCGGCGGTCCCCTCCTTCATGGTGCGCTCCGGCCGAGTCGATTCCCTGGACCTGGGCACCCTGTTGGGACGCGACAGTCTGGACACCCGACTGGGTGCCCGGTTCACCGTCTCGGTCGCCGGCAGCGGCCTGGACAGCCTGCTCGCCAGGCTCGACGTCGAGCTGCTCCCCTCCCGCGTGAATCAGGCGGAGCTGGGGCCCGGCCGGGTCACGCTCGGGCTGGACCACGGCGCTATGCGCGGGACCCTGCGCCTCGGAGGGGAGGAAGCCGCGGCCACGGCGAGGCTCGATGGCACTCTGGGCCGCGAGTCGCGGGTCCGGGCCCAGGGCGACTTGCGGGTGGAGCGGCTGGCTCGATGGGCCGGCACCCAAGGCGCGGACGGCCGCCTCGAGGGCCGCTTCGGCATGGACGCGGTGGCCGACAGCAACGGGCTCGTCTCGATTGGCGGCACCCTGGCCGCCGCCGGCGGCCTGGGCGACGTCCGGCTCCAGCAGCTCTATGTGGCCCTGCGGCCCGAGCCGGGCGCCATTCAGATGGACACGCTGGTGGTGCGATCGAACGTCGCCGTGCTCGACGGCGGCGGGCGGCTGGCCCTCCGCGGCGGAGGCTCCGCGCCGGCCGACACCCTCCGAATTGCCGGACGCGCCGGCGACCTGACCCCGCTCGCCACGCTCGCCGGCGCCGATTCGGTGCTGCTCGACTCCACGCTGGTGAACCTCACGGTCACCGGCCCGGCCGAGCGGCGAAGGATCGAGGGCCGGGCGGACGCGTTCCGGGTGCTGTACGCCGGCAAGCTCGCCGAGCGGATCACCGCGCACGGCTCGGGCACGATGGACAGCGCCGGGTTCGGCGGGCTCGCCGGGAGACTCCAGGTCCAGGGCGCCGCCGCCGGCAAGCTGTCGGTGCGCGAGGTGGATTTCGCGGGCCGGTACGACTCCCTCGTCTCACTTCAAGGCACCGTCACCGTCAACGACGACATCCGGCTGGCGGTCGGCCTCGAAGGCAGGGTGAGCGGCGATACCACCCGGGCGACGCTGCGGCGCCTGGATCTCGTCGAAGGCGGGCGCACCTGGCGGCTCGACCGCCCGGCCGCGATCGCCCTTCGCGCCGGACAGGTGGAGGTGGGCGGATTCACGCTCGGGGCAGGTGACCGGCATATCGCGATCGACGGCGTCTTCGACCGTCGCGACTCGAGCGACATGACGCTCGAGCTCGCCGGCTTCGACCTCGACGCGCTCGCCCAGGCGCGGCTCGCTCCGATCGCGGGGCGCCTCGACGGCAGGCTTCGGCTGTCGGGGCCCGCCGCGGCTCCCTCGGTGGAGGGTCAGGTTGCGCTCGAGGTCAGACGAGAAGGGGGTGAGGACGTCGGCCGGCTCGAGTCCCGGCTCGCCTGGACCCGGACGGGGCTTCGGGTGGATGCGACCGCGAGGCCCCGTGCCGGCGGCGGGATCAGGATCGACGGCACGCTGCCCTGGCGTCTCACCCTGATTCCCCAGGACACCGCCGCGTCGGTGGGGCTGGCGCGGGAGCCGGCCGATACGATGTCGCTGGCGGTGCGGGCGGACAGCTTCGACCTCGCGTTCTTCGAGCCCTTCCTGCCTGAGGAGACGGCCCAGGACCTGGTCGGAGGGCTCGCCGTGGACGCCCACGTCGGGGGGACCCCGGACCAGCCCGCCGCGACCGGCACGATCGACCTCCGCGAGATGGGTGTCACCCTGCCCACCCTCGGGGTGAGCTACTCCGAGGGCCGTCTCGCGGGCCGGCTCGAGGGCGAGCGTCTCGACATCGACACCCTCCGGCTGCTGACCGGCGACGACGAAGAGCTGCTGGCGACCGGCAGAGTGCTGCTGAAGCCGCTCGCCGACCCGGCGCTGGACGTCACCGCGCGGCTCCAGGACTTTCGGGTCTCCAGCTCCGACGCGCTGCGGGCGGTGGCCACCGGCGAGCTCAAGCTCCAGGGCACGGCCTCCAAGCCTTCGCTCACCGGCCGGCTCCAACTCGGCCGGAGCGAGATCTTCGCGAGCGGGGGGGCTTCGGCGGTGGTGGAGGAGGTCGAGCTCACTCCCGCCGATCTGCGGCAGCTCGCCCAGCACTTCGGACCGGCCGCCGCCACGGCGTCCGAGGGACCGGGGTTCATCGACCGATTCAGGCTGAATCTCGACCTCGCCTTTTCCCGGCAGGTCTGGTTCCGCAAGCCGCAGAGTCCGAGCATCGACATCGAGCTCGCCGGCCGCATCAACCTGCGGCAGAAGCCGGGCGAGGAGATGCAGTTCTTCGGACAGGTGGAGCCGATCCCCGGACGGGGCGAGATGAACCTCTACGGCCGCTCCTTCAAGATCGTGGAAGGCACCATCGCGCTGCAGGGCACGGCCCAGCAGACGAAACTCGACGTGACGGCGCAGTACCAGGTTCCCACCCAGGGCGATCCGGACGACGAGGACGTCCTCATCGACGTGAAGGCCACGGGACGGCCGGACAGCCTGGACCTGGCCTTCAGCTCCGAGCCCTCGATGTCGCAGGAGGACATGATCTCCTACATCGTCACCGGCCGGCCGGCGTCGGACAACCCGCTGGTGGATCAGCAGGGCGGCGCCGGGATGAACGCCTCGCAGCTGGCCATCGACCAGGTGGCGGAAAACCTGGCGGGTGCGGCCGGCGAGGAGCTGGGGTTCGACGTCTTTCAGATCAGGCAGGAGCCCGCTCGCGGCCTCACGCTCACCGCCGGGCGCTATCTGGCGTCGCGGGTGTTCGTGAGCCTTCAGCAGCCGCTCCGGGTGGGGGCCACCGCCGAGCAGCAGACCGGCGGCGGCACCGGTCCGGGCTTCGAGCTGGAATACACGCTCAACCGGTGGCTGCGGGCCACGCTGCGCGGCGGCAGCCTGCCGACCAGCGCGCTGCTTCGGGGGCGCCGTGCGTTTTGAGCGGGCATGGGCGGCGGTGCTCGGGTGGGCGCTGCTGTCCGCGGCGCCCCTCCCGGCGCAGGATGCGCTGAGTGGTGTCGGCCCGGGCACGCAGGTCCGCAGGATCGAGTTCCGCTTCAGGGGCGAGCACGCGCTCCAGGACAAGGACCTGCGCCCGCGCATCGCGCTCACCGCCCGCGGTGGCATGGTGGGAATCCGCCGGCTGCTCGGCTTCCTGCCGTTCGTCGCCCCGGTGGGCGAGCATCCGTTCCGTCCGATCGAGCTGCAGCGCGACGTGGTCCGCCTTCGCCACATCTACACTCGGTACGGCTACCTCGACGCCGAGGTGAGCTACGACGTCCGGTACGACGCCGAGGACGACCTGGTGGACGTCGCGTTCCTGATCGACGAAGGGCCACCGCTCCAGCTCAGGACGGTGAAGTTCATCGGACCGGACAGCGGCCCGCCCCCCATCGCGCCCGAGCTGGCGGACCAGTGGCGGGAGTTCGTGCGGCTCGAGCAGGAGAACCGCGGGCGCCTCGGCGAGGGGGAGCGGCGCGGTCTGGCGGACCGCACGTCCCGATGGCTTCGGAACCGGGGCTACCCGTTCGGCGTCGCCGAAGCGGACGTGCTGGTGGACACCGCCGCGTACAGGGCCGACGTGGTCGTCCGGGTGAGCCCCGGGCTGCGGGCCAGGATTCGCGAGTTCGCCGTCAGCGGTAACGAGACGGTCCCCGCCGATCAGTTCACCCGGGAGCTCCCGCTGAAACCGGGCGACTGGTACGACGCGGCGGAGCTGGAGCGGGGGCGGGCGCAGCTTGTCCAGCTCCCGATCGTCAGGCTGGCGCTGATCAACGTGCCGCGGGGAAGCGCGGATGATTCCAGCGTCGTGGTCCGCCTGGGCGTGACCGAGAATCCCCCCAGGCTCGTCCGCGGCGAAGCCGGTCTGGCCTCGACCGGCGGCCTGTCGGGGCAGGTCGAATGGACTCACCGAAGCTTTCTCGGCGGCGCCCGCACCTTCACCGTTTCAGCCACCGCCCAGACGGGCCTCGTAGCGCTCGAGGCCCCCGCCGAGCGCCGCTATCGTCTTGCGGCCTCCGTGTTTCAGCCGTACGTGGGCAGCCGGTTCCTCTCCGCGGCAGGCGGCCCGTTCGTGGAGTACCGGGACGACCTCCGCGACCGCTCCCGTGCGGTGGGGCTCGAGGGCACGCTGGTCTACGCGACGAGCCCGCTCCGCTCGCTGTCCCTCGGCTACACCATCTCGCACCGCGAGGTCCTCGACTACGGCTTCGGCGACAACCTGGATCCCATCGACTATCTGCCGCTGCTCGGTCTGGCGGACTCCGCCACCGTCGGTTCGCTCGGCACCACGGTGAACCGCAGTGCGCTGACTCTCGATGGCAGCTGGGGCGAGCTCGACGAGTTCGCCAACCCGCGGCGAGGCTACGTGCTGCGCCCCCGCGTGTCGCTCACACTGCCGGGGTTCAACACCAACGAGTACGTGCTGCTGGACATGGGAGCGGCCGCGTTCCTGCCGCTGACCGACCGGATCGGCTTCACTCTTCGGAGCAGCGCCGGCCGGATCTTCCCCTTCGGCCGCAGCGTGCGGGGGACGGGGAGCGAGTCACCCTTCGTCTCGCTGCTTCGCCTGAACGACGTGACGTTCACCGCGGGCGGCACCCGGGAGGTGCGGGGCTGGGGCAGCCAGCTCGTCGGACCGAAGCTCCCCGAGGTCCAGTTCCGGGACGAAGGCGGCGTCCGCACGGCCTTCGCCCAGCGCTACGCGCCCATCGGCGGGCTGGCGCGGCTGCAGAGCAGTCTGGAGCTGCAGCTTCCGCTGCCGGGCTTCGACGAGAAGTGGCAGAGCTTCGTCTTTCTGGATGGAGCCAGGGTCTGGACTCCCGACGACCGCTTCTCGCTCGACGCCGGCGAGCTGGAGCAGGACCGCTTCTTCCTGGGAACCGGGGTGGGCATCGGCTACGAGACGGTGGTGGGCGCGGTCCAGGTCTCGCTGGGGTACAAGCTGAACCCCTCGGCGCTCGACATTCGTGATCCGGACGACGTGCTTCGGGCGCTCGAGGAGGGCCGCTCCATCGGCACCGTGCCGACCGACTCCCGGAGACGCCTGCAGCTGCATTTCTCGGTGGGAGCGACGTTCTAGAAATCCTGGCCCGAGTCTGGTGGTGGGGAGGGGCGGCCCCATCTCGCGCCCTGCCAAAGGGGAAGGCAGGTCGCCAGCCTCGATCCAGCACCCGGGTCCCTCCGTTTCATTCCACCTCCGGCTCATCCACCGCGATCTCGCTACCCGCCAGCAGGTTGCGCCATCCATCCCCCTCCTGGCCCCAGCCCGGCTCTTCCCGCCGCCAGCCGGGCATACCCGTTGCACATATCTGCACGGTTCCCTCGCTCGTTCTCGCGTCCATCGCCCTAGTGCCACCCCCTCGGAGCAATGCCCATGGTCTCCTTCCTCAAAGGCCGCCGCAAAACGGACGACGCCGTCGTCGCCGTCGATTCGAGCGGAGCGCACATCACGCTCGCTCTCGAGACCCTCGTCGCCCGTGCGGAAAGCGCCCTCGAACAGCTGCGGGCGCTGACGCCGGTCCTCGAGCGGTCCGAGGATCTGAACACGCTGCGCATGCGGTGCGAGGAGGTCGAGCGGCAGGTGGCCCAGATGGAGGGCACGTCGGCCAGGCTCGCGGCCGCGGAGACGCAGCTCGAGCGGGTCGCCCAGACCGGCACCGAGCTCGACGCCCTCAAGGGGCGCATGGGCGAGTTCGGCGACAAGATCGACGCGGCCCTCAAGCTGCGGGAGCAGATCGAAGGCTTCCTCGGACTCGAGGGCCCGATCGGGGCCGTGCGCGGGGACGCGGAGAACCTTCGAAAGCAGCTCGAGGAGATGGGCGAGGATGTGACCCGGATGCGCACCCAGGCCGACGACGCCCTCAGGGCCCATCGGCACAGCACCTCCCGCCTCGAGGCTTTCGACCAGGAGGCGCAGGCCGCCACCAGCCGGCTCGACGAAGTCGCCCGGCGGGTGCAGGCCGTGGAGCGCGCGCTCGAGCCGGTGGGCCAGGCCGTGACCGCGGTGCCCGACGTCCAGCACCGGCTCGCGGTGCTCAAGGCGCTCGCCGATCAGGTGGCCCAGAAGACGGCCGCGCTGGAACAGCAGCGCGAGGCGGTGGACCGCGCCGCGACCCAGATCTCCCAGCTCACCCGGCTCGATCGCGAGCTGGACGCCTGGCTCCGCCGCCAGGAGGAGCAGATCCGCCGGTTCGGCGCGATCGAGGCCAAGATCGCCGAGGTCTCCGCGGTGCAGGCGAAGGTGATGTCGCGCTCGGAGGAGCTGCAGTCCATGGCGACGCAGACCGAGGAGGCGCAGCAGTCGGCCCGTCAGGCGCTCAACGACCTCCGCGAGCAGATGCGGAAGAGCAGCGAGAGCTTCGAGCTGGAGAACCGGGGCCTCCACGCGGTCAGCGAGCGCGTCGCCGACCTGCGGAACGCGGTGAAGGAGTGCGAGAACCGGTTCGCCGTGCTCGACGCGGCCAGCCAGGGGACCGCGGCGGTGCAGGCCCAGGTCCGGAGCGCCGGCGAAGAGGCCGCCGAGCTTTCGGCCGAGCTGGCGCGCCTGCTGGAAGAGGAGAAGCGGATCTCGTCCCTGCGGCAGGAGGTCGGTCGGCTCGACGGCGTGGCCGGCGAGGTGGTGACCCGCATGCAGCGGATCGAGGAGCTCCGACCCGGCATCGAGGTCGCGGTCAAGGATCTCGGCTCGCTCAAGGGCACCCGCGAGCTGATGGCCGACGGGCTGGAGCAGATGCGGGTCGCGTACGAGGAGATGACCCGCCTTCGCGAGACCCACGGCGAGGTGGAGTCGTGGCTCGCCAACACCGACACCTGGACCAAGAAGGTGCAGGGACAGGTGAAGGAGCTGAGCGGGATGGAGCCCGCGGTCGAGCGGATCCGCGAGGAGGTCGAGCAGGTGAAGGCCGCGATGACCGACATCGAGTCCCGGCGCGACGCGCTGGACGAGGTGCAGCGGCGTCTGGGAGACCTCGGCGCCCTCAGCGCCGAGCTGAAGGAGCGCGGCGAGGCGCTGCGCGGCCGGATGGAGTCCGCCGAGGCGCGGTTCGGGCAGCTCGCCCGCCAGGCCGAGGAGGCGCAGCTGGTCTCCGACACGATGGCCGACGTCACCGGCTCGGTCTCGGAGGCGGAGAAGCGGATGTCGTCGGTGGACGAGTCGGTGCGCTCGCTCGAGAGCCGTACCCAGCAGCTCGACGAGCTGCAGGATCGCATCCGGCTGCTGGGCCAGGAGCTCGACCAGCGGCAGGGCGCCCTCGACAAGGCGACCGAGCATCTCACCCGGGCCTCGGCCCTCCGGCAGGAGGCGGCGGAGACCGCCCAGCGCCTGGAGGAGATCTCCCGCACGGTCGGCTCGACGCTGCACAAGGCCGAGGAGCGCTCGGGCGCGCTCAAGCAGATCTCGGGCGATCTCGAGAGCCGGGCCGCCGCGCTCAAGCCGGTGGAGCGGCAGCTCGCGCAGTTCGAGGAGCTGCTGGGCCGCTGGGAATCGGCCCAGTCGGAGGCGGCGAAGGGACTGGAGCAGACCCTCGCGCGTCAGGGCGCGGTGGAAGCCCTCGAGGCCGAGGTGAAGAACGTCTTCGAGCTGGCCCAGCGGGCGGTGGACAACGTGCAGACGATCGGCTCGTCGCGCCGGGAGATCGACGAGACCCGCGCCCTGCTGGAGGACACGCAGAGCCGGTTCCAGGTCGCCGAGCAGGCACTCCGCGACTTCGAGGCTCGCAAGCGGGCCCTCGACCGCGCCGAGCAGCGGCTGGCCCGGGCGGAGGCGCTGGCCCTCGGCATCCGCACCACGGTGGAGACGCTGCAGGCCCAGAAGACCGTCGTCGACCACGCGATGGAATCGGCCGGCGCGCTCGGTCTGCAGATGAAGCAGGCGGAGGCGCTGATCGCCTCGCTCCGGCGGGAGCGCTCGCTGGCGGCGGACCTCAAGGCGGCAGTGGCGGCACTGGAGGACATCGAGGAAGCGGCCAGCGACGCCGAGTAGGCAGGGCCGGCGCTCGCTGTCACCCTGAACGAAGTGAAGGGGGCCATGCTGATATGGCCCCCTTCACTTCGTTCAGGGTGACAGGCGAGCTGCTAGTTGTCGTCGGAGTCGTTGTCGTGGTCGTCGTGCCCGTGTCCGTCTCGGTGTCCTTCCCTGTGCCGGTCTCCGTGCTTCCCGTCCCGCCACCCGCTGCGCCACTGTTTCCGCATCTCGTCCACCTGCTTCCGCTGCTCCGGAGTCAGCACCGCCATCACCTCCGCGCGGGTGCTGTCCATTCTGGCATGGAATGCGGCTCGCGCCGCGCGCTCCTCGCGGAGCTTTTCCATCGATGTGCGGTTCTTCTCCAGGTAACTCTTTCTGAGGGCCTCGAGACGGGTCGCCTGCTCGTCGGTGATCTTGAGCTCGTTCCGCTGTGCCAGGAGGCGGCCCACCGGGTCGAACATCCGCCGGCCCGAGTCGGCCGCGGCGCGAGGCGGCTGGTCGGCCGTCTGCGCGGTGGCGGGAGAGTTGTCGGCCATGAGACCTGCCGCCGCGAGGGCCAGGCCCAGGAAGCGCTGTCGCTGCATCGTGATGCCTCTCGTTTGAGTGTGCAGGGGATGGACGGGGGCCGCCGCTCGGCGTTAAGTCCCCCATTATGTTCCCCGGTTCAGATCAGCAGACCCTTCCGCACGCCCTAGCCCAGGATCAGAGCCATGCGCCTTGTCGCGTCGCTGTGCCTCGCCGTCCCGCTCCTGACACATTCGATGCCGGCATCGGCCCAGACGTTTCGGGAAGTGCCGGGTTCCATCGGCTTCGGCGGCGCCGCCCTGGTCCTGGGTGACCAGGTGCTGATCGGCCGGCCCGGCACCCTGATCGGCTTCCCCCTTCCCGCGAGCCACGCCGGCGCCGTCCACGTCTTCCGCCGGGCGGGCGATGACTGGACCGAGACCGGGATCCTGAGCCCGAAGGACGCGACGCTCGGGGACGGCTTCGGGACCGCGCTCGCCGCCGACGGCAACCTTCTGGTGGTGGGCGCGCCCGGAGCCGCAGGCGGGGGCGCGGTCTACGTGTTCGAACGGTCCTCCGG
>CAMPKP010000059.1 GCA_946887295.1 uncultured Gemmatimonadota bacterium | reverse complement strand
TCAGCATTCGGAGCGCTTGCATCCGGAGCCTCAGCATTCAGAGCGTTGGCGCTCGAAGCGCTCGAGCCCGGGGCGGCAGTTGGAGCCTCCGCACGCTCACCCCCGACGCCCCGTTCCCCGGCGACCTCTTCGGTGGAGACCTCTTCGGTGCTGACCTCTTCGATGGCGACACCACTGTCGGCATCCTGCCGCGGCGATGTCCGCACCTCGGAAGATGAGGATCCATTTGAGGATAGGGCCGCGTCTGGGCCAGTCGAGTACGACGACTCGGCGGGCGCCGAAGCCGCCGGTGAGAGCCCTCCGGCTCCCGGCATCACCGAGGCCTCAGCACCTTCGACCCTGCGCAGCAGCTCCTGGCCGACTGCGAGATAGCTCTTCGCGCCCACCGACTGCATGTCGTACAGCAGAATCGGCTTCCCGAAGCTCGGGGCCTCGGCCAGACGAACGTTTCGAGGAATCGGCGTGCCGAAGACCTTGGGCCCGAAGTATTCGGTAGCGTCCTCGGCCACCTGTCGACAGAGATTGAGCCTGGAGTCGTACATCGTGAGCAGCACACCCGCGATGGCGAGTCCGGGATTGATGTTCTGCTGTACCAGGCGCACGGTGTTGAGCAGTTGCGAGATGCCTTCGAGTCCATAGTACTCGCATTGGATCGGAATGATGAGCGCCTGCACTGCGGCGAGCACGTTCAGCGTCAGCAGACCGAGCGAAGGCGGGCAATCCACGATGATGTAGTCGTAGTTGCCCTCGAGAGGCTCGAGCACGCGCCGTAATGCCGACTCGCGGAACGGCCGCTCGACGAGCTGGAGTTCTGCGCCTACCAGATCCTGTGTCGCGGGAAGCACCGAAAGGTAGGGAAGGCCGGGCACCGGGAGGATCACGTCTTGGATCGGGTGGCCTTCGACGAGGGCGTCGTAGAGCGAGAGCTGGAGCTCCATCTTGGCGATGCCGACGCCACTCGTGGTGTTCCCTTGTGGGTCCGCATCCACGAGGAGCGTCCGCCGCTCGGCGATCGCGATCGCGGCGGCGAGATTGACGGCAGTCGTAGTCTTACCGACGCCACCCTTCTGATTGGTGATCGCAACCGTATAGGCCATGGGCAGGCGTGCAAGCACGTAAGTGCTTGTTAAGTAATGAGTTATGTTACAAGGTAACTCAGCGACCAAGGCGGTCGGTCGGCGAGGAGGAATGCGCCAATAATATAGGAATCATGGTCTTCGACGCCAACCCCTTTGTTTCACGTGGAACTCCGCTGGTTGCAGTACTCAGGGTCTCGATTCCAGCTAAGTTGCCATCCCACATAGCTTATCGTGGCACCGTCAACCGTGGAGCAACCATTTGCCGTGGCCATTCTTTATGCTGGGGCTCGATTTTTCTGGCTCTGATGCCACGGAATGGCTGTCCGTGAAGACCACGGGGTCGGGGCGCCCGCTCGACTCGCTGACGGGCAGGGGGGAGCGCGGCGTGGCGCCGGCGCGCATGCATCTCTCGTCTCAGTCCGCAGAGATCTGACATTAACACGCGAATGCCGGGCAGGAAGCGGAGAGCAGGAACCGGAGAAGGAAGCGGAGAGCGGGAACTGGAGAAGAGGCAGGAACCGGAGAAGCGGAAGAAGATCATTGCGCTTGATCGTGGATCTACTTCTTCTTGTACTGGGAGCCCTTCGTGCCTTTGTGTTAGATCAGTTCGTCCTGGCGCCCAAGGCCCCCGGGAAGTCCTTCCAGCCCGCCATACCGATGCAATGCCTTGGGGATGAAGGCAGGTTGCCCAAGGCCTCGAGAAGCGCGGCTTATGCTGGGCGATGGACTGATCATCAAGCAGGCTGCGAACGGCTCTCAGCGCTCTTCCAACTCTGATGCGGCACATGGCACGGGTGCGATGCCGGCACATGGCACGCCCGGAGCCTGGCCAAGCCAAAACGAGCAGAGCCTCGCGAGCTGGAGAAGGGGTGCCCTGCCCAGGCGGTTCAACGACCAACAGCGCGCAACTCGACTGAACGGAAATGAAGGGCGGGCGACCAAGCTGGTCACCCCGTGTCAGTCCCGGCCCGTTTCACGTGGAACACGCAGGTTCCTTCTGTCCGCGCTGAAGGCGCAGGACCTCCACAATGAGATTCTGGAGGTCGCTGGGAGACACACCGGGAATTCCTGCGGCTTGTCCCAAGGAGGCGGGGCGAACGAGGTGGAGTTTCTCGCGAGCCTCGTAGGACAGGGTAAGGAAACTCCGATAGGCGAGGGTCGGAGCGAGGGTGAATTCGCTCAGATCGGAAAGACGCCTCGCATTGGCCTTCTCACGGGCGAGGTAGCCCGCGTACTTCAACTCGATGTCTGCCCATTCACAGTCGGACTCAGCGACCTCCAGACCAGCTGCACTGAACAGCTCGCGAACCGGGACACCGGGGCGACGCGCAAGCGCCGAGATGCGGTGAGTCTCTTGAACCGGGGTGGAACCGTACGCAGTGAGCACCTCGTTTGCCGCGGCCACCCCGAGGTAGTTGCAATGAGTCTCCTCCATCACGTCGTCTTCACGAGACAACCTGCTATGAGCGGCACGAAGCTCGTCCTCCAGCAGCAACCCCAATCGTTCGGCGACCGGAAGGAGCCGGCGGAGGGCGTTGTCCTGCCGAAGGAGAAGCCGATACTCGGACCGTGAAGTGAAAAGGCGATAAGGCTCGTCTACCCCTCGACTCACGAGATCGTTCACCAGCACGCCGATAAAAGCTTGATCGCGCTTCAGGATCATGGGCTCGCGGCCGAGCGCCCGCGCCGCCGCATTGATCCCAGCCACTACTCCTTGACCCGCCGCCTCCTCGTATCCGGTAGTCCCGTTGACCTGGCCCGCCAGGAACAGACCGGGTAGAGCACGCAACTCGAGCGTAGGGGTGAGTTGGGTTGGCGGGAAATAGTCGTACTCGATCGCATATCCCGGGCGAGTCATGCGGACCGATTCGAGTCCAGGGACCGACCGCAGGAACTCGAGCTGAACTCCCGCCGGAAGGGAGGTCGAAAGGCCGTTGACATACATCTCCGACGTTTCGAGACCCTCGGGTTCCAGGAACACTTGGTGCCTGACCGCATCCGGGAACTTCACGATCTTGTCCTCGATCGACGGGCAGTAACGCGGTCCTCGGCTGGCTATGACACCCCCGTACAATGCCGACTGGCTGAGGTGTGTCGTGATAATGTCGCGAAGCTGTTCGCCGGTCCAGGTCAGGTAGCAGGGGACCTGCACCGGATGCGCTGCGCGCTCGTAATGCGCAAACCAGTAAGCCCTTGCATCGCCGTCCTGGCGATCGAGACGCGCCAGATCCACCGATCGCCCATCGATCCTGGGCGGAGTGCCCGTCTTGAAGCGTTCGACCGTAACACCAAGTGCCTCCATAACTTGTGCGAGCTCCACCGCCGGAGGATCACCCGCTCGGCCCGCGGGCACTCTGGTCTCCAGCCCAACGTGGATGACCCCGCGGAGGAAGGTGCCGGCCGTCAGCACGACGGCCCCGGTGCCGTACCGTCGCCCGTCCTGGGTGACCACGCCACGCACCTCGCCGCCGTCGACCGTCAGTCCCGCTACCGTCCCCTGCACCAGATCCAGATTCGATCGCCGCTCCAGCAGCGACCGCACCGCTCGGCGATAGAGCCCGCGATCGCACTGCGCGCGCGGCGACCAGACCGCGGGCCCCTTCGACCGATTCAGCATTCGGAACTGAATGCGCGAGAGATCCGTCGCTCGGCCCATGATTCCGCCCAGCGCATCCACTTCACGCACGACCGTCCCCTTCGCGATCCCGCCGATGGCGGGATTGCACGACATCTGGCCGATGGTCTCCAGGCTCTGCGTCAGCAGCAGCGTCCGCGCTCCCGAGCGCGCCGCGAGCGCGGCCGCTTCGGTTCCGGCGTGTCCGCCGCCGATCACGATGACGTCGTAACTCTCTGGCATGGCCGGGAATCTATGCGCCGGCCCCGAGTGTGGGAACGCAGGCGAAGAACCTCCGCCGCATCACCGTGCTGGACGAACGCGAGGACTGAATGCCGGCCAACTGAATGCCGGCCATGGGAAAGCGCCGCCGGCTCGAGGCCGGCGGCGCTTGATTGCAAAGCGGAGATCGGTTGCGGGTCAGGCCTCCACGTCCACCAGCTTCGCGATGCGCGTGACGTCCCGACGCGGCACGACGAGATGCGGGCGCTCGGCTCGGACGCCGAATTTGGCACTGCGCCGCACGTACTCCTCCTTTGACCCGCCTGCCGACGCGTCGTGCACGCCGACGTTGAGCAGGTGCACGCCGGACTCGTCCTCGGTGTCGAACCGGCCGACGTACGTCAGCGGCCCGCCGGTCTCGACCACTACGGTGATCCCGTGCATCTCGTGGTGTCCCGGGTGAAAGACGTGCCCGCTCAGACCGCCGCTCCGAAGTGCTTGTCGAACGCCTTGACCAGGTCGCCGGCGATCGCCTGGGGGCTCCGCCCCTCGATCTGGTGGCGATGGACGAAGTGCACCACCTCGCCGTCGCGCAGCAGCGCGATCGACGGGCTGCTCGGCTGGTAGTCGGCGAAATACTGGCGCGCGCGAGCCGTCGCGTCCACGTCCTGCCCGGCGAACACCGTCACGACGTCCTGCGGCAGCACCGCGTGCTCCAGCGCCAGGCGGAGCGCCGGGCGGGCGTTGCCCGCCGCGCAGCCGCAGACCGAGTTCACGAATACCAGCATGCTGCCCTTCTGGTCGCCCAGCGCCGCGTCGACGTCCGCGACGGTGGTGAGCTCTCTGGCTCCCAGTCGCACCATCTCTTCGCGCATCGGTGCCACGAGGGCGGGGTTGTACGGCATCAGCTACTCCTCAGCAGGTGGGGTTCACGGTGACGAAAACGACGGGCTCCGCACGACTCATGCGCTGGAGGGGCCCGGCCCGCCCTCCAGCGCCGCCTTCAGCGTATGCCACGCGAGGCTGGCACACTTCACCCGAGCCGGATACTCCGCTATTCCGGAGAACACGGCGAGCTTCCCCAGGGTTTCCGGTCCGGCCGAGCCCGGCGCGCCGGTGACCAGGCCACGGAACCGCTGGAACAGCTCCTCGGCCTCGCGCCGCGACTTCCCCTTCACCGCCGAGGTCATCAGCGATGCTGAGGCCCGCGAGATCGCGCAGCCGAGTCCCTGGAACGCCACGTCGCTGATCAGGTCGCCGTCCATCCTGAGCCAGACGGTGAGCTGATCGCCGCAAAGCGGGTTGTTGCCCTCGGCCTGGCGGTCGGCGTCGTCCATGACCCGGTAGTTCCGCGGCGAGCGGTTGTGCTCCAGGATGACGTTCTGGTAGAGCTCGGAGAGGCTGGACATCAGCCGAAGACCTTGCGGGCCCGCTCGACTCCGCGGACCAGCGCCGCGACTTCGTCCAGCGTGTTGTAGAACGCGAACGACGCGCGAACGGTGGCCGGCACGCCGAATCGCTGCATCACCGGCTGGGCGCAGTGGTGCCCGGCCCGGACCGCCACACCGGCGTCGTCCAGAACCGTCCCGACATCGTGCGGGTGAATGCCCTCGAGCACGAACGACAGGACGCCGGCCTTTTCCTTCGCCGTACCGATCACTCGTACGCCGGCGATCGCCGACACCAGCTCCGTGGCGCGTTCGAGAAGCTCGCCCTCCCACCGGCCGATGGCCTCGTGGCCGACGCTCTCGACGTAGTCGATCGCCGCGGCGAGGCCGATCACCTCCGCGATGGGCGGAGTGCCCGCCTCGAACCGGGCCGGCGGTGGGGCCCAGGTCGCGCGCTCGAGCGTCACTCGCTCCACCATGTCTCCCCCGGTCTGCCACGGCGGCATTCCCTCGAGCAGCGCCCTCCGGCCGAAGAGCACGCCGACCCCCGTCGGACCGAACAGCTTGTGCCCCGAGCAGGCGAAGAAGTCGCAGCCCAGCGCCGAGACGTCCACCGGGAAGTGGGGCGCCGATTGCGCGCCATCCACCAGCACGACCGCGCCATGCGCGTGGGCTCGTGCCGCCAGGTCGCGAACCGGGTTCACCGTGCCGAGCGCGTTGGACACGTGTCCGACCGCGAGGAGCCGGGTGCGATCGGTCAGCAATCGGTCGAAGGCGTCGAGATCCAGCTCTCCCCGGTCGGTGATCGGCGCCGCGCGGAACGTCGCGCCGGTCTGCTCGCAGACCACCTGCCAGGGCACCAGGTTGGCGTGGTGCTCCATGGCGGTCGCCAGCACCTCGTCGCCGGGTCGCAGGTTGCTCCGTCCCCAGCTCTGCGCCACCAGGTTGATCGCTTCGGTCGTGCCCCGGGTGAAGACGATCTCCGAGGAGGAGCCCGCGCCGAGGAACCGCGCCGCCTTGTCGCGGGCGGCGTCGCATGCCGCCGTGGCCCGCTCGCTCAGGTAGTGGAGCCCGCGATGGATGTTGGCGTTCTCGGCCGCGTAGAACCGGGAGACGGCGTCGATCACCTGCCTGGGCTTCTGGCTGGTGGCGGCGTTGTCGAGGTAGACCAGAGGATGTCCGTGCCGGACCGTCGAAGCCAGGATCGGGAAGTCGGCGCGGATCCGGTCGAGATCCAGCTGCAGAGCCGGGCGAGCAGTCCGGGGGACGGCGACCGCGGCAGGCTCGGCCATGCGGGGCCTCAGCCCTGCCCCGCTGCCCCGCCGCGCTGCGCCTCGAGCCGCTCCAGCACCAGGCGGTCCAGCTCGTTCCGCACCGGCTCCAGCGCCACTTCCTCGATCACCTCCGCCGCGAAGGCGTAGGTCAGCAGCCGCTCGGCGGCCTCGTGGGGAACGCCGCGGCTGCGGGCGTAGAACAGGGCGACCTCGTCCAGCCGGCCAACGGTCGCGCCGTGGGTGCACTTCACGTCGTCGGCGAAGATCTCGAGCTGCGGCTTGGTGTCCACCCTGGCCGAGTCGCTGAGCAGCAGGTTCCGGTTGGTCTGCTTGGCGTCGGTCTTTTGCGCCTCGGGCTGTACGAACACCTTGCCGTTGAACACTGCGCGTGACCGGCCCTCGAGCACGCCCTTGTAGACCTCCCAGCTCCGGCAGTTGGGCTGGTCGTGGAAGATCGCGGTGTGGTTGTCCACCACCTGGTCGCCCCTGGTGAGATAGAGCCCATACATCAGGGTTTCGATGTTCTCGTCGTTGAGGCGGACGTGCAGGTTGTGCCGCGCGAGCGCGCCGCCCATCGCCATCGAGAACGAGCGGTAGTGGCTGTCGCGCTGCTGATCCACGTGCGTCAGGCCGACGTGGTGGGCCCGCTCGCTCTCGCGCTGAATCCGGGTGTGCTCCAGCCAGGAGCCGGCGGCCGCGGCCACCTCGGTGACCGGGTTGGCCCAGTAAACGCCGTCGGCAGCGAGGGTGACGTAGCTCTCGATCACCGACGCGCGCGCTCCCTGCCCGATCACGATCAGGTTGCGCGGATGCATGGCGGTGCCTTCGGCCTCCCGGGTCGTCACGTAGACGAAGTGCACCGGGCGATCGAGGTCCACGCCGGCCGGAACGTGCAGCAGGCCGCCGTCGCGGAATCCGGCAGTGTTGAGCGCCGTGAAGGCGCTGCCCTCGATCGGTGCGTGACGGGTCAGGTGGGCCTGGAGCAGCGCTCCATCGCCGCGGAGTGCCTCCGCCAGGCTTCCGATCCGGACGCCCCGGGGCGATTCGGAGATCCGGGACAGGGCCTCGCTGTATGCCCCGTTCACGAAGACCAGCGTGCTCCACTCGGGGTGGCCGAAGATGAAGGGCGCCAGCCGGTCCAGCGTGACCGCCGGGGTCGCCGCCCCCGGCGAGGGCCGCCAGGTCGTGTGCGCGATGGGCCCGACCGGAGTGAAGCGCCACTCCTCGTCGCGGCCGGTCGGGAACCCGACGGCCGCGAAGCGGTCGGCCGCGGCACGGCGCACCGGCTCCAGCCACTCGGCGCCGTCTCCGAGCGGCGCGTCGGACCGTATATCCAGATCCTGCAGGACCGCCTCGCTCACGCCCCGGCCCCCGCGGCGGCGACAGCCGCCGCCTCGACCCACTCGTACCCCTTGGCCTCGAGCTCGAGCGCCAGGTCCTTCCCGCCCGACATCGCGATGCGGCCGTTGGACAGGACGTGGACGAAGTCCGGCACGATGTAGTTGAGAAGCCGCTGATAGTGCGTGACCACGATGAACGACCGCTCGGGGCCCCGGAGCTTGTTCACCCCGGCCGCCACGATCCGGAGCGCGTCGATGTCGAGCCCCGAGTCGGTCTCGTCGAGGATCGCGAGCCTGGGCTCCAGCACGGCAAGCTGGAGGATCTCGTTCCGCTTCTTCTCGCCGCCGGAGAACCCGGAATTGACCGCCCGGCTCATGATCTCGGGCCCCCACTCGACCACCTTCAGCTTCTCCTCCAGGAGGTCGATGAAGTCCATCGAGTCGATCTCCTCCAGCCCCTTGGCCTTTCGGATCTCGTTGTAGGCCGCGCGCAGGAAGTAGGCGTTGCTGACCCCCGGGATCTCGACCGGATACTGGAATGCGAGAAAGACGCCCGACTGGGCCCGCTCCTCGGGCTCCATGTCGAGGAGATCCTTGCCCTCGTACAGCACCGAGCCGCCGGTCACCTCGTAGGCCGGGTGCCCCGCGAGCACCTGCGCCAGCGTGCTCTTCCCCGACCCGTTGGGGCCCATGACGGCATGCACCTCGCCGTGGCTCACGGTGAGATTGATGCCCTTGAGGATTTCCTTGTCGCCGGCCGTAGCCCGCAGGTCCCTGATTTCCAGCACGTCATCTCCTCCCGGACGGTGATCGCTCCCCTGTCGTCATCCCTACCCTACGCTCCCCTCGAGACTGATCCCGAGCAGCTTCTGCGCCTCGACCGCGAACTCCATCGGCAGCTCCTGGAAGACTTCCTTGCAGAAGCCGTTCACGATCATCGAGATCGCGTTCTCGGTATTGAGGCCCCGCTGCTTCAGGTAGAAGATCTGGTCCTCGCCGATCTTCGAGGTGGATGCCTCGTGCTCGGTGGAGCTGGTGGCGTTCTGCACGTCGATGTACGGGAAGGTGTGCGCCCCGCAGCGGTTGCCGATCAGCATCGAGTCGCACTGGGTATAGTTGCGCGCCCCGGCCGCCTTCGGCAGCACCTTCACCAGGCCGCGGTAGCTGTTCTGTCCCTGCCCCGCGCTGATGCCCTTGGATACGATCGTGCTGCGGCTGTTCCGGCCCATGTGGATCATCTTGGTGCCGGTGTCGGCCTGCTGATGGCCGTTCACCACCGCTACCGAGTAGAACTCGCCCACGGTGTCGTCGCCCTGGAGGATGACGCTGGGGTACTTCCAGGTGATCGCCGACCCGGTCTCGACCTGGGTCCACGAGATCTTGGAGCGGTTTCCGGCGCATTTCCCGCGCTTGGTGACGAAGTTGTAGATCCCGCCCTTTCCCTCCTCGTCGCCGGCGTACCAGTTCTGCACCGTGGAGTACTTGATCGCCGCGCCTTCCAGCGCCACGAGCTCGACCACCGCGGCGTGGAGCTGGTTCTCGTCCCGCTTGGGCGCGGTGCATCCCTCCAGGTAGCTCACGTACGCGCCCTCGTCGGCCACGATGAGGGTGCGCTCGAACTGTCCGGTGGACGCCGAGTTGATCCGGAAGTAGGTGGACAGCTCCATGGGGCAGCGGACGCCCTTGGGCACGTAGACGAACGAGCCGTCGCTGAACACGGCCGCATTGAGCGCCGCGAAGAAGTTGTCGCTGGCGGGGACCACCGAGCCGAGATACTTGCGGACCAGGTCGGGATGCTCCTGTACCGCCTCGCCGAAGGAGCAGAAGATGATCCCCTGCTCGGCGAGCTTGGCCTTGTAGGTGGTGCCGACCGAGACGGAATCGAAGATGGCGTCCACCGCCACGCCGGACAGGATCTTCTGCTCCGACAGCGGGATGCCCAGCTTCTTGTAGGTCTCGAGGAGCTTCGGGTCCACGTCGTCGAGGCTGCCCAGCGGCTTGGCGGTGCGCGGCGCCGAGTAGTAGCTGATGGACTGGTAGTCCACCGGCGTGTACCGGATGTTGGGCCAGCTGTGGGGCTCCTGCATCTTGAGCCAGCCTCGATATGCCTTGAGGCGCCACTCGAGCAGCCAGGCGGGCTCGCGCTTCTTGGCGGAGATGAGCCGGATGATGTCTTCGCTCAGCCCCGCGGGCGCGACGTCGGACTCGATGTCGGTGACCCAGCCGTGCTTGTACTCCTTGTTGACCAGCGTCTCGACTTGCGAGCTCATGACCTCTCCTCGGCGGCTCCATTGAACCGCACCTTGTACTCGCAGGCGGGACACCCCTTCAGGATATGACCCGTCCGCTCCACTTCCGCACCCAGCACGTCGGCCAGGAACCGCGCCTCCGCGGCGCAGATCTCGGGAAACCGCTCGGCGATGGCCGGGATGGCGCAGTTGTGCTCGGTCAGCACGGCTCCGCCCTCGCCGGCAACCGCTTCCGCCATGTACCCCTCATCCGACAGCGCCTTGGCGACCACCCGCAGCCGCTCCGCCGCGGGAACGCCCGTCAGCTGAGTCCGGATCCTGCCGGCCAGAACCTGGAAATAGGACTCCAGGAGCGCGACCGCGGCATCCCGGCCTTCCCGCTCGACCACCGCGCCCAGCAGCGCCGTGAGCGCATCGCAGTAGCGGCGGGGGAACAGCTCTTCGCCGGATGCGGTGAGCCGATATGCGAAGACCGGCGCGCCGACCCCGCGGATCTCCCGCTGGTAGCTGACCAGTCCCTCGACCTCCAGCTCCTTGAGGTGGTGCCGGGCCGCATTGAGCGAGACCCCGAGCCTCACGGCCAGCTGCCTGGCGGTGAGCGGCTGCGCCCGCTTGAGCTGAATCAGCACCGTGGCCCGCTGGCCCTTATGGCCGGTGGGGAGGTCTGACTCGATGAGAGGAAGAGGGGCGCCCATGAGGTCGAATGTTAAGTAAAACAGTCGGGATTGTCAAATCGCACAACGTGATTGGTGTGAATGTGTAAGCAGTTGAAAATACTGGTGGTTATGCCGCCGTCGACCTTCGCTCTGCCCGCGGTGCTAAGGGTGGCAAAGTGGACGGAATCAAGGCGTGACCGCTTGAGGCGGAGAGGGTCCGACGTCCGCGATCGCTCCTCGCGTGACGCGATCACTTGTCAGGTGATTTGAATGAAGAGAAGTAGTATGACTTACTGCTACTGCCACATCCCTCATTACCCGGGCTCCCGTCTGGCCCGACCCGCCCGCGTTCCCCATATTGAGACTCGCCTTCATACTCCCGCACCGCCCCGGAGGGTACCGCCCGATGACCATCCATCGCATCCGGCTCCTTGGAGATCCCATCCTTCGTGCCAGCTGCGAGCCGATCACCCGGCCAGGGTCAACCGCCGTCCGGGTGATCATGGATGACATGCGGGAGACGCTGCGGGACTGGCAGTCGCGGTTCGGGAGCGGCCGGGCCATCGCGGCACCCCAGATCGGTGCGCCGGTCCGGATGGTCTATGTGGAGATGGACAAGCCCTGGCCGCTCATCAACCCCGAGATCGTGGACATCGGGCACGAGGATTTCGAGGTCTGGGACGATTGCTTCTCCTTCCCCAATCTGCTGGTGCGGACCTCGCGGGCGTACCGCATCCGGGTGCGCTACCAGGACTTCAAGGGCCATTGGCACGAGGTGGAGTTGGAGGGCGACCGCGCGGAGCTGCTGCAGCACGAGCTCGATCACCTGGACGGCGTGCTGGCGGTGGACCGGCCGCACGGGCTGGACCCGTTCTGCCTCCGCGAGGAGTGGCATCGGCTGTACGGACCCAGCCGCCGCTACGGGCCGCCCGAGCCGCGAGACGAGGTCTACGCGTCGCCGATATCCGAATCGCTGTAGCCCCGGCTCTCCGGGACGTCTCACCTCAGGGCCAGTCTCCCAACCGCACGAACACCGCGCCCCGATCCTCGGTGCTGTAGCCGTACTCGAACCGGACCGGGCCGACAGGTGTGTCGGCACCGACCCCGGCGCGAATGCCGCCCACCCAGCCGGCCTCGCCCAGGAGCGGGCCGCCGATGGCGGTGCGTCCCGTGGCGAGCTCCATGCGCGCGAGCAGCGGGCCCTTCAGCGGGACGGTGAACCCGAGGCCGAGCATCGCCTCGCGGTCGCCGCGGCGCTCGCCGATGTGGAGGCCCGGGAATCCGTCCTCGCCGCCGAGTGGAAACGCCAACTGGACCGGAAGATCATCGCCGATCCCCAGAATCACCCTCGGCAGGAACCGCACGACGCCGAACTGCTTCAACAGCTCGGCCTCCACCCGTGCCCGCCGGTACACCCCGCTCCAGACGGCTTCGGCCAGGACCACCCGGCCGCGCAACCGGCTCGCCCGGGTCGCGCGGAGGGCGAGGCCCAGAGTCGAGAGATCGCGTCCCGGCTCCTTCCAGGCATGGCCGTGGACGCCGACGGCCACTTCCCACCCGAGCGGGAGCACCCGCTCCACGCCCGCGAAGCCGAGCGCCTCGCGGGTCTCCAGCTCGTCCAGCTCGTCACCGTCGTCGTCGAAGCGGCGCACGTCCTCCGTCGCCAGCCGGATGGTGAGCGCGGGATCCATGAGCTGGCGCCCGATCTGGTATTTCCGGCGGAAGCCCGCGTAGAGCTCCTTGCGGAATCCATCCAGCAAGAGCGCGGCGCTCCCCTCCAGCGCCAGCCCGAAGACCCGGCGGTCCACGCCGCCGGCCCACATCCGGCCGCCGAGCTCGTTGTCGTAGGCGAGTCCGATGGCGGCCACGCGGCGCGAGGCGCGCCGCAGTGAGAGATCGAATCCGACCGAGTCGCCCGAGCCATGGGGGCCGAGCCAGACCGAGTTGTAGACCTCCGAGGTCCCGAGCTCCCGCACCCTCGACCGCAGGAGTCCGAAGTCGAGCGTGTCGGAGAGGCCGAACCCCAGGATGCGTCCCAGCGCGAGCCGCTCGGAGTAGTTGGCCCCCCGTGCGACGACGCGGGTCACGCGCCGGGGAAGGTCTCGCCCGCGCGCCGGTGACCCGTGGCAGGCGACGGCGCCGAGCGTGCTGTCCGCGGCGGCGCGGCCGTTCGCCAGCAGACGCTCGATCCTTCGAGGCGAGAAGTTGAGGCTGTTGAACCCCTCGACGTCCGGCCGCACCATCACGTCGCCCGCGTGGAGCGACTCGGCCGGCTGCTGAAAGAGGAACTCGATCAGCCGGTCGGCGACGTTGATCGGCGAATAGCCGTCGAAGCTGTCCGCAGGGTGCTCGGTCGCATCGGAGACGATGACCCGCTCGGCCCCCTCCGCGCGCGCCACGCCGACGGGAATGTTCGCCGAGAGGCCGCCGTCGGCGAGGAACGTGCTGTCGCGCAGCTCGGGGGTGAAGACCAGAGGGATCGCGACGCTGGCCCGGACCGCCTGGGCGAGATCGCCGGAGCGGATCACCACCGGCTCGCCGGTGGCCAGGTCGGTGGCGACGGCGCGGAAGGGGATCGGGAGCGAATCGAAATCCCCCCGCGCGACGAGGTTTCCCCTCAGCATCGCGACGTTCACCAGCGCGTTCACCTCGGGCTCGACGATGGACGCGCTCTGGAGGTTGAAACGGCGCTCGCCCTGCTCCCACATGACGAGCGGGCGGAGCACGCCGAGGGCGCGGGGGGCGAGGGGCCGGTAGCTGCGGAAGAGGCGGCTGAGGGGTACTACGCGGGCCAGCGAGTCGAGCTCGCGACCGCTGTAGCCGCTGGCGTAGAGCGCTCCGACGGCCGCGCCCATGCTGCTCCCGACGATGAGATCGGGACGAATGCCCAGGCTGTCGAGCGCCGCGAGCACGCCGATGTGGGCGATGCCTTTGGCGCCGCCGCCGGAGAGCACCAGCGCGGTGCGCGGCGGCCGGCAGTCCTGTGCCGAGAGCGGTCCGGACGCAGCGAGAAGGGCCGAAAGAATGAAGAATCCATGAAGCCGCCGAAGCATGTACGCGGAAGATACACCACCCCTTGCGCCACCCGACCGGACTCCGTATAACTTTGCGATCAGCAGCAGGGTACGGCCAGCTCTCGCGGAGGATCGGCGTCAAATGACCTATGTGATCACCGAGCCATGCATCGGGGTGAAGGACCGGGCCTGCGTGGATGTGTGTCCGGTGGACTGCATCTACGAGGGCGAGGACCAGCTCTACATTCATCCCGATGAGTGTATCGACTGCGGCGCGTGCGAGCCGGAGTGCCCGGTGACGGCCATCTTCCCCGAAGAGGACGTGCCGCCCGATCAGGTGGCGTACATCGCGAAGAACAAGGACGTCTTCAACAGCGACACCCCGCCCGGAAGACCGAACCGGTAGCGTCTCCGGCGCATCGCCGTCCGACAGAGCGACCCTTCCGCTTGGCGGGCAGGGTCGCTCGACTTTTTGGGTGGAAAACACGCACACAGAAAGGCGGCCCCGAGCTCGAACTAGCTTGGCCGCGAGCGCGGGACCGTTTGGTGGTGAGAAACGGGAGATCGGAGAACCCTCTGGGTCCGCGATCGCCCCGCCATCACGCACAACGCCAGGGCGGCGGAAAAGGTTTCAGGGAAGGCCGTCGAGGAAGGCCTGAATCGCGTCCGTGGTCTCCACCGGCCGCTCCAGGCTCGGCAGATGGCCGGCGGAGCGGATCACCACCAGGTTGGCGCCGGGAATGGCGTCGGCCATGGCCCGGGCCTGGGACGGCGGGGTCAACTGGTCCTCGTCTCCGACGATCACCAGCGTGGGCAGGCCCGCCAGGCCCGGCAGCATCGGCGTGCTGTCGAGCCGGTCGCGCATCGCGCCGAGGGCACCCACGATTCCCGGCACCGGGGTCGCGGCCATCATGGCCCGAACCCGCTCGACCGTGGCCGGCGCCTCCGCCAGGGTCGAGCCGCCGAGCATCCTGGGAACCATCGACTCGGCGATCGCTTCGGTGCCCTCCTCGCGGGCCGTGGCGGCGGCGGCGTCCCGGTTCTTCCGCCCCTCGGGCGTGTCGGGCTCGGCGCGGGTATCGACCAGCACCAGCCCGCGCACCCGGTTTCTCCAACGCCGCAGGAACTCGAACGCGACGTAGCCGCCCATCGAGTGCCCCACCAGCACCACCTCGTCCACGCCGAGCCGGTCGAGCAGGGCCGCGAGATCGGCGGCGTAGGTCTCCATGTTGTAGCCCAGGTCGGGGGCGTCGGACTGGCCCATCCCCCGGAGGTCGGGAGCGATGCGGCACCATCCATCGAGCGCGGCCATCTGGTGGGGCCAGATCGAGCGGTCGAGCGGGTAGCCGTGGACGAAGAGCACGGCCGGCCCCTCGCCCCGCACCTCGACGGCGAGGCTCACGCCGTTCACGCTGAGCCGCTGCACCTCGCCCGCGTCGCGCCGCCGGGCGGCCATGAACTCGTTGAACTCCCGCGGCACCGCGACCGGCCGGCCCTTGCGGTTGACGCAGACGAAGAGGAACTCGGCCGTGGCGATGAGGGCGTCGTCACGCGTCCGGCGCGCGACCTGGCGCATCGTGAAGCTGGTGCGGCCGACGTGAGTGAGATCCTGCTCGAAGCGGAGCACGTCGCCGGGGAACGCGGAGGCGTGGTACTCGATCACCGTCTTGCGCACGGCCGGCCACGTGCCGGTCCGGTCGAAGAGATCCATGCCCGGGCCCGCGCGCAGGGTCTCCCAGCGGGCGCGCTCGAAGAGGCTGAGGAACGACGCCTGGTTCAGGTGCCCGAAGGCGTCGCACTCGTCGGGATAGACCGTGAGAAGGATGGGGGTCATGGGTGCACGTAGATATACTACAGCGTCCCGTTGCAGATCCGATAGCTCACGCCCACGGCTCCGATCCGATGAAACCCCAGACCGACTACATCCGCCACGCCGCCCGACTCGCGCGCAAGCTCCAGATGGACGCCTCCATGGGAGGCACACCGCAGCCGGATGCGGAGTTCTACAAGACCCTCTCGAAGGCGCTGGACGAGATCGCGGCCGGGCTCGAGCTGGTCTCCAAGAAAGAGTGATCAGGTGAAGCCGATCGAGACCGAGGCCGAGCTGGCCGCGCTGGCCGCGCGCCTGCGAGGGGAGCCCCTCCTCGCGGTGGACACCGAGGCGGCGAGCTTTCACCGCTACCTCGACCGGATCTACCTGCTGCAGATATCCTCCCGCGAGCAGACCGCGGTGGTGGACCCGGTGGCGGCCGGCGGGCTGGGTCCCATCGGCGAGCTGCTCGCCGATCCGGCGATCGAGATCATCTTCCACGACGCCGACTACGATCTCCGCCTTCTCAACCGCGAGTACGGGTTCACCGCGCAGAATCTCTTCGACACCCGGATAGCGGCCCAGCTCCTCAACGAGCCCGGCATCGGGCTCGCCGCGCTGCTGGAGAAGTATCTCGGCGTCAAGCTCGACAAGCGCTTCCAGCGGGCCGACTGGTCGGCCCGGCCGCTGTCGCCCGAGATGCTGTCCTACGCGGCGTCGGACACCCGCTATCTCGCCCAGCTCCGCGACATCCTGCGCGACCGCCTGCTCGAGCGGGGCCGGCTGGGCTGGGCCCAGGAGGAGTTCGCCCTGCTGGAGGACATCCGCCCCACGCCCGCCGACCAGGCGGAGCCGGGGTGGCTCAGGCTCAAGGGGGCGAAGGCGCTCCGGGGGCGGGAGCTGGCGATCCTGAAGGAGCTATGGGAGTGGCGGGAGGGCATGGCCCGCCGGGCGGACCGCGCCACGTTCCGGATCCTCAACAACGAGCCGATGTTGGCCATGGCGAAGAACCCGCCGACCGAGGTCGCGGCGCTCAAGGCGATTCCGGGCGTGAGCAGCGACCAGGCGGAGCGCCGGGGGCGCGAGCTCCTCGCCGCGGTGAAGCGCGGGCTGGAGCTGCCCGAAGGCGAGCTGCCCCGCTTCACCCGGGCGCCGCGGCGGGCGCCGGACCTGGCCTTCGAGGCGAGGCTCGAGCGGCTCAAGGCCGCGCGCAACCTCCTGGCGCAGAAGTACGACCTGCCGCCGGGCGTGGTCTGCCCGAACGGGACGCTCGAGGCCATCGCGCGGGCGGATCCGAAGACGCCCGAGGAGATCGCGGCGGTGCCGGAGCTCAGGCGCTGGCAGGTGCGGGAGTTCGGCGGGGAGCTGCTGGCCGCGAGCGTAGCGAAGGGCGGCCCCACTTCGCTGGGCGCGGGGTGACCGTGCCCTATCACACCGTACTCTAGAACCCCAGGAACGCCCTCACCCGCGGGTCCATCTTCTCCGGGGTCCAGTACGGGTCCCACACCAGCTCGACCTCGACGTTCCGCACCCCCTCGAGATCCCCGGCCACCTTCTTCACGTCCTCGATGATCTCCCCACCCGCGGGGCAGCCCGGGGAGGTCAGGGTCATCTTGACGTGCACGTCACCCTCCTCGCTGGCCTCGACGTCGTAGACCAGCCCGATGTCGATGATGTTGAGGTTGAGCTCCGGGTCCTTCACGGCGCGGAGGGCCTTGCGGATGGTCTCTGGGGAATGCATGGGCGGCTCGCTGCCTGGGTCGTGGTCGGTGACGCTCGGCCTTCCGGCGTCATACACCCCATAAAGCTAACCGCAAGCCGACCCTCCTCTCAGCATCTCGAGATCAGCTCCTGCGCACACGCGTGCGGCACCAGCCGGATCGCGGCGTCCGACAGCTCGGTCCGGACCGCCTTGAGACCCTTCAGCGAGTCCCGGGCCTTGGGATCGAACGCGCGGTTGGTGAGGAAGACGAGGAAGAGATCGTGGGTCGGGTCCACCCACAGCTCGGTGCCGGTGAACCCGGTGTGGCCGTAGGCCGACGTGCTGATGAGCGTGCCGAAGATGCTCGGCTCCTCGCCTGCCAGCTCGGGCGAATCCCACCCCAGGAGGCGCGTGCCGCTTCTCGGCCCCTTGGTCAGGAACTGCCGCATCGTCGCGGGGCTCACCCACTGGCCCTTCGGCCCCAATCCGCCTCTGAGCCACACCTGGGCGAAGCGCGCGAGGTCCATCCCGGTCGAGAACACGCCGGCATGGCCGGCCACCCCGCCGAACGCGGCGGCGTTCTGGTCGTTCACGTCGCCCGGAACCGGCTCGCCGCGCCAGATGCCGCTGGGCGCGGCTCGGCGCTTGAGCCGGGCCGGGATGCTGAAGCGCGTCTCCGTCATGCCGAGGGGGTCGAAGACCGCCGTGTCGGCGAAGCGGGCGAGCGAGGTCCTGGAGACCGACTCGACCACCAGCCCGAGGAGCATGGCGTTGAGGTCGCTGTACTCGGCCGAGTCGCCCGGCGGGCGGATCAGCGGCTGGGCGTAAAGCAGGGAGATCATGCGCGAGCGGCTCCGGCCGGCGCGCTTGTAGATCGGCACGTAGCTCTTGAGGCCGCTGGTGTGATCCAGCAGCATGCGCACGGTCACCTGGCTCTTGAGCCCGCCGGAGAAGCGGGGCAGGTAGCGGCCCACCCGGTCGTCGAGGTCGAGCTTCTGCTGATCCACCAGCCGCATCGCCGAGGCCGCGGTGGCGACCACCTTGGTGATCGAGGCGATGTCCCAGAGGGTGGAGTCGGGATCGGGCGTGCGCGAGGCCGGGTTCCAGGTGAAGTGGCCGTAGCCCCGGGTGTAGAGGATGGAGTCCCG
>CAMPKP010000058.1 GCA_946887295.1 uncultured Gemmatimonadota bacterium | reverse complement strand
CCATCCGCACCATGTGACGCAGGAAGCGGTCGGCCTCCACGTGGAAGCTCACTCCGCGCCCCTCCGCACGAAGCTCCCAGTCCGCCCGGGAGAGGCGACATTCATAGTGAGGCTTCGGCGCGCCCTTGGCCGCGAAGGCCCGGAAGTCGTGCCCGCCGAGGAGAAGCGGCGAGGCGGCGCGGAGCGCGGCGATATCGAGGGGACGGCCGAGGGCCCACTCGTAGCGCCGACGAAACGGAGAGAAGGCGGCCTCGTCGAGGCCGATGTCGTAACGGTAGCGACGCGAGACCGCACTCTTGCGCGCGTGGAAGCCTGCCTGCATCGGGCGGACCGATTCGATCCAGCAGTCTTTCGGCAGGAGCGCGTTGAGGGCGCGGCGGAGCGCGGCGGGGCTCCAGCTCAAAGGGGCGGAAAAGCTTACGGCGAGCCCGACGGCGTGCACGCCGGCGTCGGTGCGGCCTGCGGCGTGGGCCACCGCCGGCCGGCCGAAAAGGCGCTCCAGCACCCGCTCGAACTCGCTCTGGACCGAGCGTCCGACCGGCTGGCGCTGCCAACCGACGAAGCCGGTGCCGTCGAAGTGCAGCGTGGCGAGGAATGTCCGGCTCATCGGCCCGGAATCTAGTCCCGCGCCGACCCCCCGGCAAGCTGCGCAAATGCTTGTCCCATTTGACAAAAGGCCGGTTTCTCGGGTACGTTTTTTTCGACTCGCAGGTCCCCCCAACCCGCCGCCTTGCCCGTGACCGACGACGCCCCACTGCGACAGGCCGTACAGGAGCTGGCTCGAGGCGGCTCGCTCACCAGCGAAGCCGCCGCGGCGGCGTTCTCGGTTCTGATGCGCGGGCATGCCACGCCGGTCCAGATCTCCGCGCTGCTCCTGGGGCTCGGGGCCAAGGGGGAGACGGCGGACGAAGTGGCCGGAGCCGCGCGGGCGCTTCGCCAGGCCATGGTGCGCGTCGTGGTGGAGCACTCGGGACGGCTGGTGGATACCTGCGGCACCGGCGGGGGACGGGTCGGGACGCTCAATCTCTCGACCGCCGCCGCTTTCGTGGTGGCGGGCGCCGGCGTGCCCGTGGCCAAGCATGGCAACCGGAGCTTCACCTCGCGGTCGGGCTCCGCCGACGTGCTCGAGGCCCTGGGCGTGGACATCCAGCTCTCCGCCGAGCGGGCGGCCGCGGTGCTCTGCGCGAGCGGGCTGGTATTTCTCTTCGCGCCGGCGTTCCATCCCGCGATGCGCCACGTGGGTCCGGTCCGCCGGGAGCTCGGCGTACCGACGATCATGAATCTGCTGGGACCGCTGGTGAACCCGGCGGGCGTCACCCGGCAGGTGATCGGCGTCTCGGACGCGGGGCGTGCGCCGCTGCTGGCCCTCGCGCTCGCGCAGCTCGAGGCCACCCACGCGCTCGTGCTCCATGCCGAGGTGGGCATGGACGAGGTGAGTCCCTGCGGATCCACCCGGGTGTGGGAGGTGCGCCGGGGAACGGTGACGGAATGGCGCATCGAGCCCCGGCACTACGGGCTCGAGTGCGACGATCTCGACGGGCTGGCTGGAGGAGAGCCGGCGGAGAACGCCGAACGGATCGAGCGTCTGCTCAGCGGAGACGACGGCATGCCCGCGGTCCGCTGCGCGGTGCTGCTGAACGCGGCGGCGGGACTCTATGTTTCCGGCGAGGCACCGACATTCGAAGCGGCCGTAGAGCGCGCCACCGGCGCGCTGGAGAGCGGCGCGGCACGTGAGGCGTTGGAGGGCTTACGGCGCGCGGCTCCCCGGCCGGCGTGATCGAGGAGAGCGGCGGGTCCCTCAGTACTTCCGGATCACCCCGACCACGACGCCCTGGATCAGGACGTCCCGCTCCTGAAAGCGCATGGGCTGCATGGTGGTGTTGGCGGGCTGGAGTCGGATCCATCCGCCGGCCTCGCGGTAGAACTTCTTGACCGTGGCCTCGCTGCCGTTCACCAGCGCGATGACCATCTCGCCGTTCTCCGCGCTCTGCTTGCCGTGGACCACGACCACGTCGCCGTCGAGGATGTGCTCGTCGATCATGGAGGTGCCCTGGACCCGAAGCGCGTAGTTGGGGCCGCGGCGCGGCAGCATCTGGTCGGGGACCGCGATGGTCTCCTGATGCATCAGCGACTCGATCGGCGTGCCGGCGGCGACCTTTCCGAGCAGGGGAATTTCCGTGGCCGCCGAAGTGCCCCGCGGAGGAAGGACCTCGATGGAGCGGCTCTCGTTGTACGACCGGCGGATGTAGCCCTTGCGCTCGAGGTTGGTCAGGTGCTCGTGCACCGTGGCGAGGGACTGGAAGCCGAACTGCTCCGCGATCTCCTCGAAGCTGGGCGCGTAGCCCTGATCCTGAATGTGCCCCTGCAGGTAGCTGAGGATTTCACTTTGACGCTTGGTCAGCGGCATCGAGCCGTCTCCGTAGGTGTGGGATCGTGAGTCGACCGAACAGAGCCCGAATAACTATACCCGAAGACTCGCCGAAGGACAAGATGGCCGTCTCGCTCGACCAGATCCTCGACTCCACCCGCCGCGGGCTCGCCTCGCTGCGGGGGCACCGCGAGCGGCTCGACCGCGAGGCGGCGTCGCGGCCGCGGCCGCGCTCGCTGGCGGCCGCGCTGCGAGGAGGGCCGGTGGCCGTCATCGCGGAGGTGAAGCGGCGCTCCCCGTCGGCCGGAGTGATCCGCGACGATCTCGATCCCGGCGAGCGCGCCGCACTCTATGCCCGGCACGGCGCCGCGGCCGTCTCGGTGCTCACCGACTCGCCGCACTTCGGCGGGTCCATCGGGGACCTCCGGGCGGCGGCGGCGGCGGCGGACGTGCCGCTGCTCCGGAAGGACTTCATCCTGGATGAGGTACAGGTGGTCGAGGCCCGCGCGGCCGGAGCGGCGGCGGTGCTCCTGATCGTCCGCGCGCTCCCGCCTGAGCGCTTGAAAGCGCTGCTGGCGTTCGTGCGGGCGGCGGAGCTCGAAGCCCTGGTCGAGGCGCACACCGCCGCCGAGCTCGACCGGGCGCTGGCCGTCGGTGCGGAGATCGTGGGGGTCAACAGCCGGGACCTCGACACCTTCGCGATCGACCTGCCCGCCTCCTGGGAGCTGATCGCCCGGGTGCCGTCCGACCGGCTCGCGGTGGCCGAGAGCGGCATGTACGGACCGGAGGACGTGGAGGGGGCGGCGCATGCCGGCGCGGATGCGGTGCTGGTGGGCACCGCGCTCTCGGCTGCGCCCGACCCGGCGGCGGTGCTCGGGCGGCTCTCCCAGGTGGCGCGTCGTGCCCGCTAGCGTCAAGATCTGCGGCCTGACCCGGCCCGAGGACGCCGAGCGGGCCGCGGCCGCCGGGGCCTCCTTCCTGGGCGTCGTTTTTGCTGGTGGTCCCAGGCGGGTGCGCTTCGCGAGGGCGGCGGATGTGGTGGCCGCGTCGCGCGGCGTTCCCGTGCTCGGGGTGTTCGGAAGCCAATCCGTCGAGGAAATCCTCTCCTGCGCCCGGGACGTCCGGCTGTCCGGTGCCCAGCTTCACGGCTCCTACTCTCGTGCCGACGCCGCTCGCCTCCGGTCGGCCGGGCTGATCGTCTGGCGGATCGTGCGAATTGCGAGCCCCGCCGATCTCGACCGGCTGAGCGAGGCCTCCCAGGATGCCGACGCGGTTCTGGTCGAGCCCCGGGTGGCCCGCGCGGAGGGCGGCAGCGGAGTGCCGCTGGACCTCGCCGTCGCGGTCGAGGCGCGACGCCGGCTCGCCGGCGTGAGGATGGTGCTCGCGGGCGGACTCACGCCCGAGACGGTCGGCGCCGCGGTCGCGCTCGTTCGACCCGACGTCGCCGATGTAAGTTCAGGGGTGGAATCCCTCCCCGGCATCAAGGATCACGAGAGGATCGCGCGCTTCCTGGAGGCGGTGCTTGGACGCAGCCCTACTGTCGGCTGAGCGGGCGGTCGGCGGGCGATTCGGTCCCTACGGTGGCCGCTACGTCCCCGAGACGCTCGTCGCCGCGCTCGACGACCTGACCGCGCTCTACGACGCGGCCCGGGCCGACGCCGCCTTCTGGGCGGAATACGACGCGCTGCTGGCCGAGTTCGTGGGTCGGCCGTCGCCGGTGTCGCTGGCGCCCAGACTCTCCGACGAGGTAGGTGCGCCGGTGCTCCTCAAGCGGGAGGACCTGAACCACACCGGCGCCCACAAGATCAACAACACCGTGGGCCAGGCGCTGCTGGCGCGGCGGATGGGCAAGCGCCGCATCATCGCGGAGACCGGCGCGGGGCAGCACGGCGTGGCGACCGCGACGGTGTGCGCCCGCTTCGGCCTCGAATGCGTGGTCTACATGGGTGCGGAGGACGTGGCCCGGCAGGCGCTCAACGTCTACCGCATGCGGCTGCTCGGCGCGACGGTCATTCCGGTGGAGTCGGGCACCCGCACCCTCAAGGACGCGACCAACGAGGCGCTCCGCGACTGGGTCACCAACGTCCCCACCACGCACTACATCATCGGGTCGGTCGTGGGTCCGGATCCCTACCCCCGCATGGTCCGCGATTTCCAGTCGATCATCGGCCGGGAGGCGCGGGAGCAGCTGCTCGAGCGATTCGGCCGGCTGCCGGGGACCGTCGTCGCGTGCGTCGGCGGGGGCTCCAACGCGATCGGCATCTTCAGCGCCTTTCTCGACGACGACGTGGAGCTGATCGGCGTGGAGGCGGCGGGAGAGGGCATCGCCACGGGTCACCACAGCGCGACGCTGAGCGCCGGCTCCCCGGGGGTGCTGCACGGCAGCCTGAGCTACCTGCTGCAGGACGCGGACGGCCAGGTGGCGCCGGCGCACTCGGTATCGGCCGGGCTCGACTATCCGGGCGTGGGCCCGGAGCACAGCTGGCTCCGGGACACGGGGCGGGTGCTCTACCAGTCGGCCACCGACGCCGAGGCGCTGGATGCTTTCCAGGCGCTCTGCCGCCTCGAGGGCATCATTCCCGCGCTCGAGACCGCGCACGCGCTGGCCTGGGTGCGCCGGTCGGCGGGCCGCTGGGCCGCGGACCAGCCCGTGCTGGTCTGCCTCAGCGGCCGCGGCGACAAGGACGTGGCCCATGTGGCCGCCCTGCTCGGGGGGGCGGTGTGACGGCCGGGCCGCACACCGAGGCGCTGCCGGCCTCCCAGGTGGCCGAGCTCATCACCGGCCTGGGAAAGGCGCTTCGCGCCTTCCACATGTACCTCCCCAACAACCCGATCTACCAGCGCGCCACCGAGAACCTCCGCGTCGCATTCGCGCCCGTCTGGGCGGTGCTCGACGAGCTGGTGCTGACCATCGACGAGACCGACTTCGTGTGGGAGGAGCAGGTCGTCTACCACCAGCCCAACAAGACGGAGAGCATGGCGTGGGGGCTGTTCAAGGACGGCATGCGCTCGCTCACCATCCGGCGGGGCGCCGAGCAGGAGGAGCTGCCGCGGCTGCTGGAGGCGATCAACCGGGCCCGCTATCTGGCGGCCGACGCCGGCGACGATCTGCTCACGATTCTCTGGGAACAGGAATTCCAGCTCATCCAGTACCAGTTCGTCGAGTTCTTCGGAGAGGGCGGGGGGGCGATGCCGGAGCAGACCGGCAGCTACCCCAGCGGCAGCGACGAGGCGGCCGCGCGGCGGCAGGCCCAGGTGGCGGAGGAGGCGCCGCCCCGTCCCAAGGGCGTGGTGGACATCGAGGACTTCGACTCGACGCTCTACTTCCTCGACGAGTCGGAGATCCACCAGGTCGCGCGGGAGGTGGAGCGGGAATACGGGCGCGACGTCCGTACCTCGTCGTTCAACGTGCTCTTCGACCTGTTCGAGCTCGAGGGCGACCCCGCCACCCGCGCCGAGATCATCGACATCATCGAGCACCTGTTTCCCAATCTGCTCAACGCCCGCGATTTCCGAACGGCGGCGAGCGTCCTCCGCGAGAGCAAGCTGCTCGCCGGTCGGGCGCAGGCGCTGCTGCCCGATCACCGGACCCGGCTCGACGGCTTCGTCGCCAAGCTGAGCGAGCCGGCCATCGTCAGCCAGCTGCTCCAGTCCCTCGACGAGGCGCCGGCACTGGCCGGCGAGGCGGAGGTGGCCGAGGTGCTGCGCGAGCTGCGCGCCTCCGCGCTGGAGCCGGTGTTGAGCTGGATCCCGCAGCTGGCGTCGCCGGCGCTGCGCGCCGTGCTCGAGGGCGTCGCCGACCGCGTCGCGGTCTCGAACACCGACGAGGTGCTGCGCATCCTCCGCTCGCGGGACTCGGAGGCGCTCGCCTCGGTGGTGACGCTCTGCGGCCGTCTGGGGCTGCACCAGGTCGTCCCCGGCCTCGCCGAGACGGTCACCCACCGGGACCCGGCGGTGCGCCTCGCGTCGGTGCAGGCGCTGGCCCAGATCGGCACGCCGGCGGCCCTCGCGCTGATCGACAAGGCGATCGAGGACGAGGATCGGAGCGTGCGGCTCGCCGCGGTGCGGGTCGCGGGCGGACGCGGGTACAAGGGCGCGCTCCGGCGGGTCGAGGCGGCGGTGCTGGGGAAGGGTCTGAAGGAGATGGACCTGACGGAGAAGATGGCGTTCTTCGAGGCCTACGGCGCCATCGCGGGGCCGGTGGGTCTCAAGGCGCTGAGCGGGATACTGACGCCGCGCGGCCTGCTCAAGTTCAAGCAGTCCCCGGAGACGCGGGCCTGCGCGGCCATCGCCATCGGCAAGATCCGCACGCCGGAAGCGCGCGAGATTCTCACCCGCATGACCGACGAGAAGGACCTCGTGGTCCGCAACGCCGTGAACCGGGCGCTCCGGGAGAACGGCGCGTGACCCAGCCGGCCGACACCGCGACGCGCCCCGCGGCCGAAGGTCAGCTCCGGCAGGGGGGGCGGGCGCTGCTGCTCGCCTTCTACACCGCGCTCCGGAGCCTCAAGCTCTATCCGGTCGAGAACGCGACGGTGCAGAAGGCCCTCGACGATCTCGACGCCACCGCCGTCGCCCTGCTCGCGATCGAGCGCGATCTCGAGATCCGACTCGCCGGGGACTTCATCTTCGTGAACGCCACCCGGCTCCGGCTGGAGCTCGACAACTACGCCTCCTTCAGCCACATCCTGGCGGTGCTCAGGAGCTTCGAGATCGGCGCGCTCCGAATCCACACCAGCGCCCGGCGCGAGTGGCAGATCCTCCTGAGCCTGCTGCTCAGCCTCTCGGAGCGGGGCCAGCCCGAGGGGCGCTTCGAGGAGCTGGCCGACCGGCTCGGTGCCGGCGGCGTGGCCGGGCTCGAGATCGAGCGCGCCAGCCATCACGAGCACGCCGAGTCGGAGCAGGCGAAGGAGGCCGCGAAGCGGGTGTACTCCCAGGGGGTGGCCGTCACCCGGGAGGTGATCACCAGCGTCCGGATGGGGCGCGCCACCAGCGTGAAGCGGGTGAAGCGGGCGGTCCAGCTCATCGTGGACCAGGTGCTCAACAACGAGACGTCGGTGGTGGGCCTCACCACCATCCGCGACTACGACGAGTACACCTTCACCCACTCGGTGAACGTGTGCATCTTCTCGGTCGCGCTGGGGAAGAAGCTCGGGTTCTCCCGGCTGCAGCTCTACGATCTGGGCATGACCGCGCTGCTGCACGACGTGGGGAAGGCCCGGGTGCCGGTCGAGATCCTGAACAAGACCACCGGCCTCGACGAGCGGGAGTGGCGGGTCATGCAGGCCCACCCGTGGCTCGGCGCCCTGACCCTCTTCACCATGCGGACCTACGACGAGACGCCGTACCGGGCGATCCTGACGGCCCACGAGCATCACATGAAGACCGACTTCACCGGCTATCCCCGCACGGTGCGGCCCCGCGAGCTGGGGATCTTCTCACGCATCGTGTCGGTGGCCGACGGCTTCGACGCGGCGACGACGCGCCGGAGCTACCAGACCACGCCGATCGAGCCGGACCAGGTGCTGCGGGAGATGTGGCAGAACCCCAAGCGCGGGTACGACGCGATCCTGGTGAAGGCGCTCATCAACCTCATCGGCATCTATCCGGTCGGCACCTGCGTCATCCTCGACACCTTCGAGGTGGCGATCGTCGCAGCGGCGGACCCGGACGGCCAGCACCTGAACCGCCCGCTGGTGCGGCTCGCGGTGAACACCGACGGCGGTACGGTGCCGCCGCCGGGCACGCTGGTGAGCCTCGCCGAGCGCGACGAGGCGGGCAACTACCGCCGCTCCGTCGTCAAGGTCACCAACCCGTCGCGCTACGGGCTCACGGTCGGCGACTACTTTGTCTGAGTCGGCGATCACGCGGGCCTTCCTGAGCCTGCGGGAGCGCGGGCGCCCCGCGCTCATTCCCTATCTGACGGCGGGCTTTCCCGACCTGCCCTCGAGCGAGGCGGCGCTCCGCGCCGCCGACGAGATCGCGGACATCCTCGAGGTCGGGGTGCCCTTCAGCGATCCGCTGGCGGACGGGCCCACCATCCAGCGCTCGACGCTCCGGGCGCTGGAGCAGGGCATGACGCTCGCCGGCACGCTGGATCTCGTCGCGCGATGCCGGCCCCGGCGGCCGGTGGTCGTCTTCAGCTATCTGAATCCCATTCTCCGTTACGGGATGGACCGCTTCCTCCGCGACGCCGGCGATCTCGGCGTCGCGGGTCTGCTGCTCACCGATCTTCCCGCCGGCAGCGATGCCCGGGTCGAGGACGCCGTGCGCGAGAGTCCCCTGGATCTGATCCGGCTCATCGCGCCCACCACGCGGCCCGCCCGGCTGCGCGACGCGGTGAACGGCGCGGAAGGCTTCGTCTACCTGGTCGCGCGGCTCGGCGTCACCGGCGCCAGCAGCGCGCTGGCCGCGGACCTGGCCGCCTCGGTCGCCCGGGTGCGGGAAGCCACGGCGCTGCCCGTCGCCGTGGGATTCGGAATCTCGAGCGCGGAGCAGGCCGCGGCCGTGGGCCGGATCGCAGACGGAGTCGTGGTGGGCAGCGCCCTGGTGGACGTGCTCGGCGCCGGCGGCGTGTCCGCGGCGCGGCGGTTCCTGGGCGAGCTCAGAGCGGGCCTCGACCCCGCGCCGGCGGTCGCATGAGCACCGACGTCGGCCAGCTGCTCGACCGCTACGCGCGCCTGCTCGCCGTCGGAGGCGGGCTGGTCACGGTCGCAGCGCTGGCGGTCGATCTCCGCTGGATCGACCAGCCGGTGGCGGTGTTGCTGCTCACCGGGATGGTGTTCGCGCTGCGCGCCGCACCGATCCGCCTCAGCAAGTACTCGTACCTGACCCAGACCGGCATCCCCGTGCTCATCGGCGCGGTGACGGTGGGCCCCACACCGGTGGTGCTGGCGCTCTACCTGGGGGTGCTCGGGTGCGACGTGCTGTGGCTCCGGAAGCTGCCGCGCGCCGGCGTCATCAACGCCGGACGCGAGGTCCTGGGATTCACGGCGGCCTACGGTCCCTACGCCGCGGTGCACTACTACAGCGGCATGCCCCCGCTCTCGCTCGATTTCCTGCCGGCGGCCGCGATCCTGGTCTGCCTCTACTTCTTCTCCACCCGGTCGCTCTTCTACTTCACGCTGCTGGTCCGGGACAAGCTGGAGTACGCCGAGAAGATCCTGATCCTGCGCTGGGAGATCATCTCCTATCTGTTGACGCTGATCGCCACGGTGGTCGGAATGGCCACGGTCCAGGCGCTCGCGCCGGTCGGCTGGGTGGCGGTCGGGCTCGCGCTCGGCGTGCTCGGACTCCTCACGCGCAAGATCATCGAGGAGGCGATCGGGGCGGAGGACCTCAACAAGGTCCACCTGATGGAAACCGCGATCGCCAGCAACGCGACACTCCAGGGCTCCTTCGATCAGATCGAGCGGCTGGCTTACCGCCTGCTCGACTGGAGCGACTTCCGGGTGTACCGGGTGGACGACGCCGCGCTCACGCTGGCGTACCGCGGGGTCTACGGACGTCCCGGCCGCGGCGACATGCCGGAGGAGATGATCCAGCTGCGGCGGGAGGCGATCTCGTCCGGCGAGCCGGTGATGGTCCGCGACGTGAGGCGCGACGCCCGCCTCGCACACGTGATGGACGGCGTCGGCAGCACGGTGGTGCACCCGATCCGCTTCGGCGACGACCTGCTGGGCGTGGTCGAGGTGGACCACCCGAAGCGGCACGCGTACGGCCCGAAGGACCTCGTGGCGCTCGGGACCCTGGCGAATCAGATGGCGACCGCGATCCACATCGCCGAGCTGCGCCGTCCCCTGCTCAGCACGGTCGCCCAGATCGGCGAGCAGGTGACCACGCTCGCGCGGGTGACCGAATCGCTGCGCGGCACCGCCTCGGCGCTCACCGAAGTGTCGAAGGGGATGCGCCAGGGCACGGCCGATCTCGAGCGCTTCGTCGCGGGAGGACTTCGATCAACCGACACGCTCTCCGCCGCCTCGCGCGCGATGGCCGCGCAGGGCGCCCAGGCGGCCGAGGCGAGCGGGACCGCCGCGGCGGTGGCCAGCCGGAACCGGGTGGTGATCGGCCAGGCGATCGAGCGGCTGATCGGGCTGAAGGGGTTCGTGTCGGGCAGCGTGGAGCAGGTCGCCGGGCTGGGCGCGCTCACCACGCGGATCGGCGGGTTCATCGGCACCATCCGTGAGATCGCAGACCTCACCAACCTCATCGCGCTCAACGCGGCGATCGAAGCGGCTCGGGCCGGGCGGGAGGGCCGCGGCTTCGCCGTGGTGGCCGACGAGGTGCGTGACCTGGCGGCGCAGAGTCTCCAGGCGGCCCGCGAGGCCCGCGGCCTGCTGGAGGAGATCGGGTCCCAGGTGGCGACCGTCTCGGATCAGATGGAACGGGGCCGGGAGGCGGTGGCGGGCGTGGAGGAACTGAGCGCCAACGCCGCGCAGGCGCTCGACGCGATCGTGGGCACGACCGGCGAGGCCGGGCGCCACGCCCAGGCAATCGCCGCCACGGCATCCGAGCAGCTCGGCGCGGTGAGCGGGCTCAGCGAGCAGATCGAGCGGGTGGCCGCGGGATCGGCCCGCGCCAGGACCGAGACCGACGAGCTGGCGCAGCGCGCCGACGATGCCGCCGCCGGCCAGGCCGAGCTGGAGCGCGCGATCCGCCAGCTCAGCGACGTCGCCACCGACCTGCAGCGGATCGCGCGGCACTTCGCGGTCGAGACCTGAGCGGCGGTGGCCGGACGCGAGCGGGCCTACATCGCGCTCGGGAGCAACCTGGGCGACCGCGCGGAGCATCTCGCCGCCGCGCGGGCCGCGCTCGCCGGCCTGCCGCGGACCCGCCTCGTGGCCGAGTCGGCGGTGGAGGAGACCGAGCCGCTGGCGGGCATGACGCAGCCCCCCTATCTCAACCAGATGGTGCTGCTCGAGACGGCGCTCGAGCCCCGCGCCCTGCTGGCGGCGATCCAGGCCATCGAGCGCGCCCGCGGCAGGGTGCGCGCCGAGCGGTGGGGCGCGCGCACCCTGGACCTCGACATCGTGAAGTACGGACATCGCCGAATCGACGAGCCCGACCTTATCATTCCCCATCCCGAGCTGCCCAATCGCGACTTCTGGATCCGAGAGATCACCGAGCTGGAGGCTCATGAACGCTGACGCGCGTCCCCGATCCGTCCTCGACCTCACCGCCTGGAAACAGGCCGGACGGCGGCTGGTGGTGCTCACCTGCTACGACGCCGCCTTCGCCCGCCTGCTGGACCGGGCGGAAGTGGACCTGCTCCTGGTGGGCGACTCGCTGAACCAGGTGATCGCGGGCCAGGAGACGACGCTCAGCGCCACGCTCGACCAGATGATCTACCACGCCGCGGCGGTGCGGCGAGGCGCCCCGGGCGCGCTGATGTTCGTGGATCTGCCCTTCCTCACCTACCAGGTATCGGTTCCGGAGGCGATCCGAAACGCGGGACGGGTGCTGCAGGAGACCGAGGCCAACGGCGTGAAGCTCGAGGGCGGGCGGGCCATGGCCGAGACGGTGCGGGCGCTGGTCGAGCGCGGGATACCCGTGATGGGCCACCTGGGCCTCACCCCGCAGTCGGTTCACGCCCTCGGCGGCTACCGGGTCCAGGGCCGTGACGCGGCGGCGGCCGACCGGCTGCTCGAGGATGCGAAGACGCTCGAGGCCGCCGGCGCCTGCGCCGTCGTGCTGGAGCTGGTGCCCGCCTCCCTCGCCCGGCGGGTGTCCGCCGCGCTCACGGTCCCGACGATCGGGATCGGCGCGGGTCCCGGATGCGACGGGCAGGTGCTGGTGCTGCACGACATGCTGGGACTCAACGAGGGATTCTCGCCCAAGTTCCTCAAGCGCTACGCCGAGCTCGGCGCCGCCGTTCGGGACGCGGTGCGGGCCTACGGCGCCGAAGTCCGGGGAGGAAGCTATCCCGCCAAGGAGCACAGCTTCGAATGAGGGCGCCGGCGGCGCCCTGCTTTCCGGCATGATCGATCTCACGACGATTCCCGACCTCCGGGGCTGGGTCCGCGCGCGGCGCCGCGACGGGCTCCGCCTCGCCCTGGTGCCGACCATGGGCTCGCTCCACGAGGGCCATCTCGCGCTGGTGGACGAGGCCCGGCGGCGGGCGGACGCCGTGGTCATGAGCGTCTTCGTGAATCCGCTCCAGTTCGGACCGACCGAAGACCTGGCCCGCTATCCCAGGGACCTGCCCCGGGACCGTGGGCTGGCCCAGGAGCGGGGCGTGGACGCGCTCTTCGCGCCGAGCGAGGCGGTGATGTACCCGCCGGGGTCGGAGACCCGGGTGGTGCCGGGCCGGGCGGCGGACCGCTGGGAGGGCGCGGCTAGACCGGGTCACTTCGCCGGCGTGCTGACGGTGGTCGCCAAGCTGTTTCACCTGGTCGAGCCGGACGTGGCGTGCTTCGGGCGGAAGGACGTGCAGCAGATCGTGCTGGTGCGGCAGATGGTGCGCGATCTCGACTGGCCGGTCGAGCTCGCGGTGATCCCGACCGTCCGCGAGCCGGACGGACTCGCGCTGAGCAGCCGAAACGCCTATCTCGATCCGGAACAGCGGCGGCGGGCCACCGCGCTGAGCGGCGCCCTGCAGGAGGCGCACGTGGCGTGGCGGGGAGGCGAGCGGAGCGCGCGGGCGATCGAGGCGCGGATGCGGCGCTTCCTCCAGGCCTTTCCCGACGTGCAGGTGGAGTACATCGCGGTGGCCGAGCCGGACCTGCTCGCGCCGGTGGAGGAGGTCGCGGCGAACACCGTCGTCGCGCTGGCCGCGCGAGTCGGGCTGACCCGCCTGATCGACAACATCGTGCTCGGCGAGGGTGTCGTCTGATGGGCCGGAGCGAGTCGCCGGAGCTGCGTCCCACGCTTCCCGACTGGGCGGTCGTCAGCCCCCCGCGCCTTCAGCACATCGAGCGGGTGGCCGAGCTGACCGCCCGCTGGGCGCTCGAGCTGGGTGTGCCCGAGAGCGAGCGAAACCGCTGGCTCCGCGCGGTCTGGCTGCACGACGCCCTCCGCGACGCGCCGGTGGAGGAGCTGGTCCGCTGGGCCCCCTCGACGCCGGGCCCACCGGAGCTGCTGCACGGCCCCGCCAGCGCCGCGAGGGCCAAGAGCGAGGGCGAGACCGACCGCGGTGTGCTCGATGCCGTCCGCTACCACTCGCTCGGTCTCGCGGAGTGGGACATGGTGGGCCGGACTCTCTACTGCGCCGACTACCTGGAGCCGGGCAGAAAGCACGAGCGCGAGTGGCGGGCGGAGCTGGCCGAGCGGTTTTCCTCCGAGCCCGCGCTCGTGCTCCGGCAGGTCGCCCGGGCCCGGGTGGGTCACATGGTGAGCTCCGGACGCGTGCTCCTCGAACCGACGGTCCGCTTCTGGAACAGTCTCGTCGCCGCGTCGTCCGCATCGTCCTGATCGCCACCGCCGCGCTGGCGCTGGCCGGCGGCGTACGGCTGCTGGTGCCGCCGCCTCCGCCGCCGCCCCGCGAGCACGCGTATCCCATTCCCGCTCCCGGACAGCGCATCATGGTGGAGGTCCTGAACGGAAGCAGGCGGGCCGGCGTGGCCCGGGCCGCCACCCGCATGCTGCGGCGCCGGGGTCTCGACGTGGTCTTCTTCGGGAACGCGGACGCGGCGGTGGACTCGACGCGCGTCCTGGTGCGCCGGGGCGACCCCGCGCGGGGCCGGGACGTGCGTCTCGCGCTCGGAACCGGACGGATCGAGGTGCAGCCGGACACGCTCCGCCGGGTGGACGTCACGGTGATTCTGGGTCCCGACTTCCGGGCTCGGGAGAGCGGCCCCTAGCGTCGGCGAGCGGTTCCTACAGGCACAACCCGATCACCACATCCATCACGTTCGTGCCGGTGAGCCCGGGCCGCAGCAGGGCGCCCGCTGCGTCGAGAGCGCGATAGGCGTCGTGCCCGGCCAGATCGCGCGCCGGGTCGCGGCCGGCGGCCGCCACGGCTGCCCAGGTGCGTCCATCCACGATGGCGCCCGCGGCATCGGTGGGGCCGTCGCGCCCGTCGGTTCCGGCCGCGAGCAGGGCGATGCCCGGGGGCCCGCCGGTGAGGGCCCCGGCGGCGGCGAGCGCCAGCTCCTGGCAGCGGCCGCCGAGGCCGCCGCCGGGGCCCAGGGTCACCGTGGTCTCCCCTCCCCAGATGAAGCAGCGCTTCCGCTCCGGTTGCGGGATGTCCCGTCTCGCATAATCTTGCAGCAGTGTCGCGGCTACACTCGCTCCGGCCGCCGCCGCCTCCCCGGCGAGCGGCGTGGCCGACACCACCGGATCGAGGCCCAACTCTGCCGCACGCTTGGCCGCAGCCTCGAGGGCCAGGCCGTTACTCGCGATCAGCTCGAGGGTCACACGCTCGAACGCTTGGTCACCGGGCTTCGGCGTCTCGGCCATTCTCCCCGCTTCGGCCTCGCGCACCTGTCGGCGGGCCGAGTCGGGGATTTTCTCCCACAGGCCGGAGCGCTGCAGGAGGTCGCGCACCTCGGCGGCCGTGGTGGGATCGGGGACGCAGGGACCGGAACCGATGGCGGCGAGATCGTCGCCGATGACGTCGGAGACGACGTAGACCCGCACGCGCGCAGGGGCGAGCGCCAGGGCCAGGCGGCCGGCGCCCCACCGGGAGAAGCGCTTCCGGATCCGGTTCATGGCGGTGATGTCGAGCCCGGAGCCCAGCAGCAGCGCGTAGAGCCGGGTGAGGTCGTCGGGAGCAATACCCTCCACCGGGGCGCCGAGCAGGCTGGTGGTGCCGCCGGAGAGGAGCACCCAGACTTCCTGCCCGGCGCCGGCGGCCGCGGCAGCGACACCCGCGAGCGCCCGTGCCGCCTCGAGCGAGCCCGGCCCCGGCTCGGGATGATCGCCCGGGACGAGCGCGAGTGCAGGATGCGGGGAGGGTGCGCGCGCGGGAGGAACCACCAGGCCGCCGGCCGGCTCGGTGCCGCGCTCCGCCAGGACGTCGAGCGCCGCCAGCGCCATCGGGAGCGCCGCCTTCCCGAGGGCGATGATCCACGGACCAGCGGCGCGCGAGTCCACCGAGCGGAGCCGCTCGGCGAGCGCGGGGCCGGGCTTCACCGCCGCGGTGGCGACCCGGTAGAGGTCGGAGAGCAGTGCCTCGGGCGAAGCCGGGAGTGGGTCGGATAGGCGGGGCAGGGCAATGCTCCCAAGGCTTGTGAAAAAAGGTGCAATGTAGTATATGATGAGTGGCGCATGAATATCCAGCGCCTCCAATGTAGCCGCTTCCGGTGGGGGCGTCCCGCTCCCGCCCGGTCTCTATTACCCTGACCGAGGGTCCGAGCATGGCCGGCCGCAACTTCCTCTTCGTTCCCGGGCCTACCAACGTGCCCGATCGCGTCCTCCGGGCGATGCATCGGGCCATGGAAGACCATCGTTCGTCGGATTTCCCCGCGCTCACGGCGTCGGTGCTGGAGGGTCTCCGCGAGATCTTCAAGACCGCATCGGGCCAGGCCTTTCTCTTTCCGTCCAGCGGCACCGGCGCCTGGGAAGCCTCGCTCACCAACACCCTCTCGCCGGGCGACCGGGTGCTCGCCGCGCGCTTCGGGATGTTCAGCCATCTCTGGATCGACATGGCGCAGCGGCTCGGGCTGGACGTGGAGGTGCTGGACACCGAGTGGGGGGAGGGCGCGCCGGTGGAGCGGTACCGCGACGCGCTTGCCGCCGACCAGGCGCACCGCATCAAGGCCGTGCTGGTCACCCACAACGAGACGGCGACGGGCGTGACCAGCGACGTCGCGGCGATCGGCAAGGCGCTCGGCGACCTGCAGCACCCCGCGCTGCTCATGGTGGACGGCGTGAGCTCGATCGCCAGCATCGATTTCCGGATGGACGAGTGGGGCGTGGACCTCGCGGTCACCGGCTCGCAGAAGGGGCTGATGATGCCGGCGGGTCTCGGGATCGTGTGCGCCAGCCAGAAGGCGCTGTCGAAGTACGACCAGGCCAAGCTGCCCCGCTGCTACTTCGATTTCGGCGACATGCGGAAGGCGAACGCCACCGGGTACTTCCCTTACACCCCGTCGATCCCGATGCTCTACGGGCTGCGCGAGTCCATCGCCATGCTGCTCGAGGAGGGTCTGGACAACGTCTTCGCCCGCCATCATCGGCTGGCCGAAGGGACCCGGAAGGCGGTGAAGGCGTGGGGACTGGAGCTCTGCGCCCGCTCGCCGAAGTGGAACTCGGACACCGTGAGCGCGATCATGGTGCCGGCCGGAGTGAACGCCGCGGAGATCATCGACGTCGCCTATCGGCGGTACGACCTGGCGCTCGGCGCGGGACTCGCCCGGATGGCGGGCCGGCTCTTCCGTATCGGTCACCTCGGCGACCTCAACGAGCTCATGCTCCTCGGCGGCCTGGGCGGCGCGGAGATGGCCATGCGGGACGTGGGCATGAAGGTCACCCCGGGCAGCGGCGTCGCCGCCGCGCAGGAATACTGGCGCGGCACCGCCCAGCCGCTGGCCAAGCGCGACCTGCCACCCCGGGCCCCGGATGCGCAGCCGGCAGCGGCCCCGGCCAAGGCGAAGGCGACGGCGGGCGCGACCCGATGAGCCACACCCGCTACGAGCCCGCCCGCCAGCGGCTGCAGCGCAGCGAGCTGGCGGTGCCGGGCTCGCAGCCGGCCCTGTTCAGGAAGGCGCTCGAGAGCGAGGTGGACTACGTCTTCCTCGATCTCGAGGACGCGGTCGCGCCGGGCGACAAGGAGCAGGCCCGGCGCAACGTCATTCAGGGCCTGCTCGAGGCGGACTGGCGGGGAGCGGGGAAGACGATCTCGGTCCGTATCAACGGGATCGACACCCACTACATGTACCGCGACCTGGTGGACGTGGTGGAGCAGGCGGGCCATCGGCTCGATACGGTGCTCATCCCCAAGGTCGGCGTGCCGGCGGACGTCTATCTGGTGGACGCGCTCCTCACCCAGATCGAGACGGCGAAGGCGATTCCCCACCGGATCGGGATCGACGTCCTCATCGAGACCGCGCTGGGCATGGCGAACGTCGAGGCGATCGCCCAGTCCAGCCGCCGCCTGGAGGCGATGCATTTCGGCGTCGCGGACTACGCGGCGAGCTGCCGCGCGCGCACGGTGAACATCGGCGGACTCAATCCGGACTACCCCGGCGACCAGTGGCACGCCGCGCTCTCCCGCATGATCGTCGCGTGCCGGGCCTACGGCCTCCGCGCGATCGACGGGCCGTTCGGCGACTTCAAGGATCCGGACGGGTACATCCTCGGCGCCAAGCGCGCCGCCGCGCTCGGCATCGAGGGCAAGTGGGCGATCCATCCGAGCCAGATCGCCCTCGCCAACCAGGTGTTCACGCCGCCGCCGGCGGAGGTGGACCGCGCGCGGCGGATTCTGGCGGCGCTGGAAGAGGCGGCGCGGGACGGGCGGGGCGCCGCTCAGCTCGACGGCCGGATGATCGACGCGGCGTCGGCCCGCATGGCGCAGAACGTGGTGGACATGGCGGAAGCGATCGGCAATCGGGCGCCGGCCGCCAGGGTGTAGCGGACGACGGTCATTCCGGGAAGATCCCTCGCTCCGCCGGGATGACAGGGCCTGCCGGGGATGACAGCGCGCCGATCTGATGATGACGGATCCGATCCAACGGAGGACTACGTGGACATCCACGAGTATCAGGCCAAGGAGCTCCTCGCCGGGTTCGGCGTCGCGATCCCGCGCGGAGGGGTCGCGTACAGTCCCGAGCAGGCCGTCTACCGGGCGTCGGAGATCGGCGGCTCGCGCTGGGCGGTGAAGGCGCAGATCCACTCCGGCGCGCGAGGCAAGGCGGGCGGGATCAAGCTCTGCGGCAACGAGGACGAGGTTCGCGGCGCGGCGAAGGCCCTGCTCGGCAAGCGGCTGGTCACCCATCAGACCGGGCCCGAGGGCAGAGTGGTGCACCGGCTCTACGTGGAGGCGGCGGTGCCGATCGAGCGGGAGATCTATCTCGGTCTGGTGCTCGACCGGAAGAGCGAGCGCATCATGGTCGTGGCCTCGGCCCAGGGCGGGATGGAGATCGAGGAGATCGCCCGCAACTCTCCCGACACGATCGTGCGCGAGGTGGTGGAGCCCGCCGTCGGGATGACGGCCTTCCAGGCCCGGGAGATCGCCTTCGGACTCGGCCTGACGCCGGCCCAGGTGAGCCGCGCCGTGACCACGCTGCTCGGCGCGTACCGCGCCTTCCGCGACCTCGACGCCACCATGGTGGAGATCAACCCGCTGGTGGTGACCGCGGACGGCCAGCTGCTCGCGCTCGACTGCAAGATGACCTTCGACGACAACGCGATGTTCCGCCGGCCCAACG
>CAMPKP010000057.1 GCA_946887295.1 uncultured Gemmatimonadota bacterium | reverse complement strand
CGCTCGTGCGCCCTGGCGCCGGCCCTGCTGACGCTGGCCCTGGGCGCGAGCGCCCAGGCGTCCGGCCCGCAGGTCTGTGCCGAGCCCTACCGGGTCTCCCGTGAGGAGGTCCTCCAGGCCATGCGGAGCCATGGCGACTACAGCCTGACCAGCACTACCACGTCCATGCGCTTCGGGGCGGAGGCGCTCCTGGCGCTGGTGAGGCGCAGGCAGGCGGAGGCGCCTGGGAGCACCCGGCTCTTCGTGGCCCAGGCGGACTGGTTCGCGGCTCATCTCGAGACGGCCGGCGTGACCTACGACGAGATGTCGGCGGGGGCGCGTGCGGCCTTCGAGCACCACCAGGACGCGGTGGTGGACTACGGCCCGCACGTGGTGGAGCGGGTCGAGGAGGGACCGACTCCCAGGATGGCGCTGGACGTCACGATCTTCTGGCCGGACTCCGGTGGCGCTCCGTCACGGTTCAGCTACGAGGACACCCTCTCGGTTCCCCGCCTGAAGGTGTACGATCACCGCATCGTCCGGTTCAAGCTCCTGGAGTACGACGACATGCTCGTCTTCGACGAGGTCCGGGGCATCTCGGTCCGCCCGATGGGTTTCCTCTCGGCGGTCTTCGCGGTGCTGGGCAAGCCGGATCTGAAGCAGACCCGCATCGCGGTGTCGGCCGACCAGTGGCAGGTGGTGCGCGGCGAGGTGAAGGTGTTGCCGGGCGTGTCGAAATCCGGCACCGCCGCGATCGAGCCAGGAGGTCGGGGGCACGAGGAAATCCCTGCCGACCGGCCCGATCTGGCGGCCCTGAAGCAGAGCTTGAATCGCAGGATCCAGCTCCGGTACGGCGCGCCGTCGTGTGGCGCTCGCCTGCACGCTTCGAACTCCCTGCCGGATCGGTTATTCTTGGTGGGCCCGGGATCGCCGTTCGCTCGCGGAAATCCGATGGAGAGTCGATGGTATCACTGCAGTCACTCGCGGGAGCGCGGCCGGTTCACTGGCTGACGCTGTCGGCGGCCATCCTGATCGTGGATTACGCGACCGGCCCCTACATCCAGTTCCCGATCCTCTTCGTCTTCCCCGTCGCCCTCGCAGTGGCCGGTCAGGGCCGCCCCGTCGGGATCGCGGTGGCGACCTTCCTCCCCCTCTTCCGGCTCACGTTCTATCTCGACTGGCCGCTCCCCGCCTCCTGGACCCTGCAGATCGTGGACTCGTCCATAGACGTGGTGATCCTGATCGCCACCGCGATCCTGGTCGATCGGATCGTGCGTCAGGACCGCGAGATCCGTGTGCTTCGCGGTCTGCTTCCCATCTGCAGCTTCTGCAAGCGGATTCGAGACGAGGAGGGGGCGTGGCGCCAGCTGGAGATCTACATCGGTGCGCACTCGGACGCCCGATTCAGCCACACCTTCTGTCCGGACTGCGGGCGCCGGAAGTACCCGGACCTGGTGGACTAGGCGGATGGGAGTCGGTCAGCCCGCCAGGTGGACCGGGTGCGCTCCGGTGTCCGGGAACCCCTCGAGCGTGACTTGCAGCAGGTTCTGGAGGTCATCGAGGTTCAGGGGCTTCCGCAGTACCGGGACGATCTGGCCGTTGACGTTCATCCGCTCGACCTCTTCGGGCAGCTGTCCGGTCATCAGGATCACGCTGGGACCCGGGCAGCGGGCGAGCAGTCGTTCCGCCAGCGCTACCCCGTCCATCCCCGGCATCACGACGTCGCTCAGGACCAGGTCGATGCGCGGCCTGCGGCTCCGCACGATGGCGAGGGCCTCCTCTCCTGAGCATGCCTTCAGCACCCGATAGCCGAGGTGTGTGAGGTAGCGGCTCACGAGCCGGTTCACGGCGTCTTCGTCGTCCACGACTAGAATGGCGGCGGGGGGCTGGACCTCGGTCGGCACGGCAACTCCTGAGCTTCTGTGACTGGCGGGTTCATCTGATGGGTCGGCACACGCACCTGACTGCAAAAGATGGACCCTCGACTCCGCCTCTATATAACAGCGAAAGCCATCTCTTGCCTGAAAAGCGCGGCATGGAAGCAACAACAACGTCGATGTGGATCCGCCGATGAGCGGCGCCCCTCCGTTCCGACTCCCGGGCACCCACTTCGCCGGCGCGATCGCATGGCTCGTGCTCGCGGGCGCGGGGCTGGTCGTCGTGGCGCCCGACCTGGCGGCGGGGCGGTTTCTCGCGCCTCGCGTGCTCGCGGTCACTCACCTCTACACCCTGGGCGTCATCACGGCCTCGATCTTCGGGGCGCTCTACCAGTTCTATCCGATGTCCCTCGGGGCGGGGGCGCGCAGCGTCCGGGTCGGGATGGCCGGGGCCTGGTCGCTGCACCTCGGCGTGGCGTTGCTCGCGGCGGGACTCGGTCTCTGGAAGCCCTGGCTGCAGGCGGCGGGATGGGGGGCCGTCTTCCTGGCCATCGGCTGCGTTTCGTGGAACCTGCTGCCCCACCGACGGCGGATGACCCAGGGGCGCCGGGTGGCGGCCTACGTCTCGGCGGCGCACTCCATGCTCGGTCTCGCGCTGTTCCTGGCGGGCGCCCGCATTGGCGCATCGCTCGGCTGGTGGGAGACCGACCGCCTGGGTACTATCGCGGCTCACTTCCATCTGGCCGCGTTCGGATTCGCCGGCCTCACGGCGGTCGGCGTCGGAGGCCGGATGCTTCCCATGTTCCTGGTGGCCGGAGCCGGTCCCGAATGGCAAATGAAGTGGATCGGACCGGCCGCCGCCGGAGGGCTGATCGTGCTCGCGACGGGCCAGGTGTTCCGGGTCCCGGAGGCGGTCTGGGTGGGCGCGCTGCTCGGGGCAGGCGCGGCCGCGCTCTTCCTGGTCGCGGTCGCCGGATTCTTCCGGCGCCGGCTGGTGCGTCGGCTGGAGCCGGCGTTCGGCCACGTCGCGGTCGGCTTCGGCTGCCTCGTGCTGGCGCTGGTCTCAGGGGTGGTCCAGCTCGCGCTCCCCGGCACCTCGGCCCGGGGGTGGATCGTCTACGCCGAGCTGGCCCTCCTGGGCTGGCTGGTCGTCTTCATTACCGGCATCTGGTACCGGCTGTTTCCGTTCCTCATCTGGCTTCACTACTACGGGCGGTCCGGCTCACGGGTACGGACGGCGGCCGAGCTGGTTCATCGGGGCACGGCGTGGACCGCACTCGGCCTGCTCACGGCGGGCGTCGCTGGACTGGTGCTCGGAAGCGCTCTGGGTGCGGCGGTGTGGGCCCGTGCGGGCGCGGGCTTCATCCTGGCGGGGAGCCTGCTGGTGGCGGGGCAGTACCCGATCATCTTTCGCGGCCGGAACGCCGTGCCGCCGGGCTAGGGGCCGTCCTCCAGTCCGTCCGAGTCCGCCAGCCGGTAGCGGAGTCCCCGCAGCACGTCGCCCCGGCTCACGATCCCCACCAGCGCCGGCGCGCCCAGCCTCCGCTCGATGACGGGCAGGCTCTGCAGCCTGGCCGCGACCATGAGCTCTCCCGCCATCACGAGGTCGTCCTCGGGTCCGACCGTGGCGACTTCGGTCGTCATCAGGCTCTCCACCGGGTCGCCCGCCACGGCCTCGTCCCGCCCGGTCAGGAAGGCGCGAAGGACATCCAGCTTCGAGACGACGCCCACCAGCCGGCCATGCGAGTCGACCACCGGAAAGGCGTTGAAGTCGTGGCGGTCGAATCGGGCGAGCAGATCGGCGACCGAGGTCCCCGGTGACACGGTGACGGGCGATATGCTCATGACTTCGTGCACCAGCATGGTGGCCATGACCGACAATATCGGGGGCGCCGGGAACATTGGCCAGCGAGCGCGTCGGGGTCTTGACAATATGTGTTGTAACACCTAAGTTGCTTTCATGACACCAAGCCTGCAGTCGGAGCTCAAGCAGCGGAAGCCGTTCGGCAGCCCGGAGCAGGAGGCATCGCTGAGCATCGCGCGCACCGCGGCGCTGCTGGATCATGCCACCGCCGAGGCCCTCAAGCCTCACGGAATCACGCCGACGCAATACAACGCGCTGCGCATCCTGCGGGGCGCCGAGCCGGAAGGGCTGTGCCGCAACGAGGTGCGGGATCGTCTGGTCGCGCGCGTGCCCGATGCGACCCGGCTGCTCGATCGGCTCGACGACATGGGTTTCGTGGTGCGGGAGCGTCAGGGAGACGACCGGCGTTTCGTTCGCAGTCGGATCACCCGGGCCGGACTGGAGCTGCTCAGCTCGCTGGACGGCGTCATGCAGGCGCTGCACCGCCGGCACCTCGGCCACCTGGGCGAGCGAAAGCTGCGAACCCTGATCGACCTCCTGGCGGAGACCCGGGCACCGGCCTAGCCGTCGTTTTTTTGAGCGGCTCAGGCGACATTGCTATGGACAGCGTCATCGCGCGCCACCGGGGCGGTACGCCCCGGCCCGGCGTCGCCTGAGCACCGGAAGGCTCCGGGTGACGATCATCGCGTAGTTGGCCGGTGTGAAGGACGGCTCTCTCGGTCACCACCGGAGGTGACACCATGGTGGACCTACTGGCACGCAACTGGTGGCTGGTGATACTGCGTGGTGTGGCCGCGCTGATCTTCGGGCTGCTGACACTTTTCAATCCGCCGGCGAGCCTCGCGGTCATGATCCTGTTCTTCGGCGCCTACGCTCTGGTGTACGGCGCGTTCGCGATCTTCACGGCGATCGCGAACCGCCGCGGGGAGCGCTACTGGATGGCGCTCCTGGTCGGCGGCCTCGCGAGCCTCGCCCTCGGTGTTCTGACATTCCTCATGCCGGGCGTGACCGCGCTCGTCCTGCTCTACTTCATCGCCGCGTGGGCGCTCCTCACCGGCATCTCGGAGATCGTCGCCGGCATCCGGCTGCGGAAGGTCATCAGGGGAGAGTGGCTCCTGGTACTGACCGGCGTGCTCTCGATAGTCTTCGGGGTCCTGCTGTTCGTCTATCCCGGAGCCGGGGCGCTTGCCGTCACCCTGTGGATCGGAGCGTACGCCACGGTGATCGGCATCCTGCTGATCGCGCTCGGTTTCCGCCTTCGCAGCTGGCGTCGCACAGCCGGCCCCACCGAACACCTGCGAACCGCCTGAGAGGGATCATGTCCTTGCGCACCGCCTCCGTCGCACTTCTCGCGCTGTCGGCCATCGCCTCGGGCTGCAATTCCCGCTCCGGGAGCGCTGCCGGGCAGGCCGCATCCCGAGCCACCGCCGAAGGCGCGGCCGAGGGGGACTCCTCGGCTCCCTGCACGCCGCTGGAGACCCGGCAGCCAAACGCCCCCGACCAGCGTCCGGCGTTCCGCGAGCAGACGCGCGCGTGCGGCATCACCTCCGACGCCGCCTTCGATGTCGCCGTGATCGCCAAGGGACTCGAGCACCCCTGGGCCGTGGAGCCGCTTCCTGGCGGCGACCTGCTCGTCACCGAAAGGCCCGGGCGCATGCGCGTCGTCTCCGCGACGGGTGAGCTCGGCCCGCCCCTCGCGGGGCTGCCGGTGGTAGATGCCCGCGGCCAGGGCGGGCTGCTCGATGCGGCACTGAGCCCGAAGTTCGAGACCGACCGGACGATCTTCTGGAGCTACTCCGAGCCCCGGCGGGGCGGCAATGCCACCAGCGTCGCGCGAGGCGCGCTGTCGGCGGACCGGACTCGCCTCGAGCAGGTGAAGGTGATCTTCCGCGCCATGCCGGTCTACGACGGCGACAAGCACTTCGGCTCGCGGCTGCTGTTCGATCGGGACGGGATGCTGTTCATCACGCTCGGCGAGCGCTCGGACAAGCCCATGCGCCCCCAGGCGCAACAGCTCGACAGCCATATGGGCAAGATCCTCCGGATCCGCCCCGACGGTTCCGTCCCCGACGACAATCCCTTCGTGGACAAGGCCGGCGCCCGGCCGGAGATCTGGTCCCTGGGTCACCGGAACATCCAGGCCGCCGCGTTCGATCCCGAGGGACGCCTCTGGGTGGTCGAGCACGGGACCAACGGCGGCGACGAGCTCAACCTGATCGAGAAGGGGAAGAACTACGGCTGGCCGGTGCAGGCGTACGGTGAGGAGTACTCGGGCGAGCCGATTCCCAACGCGGCCACCGCGCGCGACGGCATGGAGCAGCCGGTCTACTACTGGGATCCGGTGATCGCTCCCTCCGGAGCGCAGTTCTACACCGGCGACGCCTTCCCGGCCTGGCGCGACAACCTCTTCGTCGGGAGCATGAAGGACCGCATGCTGGTGCGCCTCACGCTGGAGAACGATCGAGTGACCGGTGAGGAGCACCTCCTCGCCGACCGCAGGCAGCGGGTGCGCGACGTGCGGCAGGGCCCGGACGGCGCGCTCTACCTGGTCACGGACGAGCAGAACGGGCAGCTGTGGAGGATCTCGCCCCGTCGCTGAGGGGAATGCGGGCGCTCGCGGAGCGGAATGCGGGCGCTCGCGCGGGGGGCGCGGCGGGTATTGACGGGCCGATGCAATTGCGCGAGTGTGGGACCCGAACGTGGTCGCCGCACTCGCGGGCTGGGCGGGCTTATGGTGGAGTATCCAACGGGCTGGACCTGGACGTCATCGAGCTGCGGCTCGAGCTGCACCTGCTGGGCACCCTCCTTCACTCTCTCCGCCCCTCGGCTTTCTCAACCCGCGCACAGGCCCGTGCTCCCGCCAGCGATCTCCTCGCGGCATGGGCGCACTCGTGGCTCGACGATGACGCAACCTGGATTCTGATCCGCAACCGGAGGCCCCATGACACAGACGACCGCAACGCGCACCGCCACCTCGATCTGGCAGCTGGACCCCGCGCATTCGAGCATCGAGTTCGCCGTGAAGCACATGATGATGACGACCGTGCGGGGGCGCTTCAAGGAGTTTCGCGGAACGCTCACCGCCGACGAGGAGCACCCGCAGGGCTGCTGCGTGGACGTGGAGATCGCGGTATCGAGCATCGATACCGGGGCGCCGGACCGCGACGCTCATCTGCTTTCCCCCGATTTCTTCGATGCGGCGCGCTACCCCACCATCACCTTCCGCAGCAGGAGCGTCGAGGGGTCGGTCGCCAAGGAGGGAGACCGGTTCCGGGTGCCCGGGCAGCTGACCATCAAGGACACGACGATGGACATCGTGCTGGACTGCGTCTTCGAGGGCCGGGGCATCGATCCCTGGGGCAAGGAGCGGGCGGGCTTCAGCTGTACGACGGAGATCGACCGCCGCGACTGGGGCCTCAAGTGGAACCAGACGATCGAGACCGGCGGCGTGCTGGTCGCGAACAAGGTCCGGATCGAGGCGGAGGTGCAGTTCGTGAAGGCGGCGGAGGACGAGCCGGCCTGACGCGAAGGCCGAAGAGGAGATCGTCATGATCGAGCAATGCACGCACCTCGACGAGGTGCGGGATGTCAGTCCCCGCACGCCGAACGGCTGCGAGGAGTGTCTGAAGCAGGGTATGCGGTGGGTCCATCTCCGGCTCTGTCTCGAGTGCGGCCACGTCGGCTGCTGTGACCAGTCGATGGGCCAACACGCGACGAAGCACTTCCGCCTGACCCGGCACCCCGTGATGCGCAGCTTCGAGCGGGGCGAGGACTGGGGCTGGTGCTACGTGGACGAGGTCATGTTCGAGCCTGCCCCGACCCCGCAGTAGACCTCATCCGAGCGCCAACCCATCGGGGTGGCGCGGGGCACCGGCAGGACGGGCCAGCTCGAGAGCTGGACGAGGCAGCACGCTCGTCCAGCTCTCCTCGCTCAGTGGCCGCCGGTGCCTTCGCGGCGGCTCGCCTCGTAGAGGAACCAGGTGCGCCGCTCGGTCTCGTCCACCCAGACCTCGATCAGGCTCGCGGTGGCGATGTCCCGGTGCTCGTCGCACACCTCGTGGGCCTCGCGCAGCCTCGCCGCGAGCATCTGGTTGTCCTCGCACAGCTCGGCCAGCATGTCCGCCGGCTCGACGTACTCGGCGTCGTTGTCCTCCACCCGTTGAATGCGGTGGATCTGGCCGATCGACCGGATCGTCAGCCCGCCGAGCTTGCGAATGCGCTCGGCGATCGGATCGGTCATGGCGAACAGCTGGTCCGCCTGTTCGTCCAGCAGCAGATGGTAGTCGCGGAAATGCGGCCCGCTCATGTGCCAGTGAAAGTTCTTGGTCTTCAGATACAGTGCGAACACGTCCGCCAGGATGACGTTCATCGCCCCGGCAACGGCCTTGGGGGCATCCGAGCCCAGGTCCGTCGGGGTCTGCAGCGGGGCATCGCGCCTGCTCTTGAGGCTCTGTTTCTTCTTGGTATCGACCGCGGTCATCGCTTCCATCCTCGTGTGGGAGATCAGCCGGGGAATTCCCAGAATCGGAATTCCCCCGATCTCAAGTTGCCCCGCTGGTACGCCTCCCGGCAAGACGGACCGCGGTCTGCGGCCGCGCGGTCGCGTATTGACCGGTCCGGCCAAATGCGCGACTGTGGTCTCATGACGAGCGTCCTCGGCCTTCATCACGTCACCGCGATCGCCGGCGACCCGCAGCGGAACCTCGACTTCTACGCCGGGCTGCTCGGTCTCCGGCTGGTCAAGCGGACCGTGAACTTCGACGATCCCCAGACCTATCATTTCTACTTCGGCGACGAGGTCGGCACTCCCGGCAGCATACTGACCTTCTTCCCCTGGCCCGGCGCGCGGCGCGGCCGGCAGGGCACCGGGCAGGTGTCGGTCACCTCGTTCGCCATCCTCCCGTCCGCGGTGGGCTTCTGGATCGAGCGCCTCCTGCGCCACGGCATCCAGTACGAGGGGCCGACGCGGCGGGGGCAGGGCGCCGGCACGGAGCAGGTGATCGCGTTCAAGGATCACGACGGGCTGATGCTGGAGCTCGTGGCTCACGCCGCGGCCGAGGGGCGCCCCGCCTGGGGCGGCGCCCACGGGATCCCGCGCGAGCACGCGATCCACGGCTTTCACGCCGCGACCCTGTGGGTCGAGGCCTGGGATGCCACCGAGCGGGTTCTCGTCGACATCCTCGGTTTCCGGGCGCTGCATGAGGAAGGGACCACCCGCCGGTACGGGGCGGGCGACGCCAGTCCCGGGATGCTGGTGGATGTGCGCGCCGTCGGGGGCTTCGGCCGGGGCGCCACGGGGGCCGGAACGGTGCATCACGTCGCCTTCGCCGTGGCGGACGACGACGCGCAGCTCGCCGTTCGGGCGGCGGTCGCGCGGGCGGGCCTCCAGCCCACCCCGGTGATCGACCGGAGCTACTTTCATTCGGTGTACTTCCGCGAGCCGGGCGGCGTCCTCTTCGAGCTCGCCACCAACCCGCCGGGTTTCGCGATCGACGAGCCGGTCGAGCGCCTCGGTGAGCAGCTCATGCTCCCGCCGCAGTACGAGCCGCATCGTGCCGAGCTCGAGGCGGTCCTGCCCCGGATCCATTTGCCGGTGCCGGCCGGCTCGGCCAGGGCCTTCGCCGACGCCACAGGGCCCGAGGAAGTGAGCGGGGACGCGCTCGGGTTCATCCATCGCTACATCCCGCCGGCCGCCGAAGGAGAGCTGGCGGGAAGCACCACACTCCTGCTGCTGCACGGCACCGGTGGCGACGAGGAGGACCTCCTCCCGCTGGGCCGCGCCTTACTTCCCGGAGCCGGGCTGCTGAGCCCCCGCGGCAAGGTGCTCGAGCGCGGCGCGCCACGCTTCTTCCGGCGGCTGGCCGAGGGGGTCTTCGACCAGGAGGACCTGGCGCGGCGCACCGACGAGCTGGCGGCTTTCATCGAGGCGGCGGCGAAGACCTACGAGCTCGACCGTGCGGGCCTCGTGGCGGTGGGATTCTCCAACGGAGCCAACATCGCGGCCAGTCTGCTGCTGCGGCGCCCCGGCCTGCTCCGGGGCGCCGTACTCCTGAGTCCCATGGTCCCGTTCGAGCCCGAGAGCCCGCCGGACCTGAGGGGCACCTCGGTGTTCATCGGCGCGGGCCGCAACGATCCGATCGCTCCGGCAGCGCAGGCGGAGCGTCTGGCCGACATGTTCCGTCGAGCCGGCGCGGACGTCTCGCTTCACTGGGAGCCGGGCGGTCACGCCCTGACCGACGGAGAGGTGAGCGCGGCGGCCGAGTGGCTTGCCCACTCCGCTCCGGCGCGCGCCGCCGACCCGGCGTGACGATGGCGCCGGCAGCGGCATGGCCATCGCTGCCGCTCGACGAGTGGCGGGACACCCGCGACACCCTCCATATGTGGCTGCAGATCGTCGGCAAGACCCGGCTCGCCCTGGCGCCGCCGGAGAACCACTGGTGGCAGGTCGCGCTGTACCTGACGCCGCGCGGGCTCACGACCTCCCCGATGCCGCACGGCCACCGCACCTTCTCGGCCGACTTTGATTTCATCGACCACCACCTCCACCTGCGGCTGAGCGACGGAGCTACCCGGATGGTGCCACTGGTGCCCCGGTCGGTGGCCGATTTCTACGTCGAGTACCTCGAGGCCCTGCGGTCCCTTGGACTCGAGGCGTCTATTCGGCCCGTCCCGGTCGAGGTGGTCGAGGCGATCCCCTTCGCGGAGGATCGGCAGCACGCCTCGTACGATGCCGAGGCGGCGAACCGCGGCTGGAGGCTGCTGGTCCAGGCGGATCGCGTGCTGAAGCGGTTCCGCGGCCGGTTTCTCGGCAAGGCGAGCCCGGTGCACTTCTTCTGGGGGAGCTTCGATCTGGCGGCGACGCGGTTCTCCGGCCGCCGTGCCCCGCTGCATCCCGGTGGCGCGCCCAACACTCCGGACTACGTGATGGAGGAGGCCTACTCGCACGAATGCAGCAGCTGCGGGTTCTGGTTCGGAGGGGGAGCCGTCGCCGAGCCCTCGTTCTATGCCTACGCCTACCCTGAGCCGGAAGGCTTCGCCGACCATCCGGTGCGCCCCTCGGCGGCGCGGTACGACCAGGACCTCCGTGAGTTCGTCATGTCCTACGAAGCCGTCCGACAGTCCCCGTCGCCCGACGAGACGCTGCTCGAGTTCCTGCAGACCACCTACGAAGCCGCCGCCGAGCGGGGCCGATGGGATCGCGGCGCACTGGAGCGCGCGGGTCCCGCGATCTAGCTCTCCCGGGTTCGCGTCTCCGACCTCGACACCGAAAAGATGCCCCAGACCGTGATGAACATCGCCGCGATGAGCGGCCCGATGACGAAGCCGTTGAAGCCGAAGATGGACAGGCCGCCCAGGGTGGAGATGAGCACGATGTAGTCCGGAATCTTGGTGTCCTTCCCGACCAGGATCGGACGCAGGATGTTGTCCACCGAGCCGATCACCAGCGCGCCGTACAGGATCAGCGCGACCCCCTGCCAGGTCGAGCCGGTCACCAGCAGCCAGACGGCGATCGGCACCCACACCAGCGCGGTTCCGACCGCCGGCAGCAGCGACAGGAGGCCCATCAGGACCGCCAGCAGCACCGCCGGCTGGATGCCCAGCACCCAGAGAATCAGTCCTCCCAGCACTCCCTGCACGACCGCCACGACCACGTTGCCCTTGACCGTCGCCCGGATGACCACGGCAAACCGCTCCGACAGGCTGCGCAGCAGCTCCGGGCGCAGAGGAATGGCTTCCTTCATCCGCCTGAGGAGGTCGGCGCCGTCCCGCAGGAGAAAGAACAGCAGGTACAGCATGATGAACAGCTTGACGACGAAGTCCACGGTGTTCTGGCCCAGGTTCAGGGCCTGGCTCGCGAGGAACTGGAGGCTCTTCGTCAGGGTGGCGGACAGTCTCTCCTGCAGCGCGCGGAGGTTGGTCAGTCCGAGGCGGTCCAGCAGGTTGGTCGCCCAGGCGGGGAGCGCGTCCTCGACCTGCTGGAAATACCGGCCGACGTTCACGTCACCGGACTGAACCTTGTCGTACAGGTTGGTGCCCTCCTGCACCAGCGACGTGGTGATCATGGCCAGCGGCAGGAACACGATCACCAGGATCACCAGCTCGGTGGCGAGGGCGGCCACCGTTCGCCGCTGATGCATGGAGACCAGCAGTCGCCGGTAGAGCGGCGCGAACACGATCGCGATGATGATTCCCCACAGCACCGCGCCGTAGAAGGGCCAGAGGATCCAGAGGAACGCCAGCGTTACCGCGATCAGCAGAAAGAGGAAGACTCGATCCTCGAGGATGCGCGATTCGCCCGGATCCGGAACGGTCATGTCGAGGCTGGGGGCGCCGGGCTCTTCGCCTTGGCGGCGCTCGGCCTGAGTGCCGGGAATCCGTGCCGCCGGCGCACCAGCATCCACAGCAGCGGCGCGAGGAGGGCGACCAGGATCAGGATGATCCCGGTGTGGGTGTTGGAGACGTGGAGGAGCTTGAGCGCGGAGGCCAGCAGGACGAACGCGAGCGCACGTCGCACCAGTCCGCCGGGCGCCCGAGCCGACATGTGGGCGCCGACCCAGACACCGGGGATACAGCCCAGCAGGAGCGACGTCGTGAGGTCGAGCTTGAAGTCACCGAACAGGATGTGCCCCAACGCCGCGGAGGCGACCAGCGGGACCGCCTGGACCAGATCGGTTCCCACCAGCTCGCTCGCCTTGAGGCTCGGATACAGCGCCATGAGCGCGATGATGATCAGCGAGCCCGAGCCCACCGACGTCATCCCCACCACGATGCCGCCGACCAGCCCCAGCACGACCGTGGGAAGGACCCGGATGTCGACCACGGGGCGGCCCTGAGGCAGTGGGGCCGCCCGGCCGTCGCGCCGCCGGGCGTACTCGAGCAGGCGGAGGTAGGCGCGAACCGTCAGGCCGATCGCAGCCAGGAGCAGGGCGACCCCGAGCGCGATGCGGATGACCTCCTGCACCTCCTGTCCCCGGCCGAACGCGCGCGCGATGAGCACGCCGCTGAAGGCCCCCGGGATCGATCCCAGGCAGAGCCACTTCACCAGGCCGAGGTTCACCGTCCCCCGGCGGAGATGCACCACCGAGCCCACCGGCTTCATCACCGCGCTCGCCACCAGGTCGGAGGAGACCGCGGTCAGCGGCGGCACGCCGAAGAAGAGCACCAGGACCGGGGTCATGAGTGCTCCCCCGCCCATGCCGGTGAGCCCTACGACCATGCCGATACCGAACGAGGCGATGGTGAGCAGTGGATCGATGCTCAAGTGCGCTCCAGAGTTGGACCCGTCACCGGACCAGACCCGACAGGGCCCGGACGGCGCAGACGATGACTACCACTCCCACCAGATCCAGCACCAGCCCCCATCGCATCATACGGCCCAGCGGGATGTACCCCGAGCCGTAGACGATCGCGTTGCACGGTGTCGATACCGGGAGCATGAAGCCGAGGCTGGAGGCCAGCGTCGCGCCAAGGGCGGGCTCCAGGGGATCCAGTCCCGCCGCGCGGGCGATCGAGATGACCACCGGCACCACCATGTTCGCCGATGCGGTGTTGGAGGTGGTCTCCGAGAGGATGACGGCGAACACCACCGATGCGACCAGCAGCCCGAGACGCCCTTCGACCGGGAGCAGGCCCGTGAGCCCGCGCCCCATCGCCTCGGCCAGTCCGGTCTGGAAGGATAGCACCCCCAGAGCGAACCCTCCGCCGTAGAGCATCACGACGCCCCAGTCGATCTGGGTGGCTTCATCCCAGGTGATCGCGCGCCCGTTCCTGCCGGGCAGCACGAAGAGTGCCGCGGCGCCGAGCAGCGCGGCGACGCCCTCCGGGAGCCGGCGCGTGAGACCCTGGTACAGCGGGCTGGCCTCGCCGGCCACCAGGGCCACGACGCCCGGTGCGACCCAGAGCGCGACCGTCAGGCCGAATGCAATGGCCACCGAACGCTGCCCCGGCGTCCAGGGGCCCAGCCGCTCGCGCTCCCGGCGGATGAGCTCGGCACCCGCCGGCAGCTCGCGGACGCCGGCGGGCGCTACGGCCCTGAGGTAGACGACCAGGAAGAGGAAGAGCACCACGACGACCGGAACGCCGATCAGCATCCAGCGGAAGAAGGGGATGTCCACTCCGAGCTGCGAGCGGATGAAGCCGAGCCCGATGAGGTTCGGCGGCGTTCCGACCGGGGTGGCGAGCCCGCCGATCGACGCGGCGAACGACGTCATCAGCATGAGCCCGCTGGCGTATCGCGGATCGATGGCGACGTTGGCGCCGGACGACCGGAGCGCGGCCAGGATCGACATGCCGATCCCGAACATCATCGCCGTGGTAGCGGTGTTGGAGATCCACGCCGAGATGAGCGCGGTGGCGGCACCGAAGGCGAGCAGGATCCGGCCGGGACGTGCCCCCACCCAGGGCAGCGACAGCACCGCGTAGGCGAGGCGCCGGTCGAGTCCGTGCAGGAAGATGCCGCGCGCCAGGATGAATGCCCCGATGAAGAGGAACATCAGCGGGTCGGCGAAGGGCGCGAAGACTTCCTTCGCCGGCGCCACCTGCAGCAGCACGCAGGCGGAGGCGCCCAGCAGTGCGGTGACCGGGAGCGGCAGCGCTTCGGTCACCCACAGCACCACGACCGCGGCGAGCACCGCCGCGAGGCGATGGGCCTCGGGGGTGAGCCCGGGAAGGGGCAGGGCGAGCAGGCCGGCGAACGCCGCCGGCGCGAGCACCGATCCGAGGAGTCGCCGCACGCTATGCCGGGCCTGCCGCGTCGCGCGTCTCGCCCCGGATATCCGGCAGCGCGTCCTCCCGGATCCACCCGTGGGCCGCGGCGTGGGCCGCGATGCCGATCGTGTCTTCGGCCAGGACCAGCGTGGAGCCCGCCGCCGCGACTCGGTCGGACAGCCGGCTCAGCGCGTCCGAGCGGTCGGGCCGCGGCTCGACGTTCCTGATGTACACCGCGAGGATGCGGTTGGGATGGGCCGACACGATCTCGCTGTAGATCTCGGGATCCTCCTGCCCGCTGTCCCCGATCAGGATGAACGAGAGATCCGAAAAGGTCTCCAGGATCTCGCGAATCAGCCGCGTCTTGTGCCCCGCGTTCCGGAAGAGCTCGGAGCCGAGATCCCAATCGCGCAGCAGCAGCGGCCCGGGCGGGATGCGCTCCGCCTCCAGGAACCCGGCGATGACGTCGTACAGGTTCCATGGACTGCTGGAGACGTAGAAGATCGGGTTCCTCACCCCACTCGCGGCTCCCGACTCGAGCGCGCGGTAGAACGCCGCCACGCCCGCGAACGGCAGCCTGGTGCGGGCGTTCTCCAGCAGTACCAGCCGGGCTGCGCGAATGACGCTCGTGACCTCCGACTGCAGCACCGTGTCGTCGAGGTCGCTGATGACGCCGAACGCGGCGGCTCCGGGGGTGAGGACGGGCGCCGCCACGACCCGCGGCACATGGCCGGCGGGATGCATCAATTCCAGTGGCACCGAGCCCCATCCGCCGGCGTCCTGTGGATCGGTGTCCAGCCACTCCCGGATGAAGCCCTCGTCGTCGGCGATCAGCTCACGACTTCCTCCGGGCAGCCGCGCCCGCACTCTCGCGAAGGGGAACGGATCGCTCTCGAGGCGCTTCAGCATGGCCAGCAGGTTGCGCGCCTTGTCGTGTCCGGCCTCGGCGACCGGTAAGCCCTCGTCCTCTAGCACGCGGGCGAGCACCAGCACACGGCCGCTCCGGCCGTAGCCGCGGTAGGCCGCGATGTGATAGGAATCGCGGTCCACCAGACGCTCGAGTGCGTTCGCCCCACGCCTGAGCCGCGACTCCAGCGATGCCGCGAGCTCGCGCAGCTCCTCCCGCCAGCCGGCTATGGTGCACCTCCCGTTGGTGACCGCCATGATAACGGCACTGTGACGCAGGTGACCAGCACCCCGTGGCCGACTCGACGCCGGCGCCTCCCGTGAGCCCTGTCACGCTGCACCCAAGCGGACGGCGCTATTGTGGCTGAGCCGAACCGAAGCAGCCTGGTAGGACGGCACCGATACGCACCACCAACCCAGAGGAGCCGATATGAGAGCGATGGCCTGCGCTGCCGCCGCGCTGATGCTCGGGTTCACCGTCGCCTGCGGCGACCGGGATCGTCAGGATACCGAGGGCCGCATCGACGACGCCGCCGAAGAGGTCGGGGCGAACGTGCGGGAGGGCGCCGAAGATGTCGGGGACGCGGCCGACGACGCGGTGGACCGGGTCGACGCGTATTCGTACGAGCGCCGCGACGATTTCCGCCGCGACGTGCGCGCGCGGCTGGACCGGATGGATCAGGAGCTGGCCGAGGCGGAGCGCGATACCAAGGCCGGCGTGGACCAGGCCCGCGACGATGCCGTCGCCGCCGCGCGCGATGCGAAGCAGGCGGCGGACCGCAATGCCGATCGGCTCGGCGCCGCGACCAGGGACAGCTGGGATGAGCTGCGACGCCGGGTCAGCGAGTCGCTCGATTCGGCCGATCAGAGGATCCGTGCGCTGCGTCCCGATGCCAAGCCGATGGGAGGCACCGGAGGCCCCGGCTGACCCGGGGATTCCCCTAGAAGCTGCGTCGAAAGGGTCGGGCTCGCGAGCGCGAGCCCGACCCTTTCGCGTTGAAGGAGCCTCCGTTGCAAAGCCCACCGAACCATGGACAAGACATGGCCGCCATCCGGACGGGCACCTCGATCCGCCCCTAGATCGCGTTGCCCTGAAAGCGTTTGCGCCCCGTTTCGAGGCCGGGTCCCCGTTTTGCACTACCCCCCGGCGCAACCTGACGGTTCCGATCGCTCACAGTGTGGAGGCGAGTCGATGAGGCTCCTGGTGGTCGAGGATTCGCCGCTGCTGCGAAAGATGTACGGCCTCGCCTTCCCGACCCAGACGAACGATCTCCAGCCCGCCGAGAACGGCCGCACCGCCATGGAGCTGCTGTCGGGCTCGGGCGAGCCTTTCGACGCCGTGCTGCTCGACCTGCGGATGCCGGACATGGACGGCGTGGAATTCCTCCGCGCGCTTCGGCGGCAGCCGGTCCACCGTGGGACCCCGGTCGTGCTGACCACGGCCGAGCCGGACGACTCGGAGCTGATGGCGCAGGCGAGGAGGCTGGGCGTCGCCGCCGTCGTGAAGAAGCCGTGGTCTCCCCAGGCGCTGCGCAGCGTGGTGGAGAAGGTCACCGAATCGGCGCAGGGGTGACGTCATGCCAGAGACCTTTCTCGTCATCGACGATTCCAAGCTGCTCCATCAGATGTACCGGCTGATCTTCTCGCAGGGCGACCTCGCGGGGAGCACGGTGCATTACGCCCTGAACGGCCGCGACGGCTACGGAATGCTGGCCGCCCATCCGGATCTCACCCTCGTACTGCTCGACCTCAACATGCCGGAGATGAACGGGCTCGAGGTGCTGGCCCGGCGGCAGGCGGAGCGGCTCCATCCGCACGTCCCGATCGCCCTGGTGACCACCGAGAGCACCGAGGAGGACGAGGCCCGCGGCCGGGCGGTCGGCGCCTGGGACTACCTTCGCAAGCCGTTCCAGCCCGGCGATATCCAGCGGCTGGTGAGAAGAGCCCGCGAGCAGAACCGGAGTTGGGGAGCGGCATGAGCGCCGGGGAGAATCCCTTCGGGGATCTGCTCCAGGACTACATCGTCGAATGCCTGCCGCTCGCCGAGCAGGTGGGTGACGCGTTCGTCGAGCTGGAGCGCCACTGGCGCGACGGCGAGCCCGGCGAGGAGCTCCTCGCCTCGGTGAAGGGGCCCCTCCACACCATCAAGGGCAACTCGGCCATGATGGGCCTGGCGCCCACGCGCGACGTGGCCCACGCGCTGGAGGACGCCTGCGGGTTCCTCGGCCGTGCGCCGGCGAGCCGCGGAGACGACGCGGCCGAGCTGCTGGTCGACGGAGCCGGGCTCCTGGTGGATCTCGTGGGGTCGGCCTCGCCCGAGCCCGACGTCGGGCCGGCGGCTGCGTTCGTCGAGCGGGTGCGGCGCTTCCTCGGCGCCGCTCCCGGGGCGGGCGCGGAGGGCGACCGGCGCCAGGCCGAGCGGCGAAGCCGCGGGCGCGCGGGTGAGGGCGACACCGCGAGCAACGTGGTGCGTATCGACTTCCGCCGGCTCGACGCCCTCCTCGAGGTCCTCGGCGAAGGGCTCATCCAGCACTCCGCCCTGACCGACGTCTATCGGCGCCTGCTGCGCCGGGTGGGCGCCTGCGAGGAGCTCGGCGAGCTGGACCAGACGGTGCTGTCGCTTCAGAAGACGCTGACCCGGCTCGAGAGCACGCTGATGGAGACCCGGCTCCTGCCGGTCTCCATGGTGTTCGGACGTTTTCCCAGAATGGTGCGCGACGTGGCCCGCACCGAGGGGAAGCAGGTCCGCCTGGAGGTGACCGGCGGCGACACTTCGCTCGACAAGGCGGTGCTCGACCGGCTGAGCGAGCCGCTGATGCATCTGGTGAGCAACGCGGTGGCTCACGGGCTCGAGACGCCCGACGCGCGGGCCGCGGCCGGCAAGCCGGCAGAGGGTCTGCTCCGGCTCCACGCCGCCGCGGTCTCCGGACGGGTGGCGATCCGGGTGAGCGACGACGGGCGCGGGCTCGACGAGGAGGCGATCCGCGCGAAGGCCGAGGCGCTCGGGATGGACGCGCGGAGCGCCGACGCCGCGCAGCTGCACGATCTCGTCTTCGTAGCCGGCCTCTCGACCGCCGATCGGGTGACGACGCTGTCGGGCCGGGGCATGGGGCTCGACGTGGTCGCCAACGTGATCCACGCGCTCGGCGGCACCATCGAGGTGGAGAGCCGGCGCGGGCAGGGAACCGCGTTCACGCTCAGCCTCCCGGTCACCCTCGCCATCGTCCGCTCGCTCATCGTCGAGGTGGACCGGGAGCGCTATGCGGTGCCGCTCTCGCACGTGGCGGAGACGGTGCGGGCCGAGCCGGAGGCCATCCGGCAGATCAACAACCAGGGGGTCACTCAATGGCGCGGCGACCTGATCCACGTGGCCGATG
>CAMPKP010000056.1 GCA_946887295.1 uncultured Gemmatimonadota bacterium | reverse complement strand
CTCCCGCGCGGCCGGTTCGAGCTGGCGATGGGCCGGCTGGCGGGCAGGAGGGCGGGGAGGCGGCCGCGCGGGAGGGCCGCGCGATGACCGCGGACCGCCGGAAGCGCCACCTCAAGATCCTGGAGCTGATCAGCACCCGTGCGATCCATACGCAGGAGGAGCTGGCCGAGGTGCTCTCGGCAGCGGGGTGGGACGTGACCCAGTCGTCGGTGAGCCGCGACATCGCTGCGCTCGGGCTGGTGAAGGTGGACGGCGCCTATCGGCGGCCCTACCGAGGCATCACCCCGGTAGACCCCGACGAGCGCCGGATCGTCGAGGGGGTGTTGGCGGTGGAACCCGCCGGGGACGCGCTGGTCGTCCTGCACACGCCGCCGGGTGAGGCCAACCGTGTGGCAGTGGCGCTCGACCGCCTGGCATGGCCCGAGGTGGTCGGGACGATCGCTGGAGACGACACGATCTTTCTGGCGGTGAGGGACGCCGCCGCCCAGCGGCGGGTGCTGCGGGAAGTGCGGCGGCGGACTACGGGGTGATACTCGAAGGGCGGCTTTGGAAAGCCGCCCCTCTGAAGCGTCATGGGACTAGATCAGGGAACCCGTTGGGTCCTGGGGGCGGCGGCACATCGCCCGTGCCGGTGTAGGTATTGGGACATGCGGGAACGGGCCCGTTCTTCACGTTTATCAGGGGCGAGAGCACCGACTCCCCGGCCGGCACGACCGGAATGTCATCGCCCACGGCATCGGGCTTGGATATCGTGCCGGTGGTCCTCGCCCGAATGGTGTAGCCGCCGGACTTGTTCAGGTAGGCCTCCGGGAAGTGTGCGCGCCCATCGGCGTTGGTGTACGCCCAGTTATTGCAGATTTTGACGTTCGTGCCCTCGTTCCCCAGCACTTCCAGCCAGATGAGTACGTAGTCCTGACGGAACAGGGTACCGCCCCCACTGAGGATCTGATATTTCGGGGTGGGTGAGAACGGCTTGCCCACCGTGTTGCCCGACTTCTTCCAGGAGAACTCGGGCTCCAGGTCCACGTTTCCTGGATTGATGAGCCCGAAGGGGCTCAGTTTGCTCTTCCCTCCACCGCTCGCCACCGTGGCCACCAATGCGGCGAAGGCCGGCTTCGGGCTGAGCCAACGGACCACCCGTTCGGCGAAGGTACGTGGGTCGCGCTCGGGCATCAGCCCGCCGTTTTCCGGCGCGCAGCTCGGCAAGATGAAGCCGAGGACTTCGGGACCGTCGCCTGCCGCGTTGTGCTGGATGTAGTTGGATGGCTGGGTGCACTCGCCGACCACCACGCCGGTGCCGGAGAACGTCGCCTCGGGGAGGGTGCTCCAATCGAATACGGTGCCCACGAGCTCATCGTCGGTGAATGCGTCGGCATCTCCGGGGTGTCCGTAGGCCAGGAACAGGTGCCCGACCGAATCGGGCAGACCCGTGGTGGCGAGCTCGGTGATGGCTTCCCAGTTGTCGCCTGACGGGGGCTCCAGGACCCAGGTGCCGTCGTGGGAAGTGACCGTGCGGGCGTCTCCCGGCCAACCGCGAACGGCGTACGCCCCGGTGGAGCCGAGCTCCGTCTCGAAGCTCGCCGGCACGCTCGCGGAGCCGACGTTCATGCACTTGAGAAGCGCGATCGTGAGCTTCGAGGCGTTCAGCGTCCCGGCCGCCTGATTCGCCGCGATGTCGTACTTGGTGGCGATGGCGTCGAGGAGCCGGTAGCCGACATAGGTGGCCTGCGCCGTCTTGCCCCCGTAGTTCTTCATGGTTGTTGCCAGACTGGACTGCGAGCTGGAAGCGCCGAACTCGGCTTTCACCAATGTGCTGACCGCGCCGGCATCGCAGCCATTCTGCACTGGCGGGGCGAAGCTCGGACCGCTTGGCACGTCATTCTGCTGTTCCGAGCACCCAGCAGTGAGCCCCGCGAGGGCCAACGCGGCAACGAAGAGACGAGGACCACCCATTGGGGGGCCTCCAAGTGGGGGAAAAGGGGCAGTTGTACTAAAGGTCGGCCAATATACCGCTCGGTGGCCAGATATGCAACAGTGTCAAGAATCTTTGCAGTAGCACCTCACTGGATCTGCAACTGCTTGCAGGCACGACGTTTTGCGCCACCGGGCTCATCGCTTCGGCCGGAACAAGATCGCAAAACGCGGATCGCTCCGGAACTCCTTGGACTCCCACGAGTCGTCCTTGTCCAACCCCTCCAGCTGCTGGGGGTTGCTGGCCAGATAGACGGACAGTTGCTTGAACGCCTCGTCCTTGTCGCCCACGATCATGCGGGCGAGCGCCTCGAGCAGCGCCAACTCCCGCCCTGAGTCGATGCTGGCCTCGCCGCGGGAGCGCTCGGCCACCCGTCGGGCGCTGTCGGGTAGCCCAGCCCGGCCGAGGGCGATGGCCATCCGCATCTGACCCAGGAGCTGGTGGAGCGGGCGCAGGCTGGGCGGGCTCAGCTCCACGTACCGGGCGACCGTGCGCCAGCCCTCGTCGATATCCTGCGTCGCCCCCTTCAGGCTGTAGTACGTCAACTGGCAGTCGGCGAACCGGTAGTCGTCCGGGAACCGGCGCTGTCCCTCGTCGCACCAGTGCTTCGCCTCGGTGGCGTCGTCCAGTTGATAGGATGTGATGAACAGGCGGAAGAGCGTGACGTTGGCGTTGGTGAGATAGGGGTCGGCCTCGTAAGCCCGCATCGCCGCGAGCTTGGCCTCGGCCATCGCGGGCTTGTTGATGAGCAGATGGCTGAGCGTGGTCCACGCGGAGGCCTGGGCGGGATTGATCTCCACCGAGGTTCGGAGGTCGCGTTCCGCCTCCTCATAGAGCCTGGCGGCCTCGGAGCTGCTCCCGCCCAGATTGTTCAGCCACTTCCAGTAGCGGAGCGTCCCCCGAAGCTCGAGCGCGTCGGGATCGTCTGCTTTGAGGCTGAGCGCACGCTCGGCGTGTTCCAATCCCTCCTGGATCGCGGCGGCGTGATAGGAAGCGGCGGCGGAGGGGGCCATCCGCGACCGTCGGAAATCGAGCCAGCCCCGAAGGGAGTTGGGCGGGGCCCATTTCGGGTCCAGGGCCGCGGCCTCCGCCAGCAGCGAGTCCGTTCGCGCGAGTTTTCGCCGGGCGCCCAGGGTGTCTTCGGCGGTGGCCAGGATGTCCGCCTCCCGAGCCTCCTCCTGCGCTTGCTGATAGCGTTCCCAGGCCTGCACGTTTCGGGTCGTGGCCCGGGTCTCCCGCAGCTGCACTTCCTTGCCCAGCTGCTTGCGGAGGAACACCGAGACTTCGTTCGCCAGCTCGTCCTGCAGCGCGAAGAGCTCCTCCCGCGGGCGTTCCAGGGTCCGCGTGCCGATCTCCACGCCGTTGCTCGCATCCACCAGCGAAACCGTCACCCGCAGGCGGTCATTCGACCTGGCGATGCGCCCGTGCACCATCGTGCCGACCTGCAGGTCACGGGCGATCTGTTGCAGCGGCACGTCTCCCTTGCGGTAGGGCCGGACACCGTTACTGGAGATCACCTGCAGGCCGCCCACGTTGCTGAGCTCGTGGATCAGCGCCTCGGTGAGGCCGTCCGCCAGATATGACAGCGAGTCCGAGGCCTGTTCCGATTTCTCGAGGTAGAGGACCGCGATGCGGTTGGGGTCGAGGGTAGAATCGGCCGCGGACTCCGACGGTGTCAGCCAGGTACGCCATGCCAGCGCTCCTCCCGCCGCGATCACCGCCAATGCGAACACCACGAGCGACCACAGCCGCACCCCGGTGCCCCACTTTTCACCGAGGATCGCCTGTGGCGTCGGCCGCCTGATTCCCTCGGTTGCACCCGAGGTGCTTCGCCGCATCCCTCCCGATGTGCCTCGCCGCACCGCCGGCACGCCCCGCGAGCTGGTCCTCCGGGTGGCCAGGGTCGGCTCGAGATCGGCGAGTACCTCGGCGAACTCGCTCATCTTCTGGAGCCGGTCGGCAGGAGTCTTCTCCAGCGACTGCATGACCACGTCTTCCAGCTCGTCCGGCACCGATTGGCGTACCACCTGAATGCTCGGCACCTGCTCCATGGCGTGGCGGGCGAGGATCGCCCGGGAGTTGGGGCCGTCGAACGGCGGCTGCCCCGCCAGCAGCTCGTAGAGCACGCAGCCCAGGCTGTAGATATCGCTGCGGGCGTCGGCGTGATCGGCCCCCATCGACTGCTCGGGGCTCATGTAGTGCGGGGTGCCCACCGCCATGCCGGTCTGGGTGAGCTTCTCGCCGGCCGCGTCCACCGCCCGGGCGATGCCGAAATCGGCCACCAGTGCGTGGCCGTCCTGCAGCAGGATGTTCTCCGGCTTGATGTCGCGGTGGACGACCCCACGCACGTGGGCGTACGCCAACCCCTCCGCGGCCTCGCGCGTGATCCGCACGGCATCGTGCAGCGGCAGCTGCTGCTCGCGGTTGAGCCGGTCGCGCAGCGACTCGCCTTCGACGAACGGCATGACGTAATACAGGATGCCGTCGGCCTCGCCCGAGTCGTAGAGCGCGAGCACGTTGGGATGCTGGAGATTGGCGGCGACGCGGATCTCCCGGAGGAACCGGTCCGCGCCGATCGAGGCGGCGAGCTCGGCCCTCAGGGTCTTGATCGCGACCATGCGGCCATGGCGCAGGTCTCGGGCGAGAAAGACCGTAGCCATGCCGCCTTCGCCGACCAGGCGCTCGACCTCGTATCGGTCGCCGAGCGCGGCGCGAAGCTGCTCCAGGACTTCTGCCACGACTGCCTCGAAGGGGTGGGTGTCAGGACACTGAACATAAGGGGTTGCGGGTCGGGAGGGCATACGAGAACCACGAGATCTTCCGTGGGAAACCTTCTGAAGGAACCCGGTCGGCTACACCCGGGCCCCCGCCAGCGACTCCCGCATCGCCGCGGCTGACTGCCAGCGGGACTCGGGCGCCTTCTCGAGCGCGCGCGCGATGCCCTCGACCAGCTCCTTCGGGGCATCGGGGCGGAGTCCGCGCAAGTCCGGCGCCGGCTGGGTGAGGTGAAGCTGAAGCACGACCGCCTCGTTCCGGTGGATGAACGGCGGCTGTCCCGCCAGGCTCTCGAAGAGCACGCAACCGAGCGAATAGATGTCGCTCCGGCGGTCGATCTCCTTCAGCGCGGTGATCTGCTCGGGACTCATGTAGGTCGAGGTGCCGACCGCGATCCCGGAGCGGGTGAGCCGGTCACTGCCCGAGGCGGCGACCGCGCGGGCGATCCCGAAATCGAGCAGCACCGCGCCCGCGGGCGCCATGACCACATTCTCCGGCTTCACGTCCCGGTGGACGATTCCGTGACCATGCGCGTGATCGAGCGCGTCGAGCAGGTCGTCCGCCAGCCGGACCGTCTCGCCGACCGAGAGCCGGGACACGCTGGAGAGATGCTCGCGCAGGGTCGGGCCCTCCACGTACGTCATGACGTAGTACACGATCCAGTCCCGCTCGCCGGAGTCGAGCAGGTGCGCGATGTGCGGATGCTGGAGCTGGGAGCAAAGCCGGATCTCCCGGAGAAACCGGTCGGCTGCGACGCTGACCAGGAGCTCCGGATGCAGGACCTTGAGGGCGACCTGGCGATCCTCGCGGTCGCGCGCGAGGTAGATCCGGGCATTGCCGCCTTTCCCGATCTCGCGCTCGACCCGGTACTGACCCTCGAAGGCCTTCTGGACCAGCGGCAACATGTCCCGCGCTATGGCTAGGTCCTGGTGGTGGGATGTTCCAATGGTCGCGCCGGGGCCCGTGGCGCGCAAGTCGCAATTCCCTCTCTTCAGAGGAGGACGTCGGTCCGAATCCGGCTCCGGATCGCCCACCAGAGCGCGGCCCAACCGTTGGACCGCCTGAGCGTTATCCTGGCCTCGCCCGTCATGCCGGGGCGCAGGGCCTCACCCCCGGCGAGTCGCACCCGGGACTCCACCGCGCCGCCGTGCGACGCGGACGCCGCCACGCTCGCGACCGCGCCCTCGAACCGGAACGCGGGGTCGGCGTGGGCGATCAGTCGGACTCGCTGCCCCGCGCGGGCCATCGACGCGCCGGCACCTTCCAGAGCGATGCGTGCCTCCACCCCGCTCGGTGCGGCGAGCCTGAAGAGCGTGTCACCCAGCGAGACCGTCCGGCCGACCAGGGTATCAGGCCTGGGGTCTGCCACGACCCCTTCGCCGGGCGCGCGGATGGACAGCGATCGGACCCGCTCCCGCATGCCCGCGAGCCGGGCGCCCTCGGCCTGCTCCTCGGCGGCGATCCGCGCCACGTCGCCCTCCCGGCCGCGGGCGCGTGCCTGCGACTTGCGCGCGCCGAGGGAGTCCACCGCCCGGGTCGCCGCGGCCGCGTCCCGCTCCAGATCGAAGTTGCGGATCGTCGCCAGGGAAGCTCCGGCGCCGACCGTGCTGCCCTCCCGGACCAGCACCTCCGATACCACGCCGCTGTCGGGCGCCACCACGACGGCGCTCCCGGAGGGGGACACGACGAAGGGCCCGGTGATGGTGATGGGCCAGGGGGCCAGTCCGGCCAGCGCGACGGCGGCCGCGACGGCGGTGAGGCCGTTCCGGACCCTGCGTCCCTTGCCCCCGGCCGTCCACTTCGCGCGAAGCTCCCGCCAGGCGTCTCCGACGGCTCGCCTCAGGTTCCGGCGAGCCTGCCGGGTCACCAGCCAGACCACGAGCACGAGAGCGGCGACGCCGACGGCCCCGAAAATCCGGGAGAGCCAGCCGTAGGCGATCGCGCCCGCGACCAGGAAGATCATTCCGGTGTACGCCGCGGCGAGCGTGCCGTACAGGGCGAAGATCCGTTGCTCCCGCTCGTCCGCGGCCGGCATCGCGAGCTCGAGACCGAGCCACTTGGTCTTGATGATCCAGGTGAGGTGGGCGAAGGCGCGGCGGCGCAGGTTGGGTACTTCCAGCCAGTCGCTCAGGGCGTAGTAGCCGTCCAGCGGGATCAACGGATTCAGGTTCACCAGCACCGCGGCGATCCCGCCGACCATGACGATCGCGAGCGCGACATCGGCGACGAAGGTGCCGGGAGCGGCCACCCACCATACGATCGCCGCGAGGCTGGCGACGACCATCTCGATCCACGATCCCGCGGCCGTGACCCACAGCCGCGACTTCAGCTCGGGAAAGGTCCAGGCGTCGTTCACGTTGCAGAAGAACGCGATGTCGAAGTAGAACATCATCACGCCGATCTCGTGGACCTGTCCGCCGTAGTGCTTGCAGGTGTAGCCGTGCGCCAGCTCGTGCACCGCGATGATCCCCGTGGTCGCCACCCACAGGAGGACGTAGTCGCCGACCGAGGCGCGCAGGAGATACACGTCCCCCATGGCGCCGATGAACTCCGACCACTTGAGCGCCAGTATCACGAAATACACCGCGAAGAGCGCGACCGAGATGGTCAGGAACCGGCGGGTGAAGAGGAAGCGCAGATAGGGAATGGTGCGGTCCATCAACCGGTCGGGATCGCCCATGGACCAGCGCAGCCGCAGGATGTCGCCCTTGAAGCGGCCGCTGCGCAGCCGGACGCGCCGCTGGGCCCGAAGTCGCTCGATGAGCAGCACCGAGCTCTCCCGCAGCGTTCGCTCGCAGAGGCCCATCGTCTTGAGCTTCTCGGCGAAGCGGCCCAAGGCGGTCGCGCTCACCTTGACCCCCTCCTCCATCAGCGCCGCCGCGGCCTCACCCAGGGTGCGCCGGCCGTCCAGCGCGCGCATGACGGTGACCTCCACCGGACGGAATCGGAAATACTTCCGGGTCGAGGGGTCCTTCACGATGAAGCTCTGCTCGCCGCGGTAGGTCTGCTCGACCAGAATGAGGTCGGTGCGCAGGCGGGGGCGCTCGCTCATGGCCCGCTCCGGACCACCTTCTCCCCCGCAACCAGGCCTGTCACCACCTCCACCCGCTCGCCCGGCAGCTCGCTGCCCACGGTGACCTGCCGCAGCGAAGTCCGGTCCGAGTCCCAGACGAGGGCGTATCCCTCACCGATGGCTTCCCGGGGCACGGCGACCACCCGCCGGGACTCCGAGCCCAGCCGCAGAGTGACGCCGCTGCCCGGGGGCAGGCGATCCCCGGCGACGAGCTGGAGAACCACCTCGCGGGTGCCGCTCGCCGGGTCGATGACGGGGCTGGCGCGCACGACGCGCGCCCGGGCCTTCTCTCCCCGCGGACCCCGCACGTCGGCCTCCGCCCCCAGCTTCACGCCGAACGCGGAGGCCTCGGGAATCCGCACCGACGCGAGCACCGGGCTCAGGGCGGTGAGGTGAAACAGGGAATCTCCGTCGGCGACCAGGCGGCCGATCCGGGCGGTGCGGCCGGTCACCACGCCGGTGAACGGCGCCACGATCCGCGTGAGGTCGTGATCGCGCTGCGCCTTCTGGAGCGCGAGGGTCGCCGCGCGGAGGTCGAGCTCCACCCGCTCCGAGTCGGCCTGCGTGACCACGCCGGCGGACTTGAGCGCGCGCTGCCGCTCGGCCTGCACCACCGCGTCGTCGTGCCGGTCGCGCGCCTGGGCGAGGGCGATGGACTGGTCGGCGCTCTCCAGCCGCGCGAGCAGCTGGCCGCGCTCGACTCTGGTCCCCAGATCCACCAGGATGGATTCGACGATTCCCTGCGACCGGGCATAGATCGCCGCGTCGTGCTCCACGTAGAGCTGCGCGGGAAGCGACAGCGGCACTTCGACCGTGAGGGTGTCGACCGTGACGAGGGAGGTGGCTGTCGGCTCGCTCTTGGCGGGCTCACCGGCCTGGACCGGCTTCCCGCCCGCGTCCGCCGAGGGTGTTCCGCAGGCCAGTGCGGCGGCCATCGTGCCGGTCAGCAGAAAGGCGGTCGGTCTCATGACCAGATCCTCCACCACGTCAGACGGATCCAGCGTGCCGGCGCCCGCAGTGCCCTGGTGAGCGTGGACGCCGGATCGGTGAGCACCCGCGCGTGCGCGGCCATCTCGGGCTTGAGGAGTCCGTCCGAGTTGGCGACCGCGGCCCGCACCGGGTACATGACCTCCCCGTCCCGCTCCATCGGCAACTGTGCGATCGAGGTCACCCGGCCCTCGAAGGTTCGGGTGGGCAGCGCATCCACCCGCAGCCGGACGTCCTGGCCCGGCCGGACCCGGAGGATGTCCTGCTGCGCCACGCCGAACTCGAGCTCGAGCGTATCGGTCCGGCCCAGCACGAGCAGCTGGTCTCCCTCGGAAAGCGAGCTCCCGGTGCGCTCGTCCAGCCGGGGCGTCAGCACCAGCCCAGCCGCGGGTGCCCGCACGGTCCTCAAAGCGAGCTGCTCGTCCAGCAGGGCCAGCTCGCGCCGAAGCGCCTCGCCCCTGATGCGATGGAGCCGCTCCTCGGCTGGGTCGCCTCGGCTCGCGGCCTGCGCCGCGAGCCGGTCGGCGGTCGCCGCATCGGCCGCGGCTCCCTCCCGCTCGGCCGCGAGCGGCGTGGCGCGGAGGACGGCGAGAAGGTCGCCCCGCCGCACCTCCGCCCCTTCGCGGACCGCGACCCGCTCCACTGTTCCCTCCACCAGCACGCGGACCGGAGTGTATCCGCTGGGACGCAGCACCGGCGCCTCCCCCGGCACCCGGAAGGGCCATCGGATCAGCGTGAGTCCGGCCAGGAGGAGAATGGCCGCGCCGGCGTACACCTGGAGCCGCCGGCGCGGGAGCGCCAGCAGCGCCTGCTTGCGCGCCGCCAGTGCGCCCAGCGCGTCCACCATCGGAACCTGGTGATAGAGCTGCGCGTTGCGCAGCGCGACCCCGGTCTGGTTGGCGAGAATGGCGGCGACTTCCCGCTGGGTCTCGGCCGCGAAATCGGCATCTCCCGATTCGAAGACGAGAACCCCGAGCACCCCCTCCTCGTCCTTGAGCGGGAGGTACAGGGCGCTCCGCACCTTGTCGGCCGCGAGATCCTGGCCGAACACCGTCACGAACAGCCGCTCGGCGTCCGATGCGGGGTCCTCGGCATCGGTGAGGTAGAGCGGCTCGCCTCGTCCCGCCGCCCACTCGGCCCGGGCCACGAGGTCCCGCAGGCGGGGATCGTCGGGATCCACCGTTTCCTGTCCGGCGACCGCGCGGATCTCGCAGCGGCCCTTCTCGTAGAGCGCTACGGCTCCGCGATCGAAGCTCAGCGCGCGGGAGGCGAGATTCACCACCGACTGGAGCACCCGGTCCAGATCCAGGGTGGCGGTGATCTCGCGGCTGATCTCGAGCAGCAGGGCGAGGTCGTGGGCGCGCCGCTCCGCCCCGTGCAGCCGCGCATTGCGCAGCGCGCTCCCGGCCGCGGCCGCGAGCCCTTCGAGCAGCTCCTTGTCCTGCTCGTTGAAGACTCCGCTGCCGGTCCGCTTGTTGACCACCTGGATGGCGCCGACGGTCACGCCGCCGGCCACCATGGGAGTGGCCATGACGGTGCTGGCGACGGACTCCTCGGTGCTGTCGGTGGCCTCCTGAAAGCGCGGATCGCGCACCGCCTCCATGACCATCGTGGTGCGCTGCTTCTGCGCCACGTCGCCCACGAACCCGGTGCCCACCGGCATCTGGGCGCCGACCAGCCGGGACGCCGCCGCCCCACCGACCGCGAGGCGGCAGTGCAGCATGTCGCCCTCGGCGATCCAGAGCGAGCCTCCCTCGGCTCCCAGGGCGGTCATCACCCGGTCGAACACCCGGGGGAGCAGCTCGTCGAAGTCGAGCGTGGCGTTGAATTCGAGCGTGATGGAGTGCAGCAGGCGTAGACGCTCGACCTCGCGGCGCAACTCCTCCTGCGAAACCGGGGGGACGCCAAGCAGGTCGGTCATGCCAGAGTATGTGGCGCGCGGCGCGGTTCCGAAAGAGGACGGACTCTCGACGCGCGAAGCGCCGGCGCCCGATGACCCGGTGCCGGCGCTTCAAGCCATCCGGAAGGCTGCTTAGAGCTGCTTCTTCCGGGGGGCGATCCTCTCCTCCAGCTCTTCGACGGAAAGCTCGACCGCCTCGGCGTCCTTCCCGGTGGCGCTGCGGACCTTGTCCTTCTGCTCGGGAGTCAACTCGATGCGGAACTGGCTCTTGGAGCTGTCCATGGTACCCTCCGAATGTGTGGCGGTCTCGATCGCTGGCGAAAGAACTGGAGCCAATGTCGGGTGGGCCCGTGAATTCCGCGTGAATCGCTCTTGCCCTTCCGTGAATCGGGCGTAGGTTGGTCCTTCGAATCCCCCAGGACAATGCCGATTGTCGGGTCCCGTGTTGACCTTGATCGGATCGCCCACCGTCGGACTGGCCGACGGGGAGCGGGTCACGCCCCAGCCCGGCGCCAAGGCGCTCGCCCTTCTCGCCTACCTGGCCCTCGAGCCGCATCCCCATACCCGCGAGGCACTTGCCGATCTGCTCTGGGGCGAGTCCCCGGAGCCCGAGGCGCGCGCGTCGCTGCGCCAGGCCCTCAAGCAGCTGCGCACTTCGCTTGGCGAGGTGGTCCGCTGCGACCGGCAGCTCGTGGAGCTGGCCGAGCCGGTCCGCTGCGACGTCACCGGGTTCCTGGAGAGCGCGGAGCGGGACCCCGAGGCTGCGGCCGCGATCGACATCCCCCGGTTCCTGGCCGGGTTCTCCATCCGCCACGCACCCCAGTTCGACGAGTGGGCCGCCGAAACCAGGACCCGTCTGCTCAACCGATATGCCGAGGTGCTCGGCACCCTGGCCCGGGACGCGATGGACCGGCGCCGCTGGCGGGAGGCCGCCGAGCGCGCCGACCGGTGGCTGGCCTGCGACCGCCTCTCCGAGGAGGCCGCCCGGGTGGCGATCGAGGCGAGATACCTCGCCGGGGACCGGGGTGCGGCGTTGGCCAGGCTGGCCGAATACCGGTCCGCGCTGCAGCGGGAGACCGGATGCGAGCCTTCCCAGGCGCTGAGCGCCCTGGGACGGCGGATCGAGGCGGAAGTCGAAAGGGCCCCGCGACGGCCGGTGAGCGAGGAGTGGTACCCGCGGGCGCACTCCTTCGAGGCCGCCCTCATCGGCCGCGAGCAGGAGTGGAACGCGCTGGTGGCGGCCTGGAAGGAGGCGGCGAAGGGCAGGCGGAGGATCGTGCTGATCGAGGGGGACGCGGGAATCGGGAAGTCGCGCCTCGTCGAGGAGTTTCTCCGGACCGTCGTCGCAGGAGGTGCCACGGTGCTCAGGGGGCGCGGCTACGACGCGACCGCGGCCGTGCCCTTCGCTCCCCTGGTGGAGACCCTCCGCGAAGCGATGGACGCGCCCGGTCTGGCGGCCACCGACCCGGAGTGGCTCACCGAGGCGGCGAGGCTGCTGCCGGAGCTGCGCCAGCGTTTCCCCGGCCTGCCCGAGCCGGAGCCGACCGTAGACCCGACCGACGCGTGGCGTCTGTACGAGGGCATCGCGCAGCTCATCGCCTCTCTCGCCGCCGAGCGGCCGCTGGTGATCGCGCTGGATGACCTCCAGTGGTGCGACGAGGACAGCTGCAAGCTCATCCAGGTCCTCGCCCGGCGGCTGGAGCAGGCCCCGATCCTCTGGCTGGGGACGACGACGCTGGGCGATCTGGAGCGCGACGCCCCTGCCGCGCGGCTCTGCCGGGCGCTCCGTGCCAAGGCCGGCGCCGAGACGATCGCGCTGTCCGGTCTCGGCGAGGAGGAAGTCTGGCGGCTGGTGCGTGAGATGGGTCACGTGAGCACGCCGACCGGCGCCCGCCGCTTCGCGCGGCGGATCTACCGGATCACCGGCGGCAATCCCTTCTACATCATCGAGCTGATCAAGTCGATGTTCGTGCAGGGGCTGCTCACGGCCGACGAGCAGAGCGGCGAATGGACGGCGGCGCCGTCGGCGCTCGCGGGCGGACGGGAGTTCCCGTTCTCGCGCACGGTGCACGATGTCATCGCCGAGCAGGTGAACCGGCTGCCCGAGGAGCTGGCGGAAGTGCTCATCACCGTCGCGGTAGCGGGCGGCCCCGGATGCCGACCCGAGGTACTGTCGCACGTGCACGGGATCTCACGACTGCACGCCGCCACCGTGTGCGACGCGCTGGCGGAGCGCCGGCTGGTGGAGGAAGGGGCGGGCGTGTACCGGTGCCTGCACCCGGTGGTCGCGCACGTGGTCCGCGACGGGGTGACTCCGACCCGCCGCCGGGAAGTGCACCGGGCGCTGGCCGCGTCGCTGGACGCCGTGACGCCGCCGTCGGACGCCCGCGGCATCGCGGCCGAGGTCGCCCGCCACGCGGAGCAGGGCGGGGACCGGGAGCTGGCCTACCGCTCGGCGCTGCTCGCCAGCGAGGCCGCGCTCCAGCGTTTCGCATTTGCCGAGGCGCTTTCCTGGCTCGACCTGGCCTCGACCGTCGCAGGGGATCGGGCCGAGTCCGACGAGGTCGATCGCCGCACGGCGAGTTTGATGGAGAGCGCCGGCTGGACCGAAGCCCCGGCCGTACGGCACTCCCGGCCGCCGGTCACGCGGGAGATCGTGAGCGAGGACCTGGACCTTCCGGTGCGGGGCTGACGCCGGCAGCCCCGCCGCCGTACCTCACCGCCGTCATCTCGGCCATGATCGCGAGCGCCGTCTCGGCCGGCTGGCGGCCGCCCAGGTCGAGTCCGATCGGTCCGTGCAGCCTCGCGATCTCGGCCTGACTGAACCCCTCCTCCTCCAGCCACTTTCGCCGCGCCGCCTGGGTCTTCCGAGAGCCGATCGCTCCCACGTACTTCGCGGGAGAGCGGAGTGCCGCCTTGAGCGCCGGCTCGTCGAACTTGGGGTCGTGGGAGAGAAGGCAGACGTAGCACGACGGGTCCAGGCCGATCTGCTCGAACGCCTGTTCGGGCCAGGCGAGGATCAGCTCGTCGGCGCCGGGGAAGCGCTCCCGGGTGAGGAACGACTGGCGGCCGTCGGCGACGATCGTGCGATAGCCGAGCATTCGGGCCAGCGGAACCAGGGCTACGGCGACGTGGACGCCGCCGAAGATCACCAGTCGCGGTTGCCGCGGGAACACCTCGAGGAACACCGATGTCTCCCCAGCCGGGGTCCTCACCGGCACGGTCGTGCTGCGCTCCCGCTGCAGGGCCGCGATGGCGGCTTCGCGGACCGCGGCGGAGGGCACGCCGGGGCCGAGGTCGCCCTCCATCCTTCCGTCCTCCAGCACGCGCATCGAGACCCCGGGTGCCGCGCCCTCGACGATCGTCGCCACCACTTCGCCGCCCGGTCCCCGGGCGGCGGCGAGCACCTCGGGTCGGACCGCCGGCTCGACGAAGACCTTGATCGTTCCGCCGCAGGCGAGACCGACCTCCCACGCTCGCTCATCGCTCACCCCGAACGTCACCAGCCTGGGGGTTCCCCGTTCCAGCGCCGCGGCGATCTCGGTCGCGGTGGCGCCTTCCACGCATCCCCCGGAGACGGAGCCCGCGATCGTGCCGCTCGAGGTGGCGAGCATCGAGGCGCCCTCGGCCCGCGGGGCGGAGCCCCAGACGCTGGTCACCACGGCCCGGCCGAACGGTTCCCCCGCTCGGACCAGCCGCTCGTAGTCGGTCAGCAGATCGCGCATCGGTCCCTCCTCACAGATTACCCAGACGGTGGGCGAGCGCGGCCAGCGACGCCACGCTCGCCGCCGGCACGAACTCGTCCACATGCGGCAGCGCCGCTCGCAGGCCGGCGGTCGCAGGCTCGAACCCCGCCCGCACGGCGAGCGGGTCGATCCAGATGAGGCGGTGGCAGGAGCGCCGCAGTGTGGCCATCTCGCGGCCGAGCAGAGCGGGGTCGCCTCGCTCCCAGCCGTCCGACATCAGCAGGACCACGGCGCTGCTCCTCACCGCCCGCCGCACCCAGCGGCGGTTCAGCTCGCGCAGGCTCTCGCCGATCCTGGTTCCTCCGCTCCAGTCTACCACTCTCTCGGCCACGCGGCGCAGCGCCGCGTCCGGACTTCGGACCGCGAGCTGTCGGGTGATCCGGGTCAGGCGCGTGCCGAACACGAAGACCTCGACCGGCGCGCCGGTTCGCCGAAGCGCGTGGGCGAAACGGAGCATGAGCCGGCTGTAGCGCTCCATCGAGCCACTGATGTCGCAGACCAGGACGATGGGACGGGGGCGCGTCGCCCGGCGCAGCCAGCGCCAGCGGAGCGCCTCGCCTCCGCTGGCGAGCGCGTGGCGGAGCATGGCGCGGCCGGCGGGCCGGTGCCCGCTCCGGCCGACGCCGCTCCGCCGGGAGCGACGCTGTGGCAGCCTGGGGCGCAGCGCCTCCAGCATCGCCTGTGCGTCGCGGGCCTCCTCGGGCGTGAGGGAGGCGAAGTCGGCGGTCCGCAGCACCTCGCGCGCGCCGGCGCTGCCTGGCCGCACCGTGGTGACCGGCTCGTCACCGGTGCCTTCAGTGCCTTCTGGCGGCATCTCGCCGGAGGCACCGCGCTCCCGCTGCGTGATGCGCGGCAGGCGGCCGCTCGGGTCGCCCCCGGCTCCGGAGCGGCGCCAGAACAGGTCGAACGCTGCGTCGTAGACGGCTCCGTCCTCGCGACGGCGCGCGAAGATCGCGCGGCCCGCGGCTCGGACGTCGCTCCGGCGGTCGAAGCCCAGCAGCACGAGCGCCCGAAGGAAGGTGGCGGTCTGGCCCGGCTCCACCTCGAGCCCGGCGCGCCGGAGCACACGGGCGAACCGCGCGACGTTCGCGGTGAACGCCACCCCGTCCACGGTTGCCGGGATCACGGGATCCAGGGCCCTTCAGGCACGGGCGGTGGCCCGCGTCTCCTCGAGTATGCCGCGCGCACCGCCGGCACGCATGCCTCCCAGGTCTTCCTGGTACTTCAGGAGCACGCCGAGCGTCCGCTCCACCTGCGCCGGGTCGAGGTGACCGGCGCCGAGGGCCAGCAGCGCCGCCGCCCAGTCGAGTGTCTCGGCGACACCGGGGGACTTGGTGAGGTCGGCCTGCCGGAGACGCTGGACGAAGGCGACGATGTCGCGCGCCAGTGTCTCGGGCACCCGGGGCAGCCGGGCGCGGAGGATGGCGAGCTCGCGGTCGGGAGCGGGATAGTCGATCCAGTGATAGAGGCACCGGCGCTTGAGCGCGTCGTGCACCTCGCGGGTGCGGTTGCTCGTGAGGATCACTCGGGGAGGGCGGTCCGCCCGGACGGTGCCGATCTCCGGGATGCTCACCGCGAAATCGCTCAGAATCTCCAGCAGAAAGGCCTCGAACTCCTCGTCGGCGCGGTCCACTTCGTCGATCAGCAGCACCGGCGGCTCGCTCGCCCGGCTCTCCAGGGCGCGCAGCAGCGGCCGGCGGATGAGAAAGTCGGGTCCGAAGATGTCGCGGGTAGCCGCGGACTTGGCCTCGCCCCGGGCCTCGAGCAGCCGGATCTCCAGCATCTGCCGGGGATAGTCCCACTCGTACAGGGCGGTGCTCGCGTCGAGTCCTTCGTAGCATTGCAGCCGGATCAGCTCCGCGCCGAGCACGGCGGCGAGGGTGCGGGCGACCTCGGTCTTGCCGACGCCGGCCTCGCCTTCCAGCAGCAGCGGACGCTGCAGGGCCAGCGAGAGAAAGATCGAGGTGGAGAGCTCGCGGTCCGCGACGTAGCCCTCGCGGGCGAAGGCGGCCTGGACCGCGTCTATGTCGAGTGGCTGGGTCACCCGGTGCCGACCCGACGGGCGAAGTCGGTCCAGAATTCCTCGGTGAGTCGCCGCGCGGTGCCCTCCAGGAGCCGGGCGCCGACGCTCGCCACGGTGCCGCTCACGTTGCTCGTCGCCGACCAGTTGAGCCGGGTCCGGCCGTCGCCCGCCTCTTCCAGGTGGACGCTCGAGACCACGTCCACCGCGGAGCCCGGAGCCTTGCCCCGGGCGGTCATCCGGAGCCGCTCCGGCTCGACGATGTCGGACAGCTCCACGTCGAGCTTGAACTTGACCTTGACCGCGCCGACTCCCAGCCCGCTCACGACGTTGAAATGGGTCGGGTCGACGGCCTCCACCGCCTCCACACCGGGCGCCGAGGCCGCCACGAAGTCGGGGTCCATGAGCCGCGCCCAGACCTTCTGCCGCGACGCGGCGATCTCGGGTGCACCGGAGAACTGCAGCTTCATGCGGTCGGTCCTCGAGATGAGGGCGGTTAGGCGGCACGCTCCAGCGCCTTCTGAATCGCGCGGCGCACGATCACCGTGGCCAGATGACGCCGGTACACGGCGGACGCATGGATGTCCCCGGTGATCTCGATCCCCTCCACCGAGGCGGCGGCTACCCGGCCGATCACGTCGGGCTCGGCCCTGGTGCCGACCAGCTGGTCGGTCGAGCCGACCAGCCGGGACATGTCTCCCACCCCGGTGAGGGCGACGGCGGCGTGGCTCACCGTCTTCCGCGTTCGGGCGATCACCGCCGCCGCGCCCGCCAGCGAATACCCCGACGCCGCCTGGTCCTGGCTCAGGTACGCGGTGCCCGCGCCCCGCGGGGTCGGCGGCAGCACGAGGTCGATCAGCATCTCGTCCTCCGCGAGGGCGGTCGCGAAGGGGCCCTGGAAGAACTCGCGGGCGCGCACCGCGCGCCTGCCGCGCTTGGATCTGAGGTTGAACGTCGCGTCCAGCACCAGCATCACCGCCGGCAGGTCCGACGCGGGATCGGCGTGCGCCAGGCTTCCGCCGACGGTCCCGCGATTGCGGACCTGGAGATCGCCGATGTTCTCGGTGCACTCGACCAGCAGCGGGAACCGCTCGCGCACCAGCGGGGAATCGAGCAGGTCGCGGTACGTGGTGGTGGCGCCGATCCGCACGCCCTTGCGGTGCTCCACGATGGCCCTGAGCTCGGCGAGGTCGCTGACGTCCACCAGGCGCGGCGGCTGCGCCAGGCGGAAGCGCATCATCGGCAGGAGGCTGTGGCCGCCCGCGAGGATCTTGCTGCCGTCTCCCGCAGCCAGTGAGTTGAGCGCGTCGCGCACCGACACCGCGCGGACGTAGTCGAAGCTCGCGGGTATCATGAGGTCGCTCCCTTCGCCGCCTGCATGGCCGCCCACACGCGGGCGGGAGTGAGCGGCTTGTCGATGTGCACGATCCCCAGCGGCGACAGCGCGTCGCAGACCGCGTTCACCAGGCAGGCCGCCGAGGCGATCGTGCCGGCCTCGCCGCAGCCCTTCACACCGAGCGGGTTGACCGGCGACGGCGTGACCGTGTAGTCGGTCTCGATCCGCGGCATCTGGCTCGCCTTGGGGACGGCGTAGTCCATCATCGTTCCGGTGGCGAGCTGGCCGGAGTCGTCGTAGATGCAGATCTCCTGAAGGCCCTCGCCGATTCCCTGGATCACCCCGCCGTGGATCTGCCCCTGCACGATCATGGGATTGATGTGCGGCCCGCAGTCGTCCACCGCGACGTAGCGCAGGATCTTCACCTCGCCGGTCTCGGCGTCCACCTCCACGGTGCAGAGATGGCTCCCGAACGGGTACACGAAGTTGGAGGGATCGAAGAAGGCGGACGCCTCGAGTCCGGGCTCGACGCCGGCCGGCATGTTCCACGCGACGTTGGCCATGAGCGCTACTTCGGCAAAGCTCTTGCCCTGGTCGGGCGATCCCCGCACCGCGAACTTGCCGTCCTTCCATTCCAGATCCTGCTCGTTGGCCTCCATCAGATGGGCCGCGATTTTTTTGGCCTTTTCCTTGACCCGCTGCGCCGCGACCTTCACCGCCGATCCGCAGACGGCGGTGGAGCGGCTGCCGTAGGTGCCCCAGCCCTGCGGAGTGGTCTCGGTATCGCCGTGGACGATCTCGATGTTCTCCACCGGGTAGCCGAACTCCTCGGCCACTATCTGGGCGAACGTGGTCTCCTCGCCCTGTCCGTGCGGCGAGGCCCCGATGTAGACCCGCACTACCCCGGTGGGATAGACCCGCACGATCGCCGAGTCGTAGAGCC
>CAMPKP010000055.1 GCA_946887295.1 uncultured Gemmatimonadota bacterium | reverse complement strand
AGCCGGCTCCGATGATAGCGACGTGGGGGCGGGCAGAGGGGTTGCTCACGCCGATCCGACCTCGAGCGAGCGAGTCTCGCGGCCCCGAAGGCCGAGCAGCGCGAGGCCGGTCACGGTCACCGGCAGCCAGAGAATCAGATGGACCAGCAGCGCGGCAGCGGCCGCCGCGGACCGATCCGTACCGTAGGCGACGAAGCCCAGCGTGGCGAACCAGTCGAACGTTCCCACGTAGCCGGGCGCGCCCGGGAGCAGCGTGGACAGCGTCGCAGCGCCGAGCGAGAGCCAGGCGGCTGGCCAGGGGAACGCCACACCCAGCGACGCGGCGGCGCCGGCGAAGACGACTCCCTCCGCGATCCAGGCGAGCAGGCTGAAGCCGAGGAGCGCGACCGAGCGGCCGGGCGACCCGAGCACCGCGAGGGATTCGGCGAGCTGGTGGACCATCGGAGCCAGGCGCTCGCCCCAACCCCGGCGCCCGCGTGCGAGCGACACCATCCACTCGGCGGCATGGAGAACCAGGCCCGGTGCGAGGACGAGAACGAGCAGCGTCACGGCGGCCACGGCTCCCGCGGCTGCGGCCGCCACAAGGAACCCCCGCGGAAAGATCCTGGCCGCGCCGAGGAGCGCGAGGAAGAAGACGAGCAGGAGCACGAGCAGGTCGAGCAGGCGCTCCACCATGAGGGTGCCGAGCACGCGGGCCGCGGGCGCACGGAGCGAGCGGCCGAATCCCACCACGCGCGCCACATCACCCGCGCGCAGGGGCATCGTGTTGTTGAGGGCGAGGCTGACCAGAAAGGGCCGGGCGCAGCTCGCGGGCCTGAGGCCGGGGTCGAAGGCCCGCAGCATCCACCACCAGCGCACGACCCTCAGGCTCAGCCCGGTCGCGAGCGCCGCGAGGGCCAGCACCAGGGGCCCGGCCTCCGCGCCGGTGAGGAGCCGGCCCACCTCGGTCCACTCGACACGCCGCGCCAGGAGGAAGGCGAAGCCCAGCCCGATGGCCGCGCCCAGGGCGGGACGGACCCAGCGCGCTCGCCCGCTCACGCCAGCCGGGCGGGCTTCCATCCGCCGCTCTCCTCGTTCCCCCGCTGTCCCCGCCGCCGCTCGCGCGCCGACCGGCGGTCCCGCGCCTCGCGAGGCTCGCGCCGGCGCTCGAGGTTGGGTCCCATCCGGCTGGGCTCGGGAAAGCCCAGGCGCTCCATGATGAGATACAGCGGGCGACGCTTGGCCTCCCCATAGAGCCGGCCGACGTACTCGCCGATGATGCCCAGCGAGATCAGCTGAATGCCGCCCAGGAAGAGCACCGCGATGATGAGGGCCGTCCACCCGGTCACCCATACGTCGGTGAAGACCCGCATGCCCAGAGCGTACAGGATCGCCAGGAGCGAGATGCCGGCGGCCAGAAAGCCGAGGTGGGTCGAGAGCCGCAGCGGCTTGACCGAGAAGGAGAGAATGCCGTCCAGCGCGAAGCGCACCATCTTGCCGAGCGGATACTTCGTCGTGCCCGCGAATCGTGGCGCCCGCCGGTAGGGCACGCCCGCCTGGCGAAACCCCGCCCAGCTCACCATGCCCCGGATGAAGCGGTCCCGCTCGGGCATCGCCACGATCGCGTCCACCACCCGCCGGTCGAGCAGGCGGAAATCGCCGCTGTCGAGCGGTATGTCGGTCTCCGAGACGCGGCGGATCAGCCGGTAGAAGAGCCGCGCGGTCCACAGCTTGAACCGCGTCTCGCCCAGACGATCGGTGCGCACGCCGTAGACCACCTCGACGCCCTCCCGCCAGCGGGCGAGCATCGGCGGCACCACTTCGGGCGGGTCCTGGAGATCGGCGTCCATGACGACGACCGCGTCGCCACAGGCATTCGCGAGCCCCGCGGTCACGGCGAACTGGTGGCCGAAGTTGCGCGAGAGACGGACGACCCGCACCGCCGGATCACCGGCGTGAAGGTCGCGCAGGACGGCCGCCGTCTCGTCGCGGCTGCCGTCGTCCACGTACACGATCTCGTAACGGAACTCGGTCAGCCCTGCCATCACCTCGGTGACCCTACGATGGGTCTCGCGGATGCCGTCCTGCTCGTTGAAGCAGGGGATCACGAGAGAAACCAACGGTGCGTACCCCGCCGTCTGTATCATGGCGAGTGCGCGAAGATCGTCGCCCCGGGGCCGTCGTAGACCCGTCGGTAGGCCGGATCGCGGGCCAGCGAGACGAGCAGCTGGTGGCAGCACTCGCGCCCGGGGCGCTTGGGGATGTAGAGGTGCGTGAACGTCTGGCCGGTGCGCCGCGACCAGCTCTCGACGCAGTCCCCCGACCACCAGGCACAGCCCTGGAGCTCCACGTAGTCACGCTTCTTGGCGATGAACTCGCCCTGGGGACGCCACTCGTAACCCTGCACCGTCGCGACGCTGGTGCGCTGGCCCAGCACCGGGAGCCATTCGGAGTTGTGGTCGATCTCCCAGGACGATCCCGCCACGACCAGGATCCGCGCCGATGGTGGGGTGGAGCGGGCCACCCAGGCCAGCGCCGCGCGCTCCCCACCCGACAGGCCGACCAGGTCGGGAAGTCCGCCCACCAGGTTGGGCATCCGCAGCAGTGCGGTGAGGGTCGAGAAGACCACGAAGAGGCCGAGGACCAGCTCGGGGCGCCATCCCCGGCGTCCCGGGCTGCGCCGCAGCGTCGGCGGCGCCTCGGCGCTCCACGCGCGACGCATGGCCGGCAGCAGCACCTGCGCCACCGCCACACCCGCCAGCAGCGAGATCGGCACCGTGTCGAAGGTGGAGCCCTGCCGCGCATCGAGCAGCACGATCGCGATCCACCAGGCCGGAAGGAGCCAGTCCCGAGCCGTCAGGGAGTAGAAGAACCCGACCACGCCCAGCATCCCGATGAGTGCCAGCACCGATTCGCCGGTGCCCAGCCCGGATTCCGCCAGCGTACCTACGGCCTCGTAGAGGCTCAGGCCCCGGAAGACAGACCCTCCAGTGGCGCTGGCCGCCAGAAAGGGTCCGGGGCCGTGCTCGGCCAGCACCTGGGCCCACCAGGGCGCGCTCACGACCGCGGCAATGGCTGCGGCAGCCAGAGTGCCGAGGACACCGGTTCGGTGGCGGCCATACGCCAGCCAGAAGAGGAGACCGCTGAACACGAGGAACGGGGCGGTCCCCAGGTGGCTCAGCGCGGTGAGCCCGCCCGCGAGGCCCGCCCAGGGGACCGCGCGCCAGTCGCGTCGCACGTATACCCGGTGAAGCTGGTGCAGTGTCAGCAGCGCGAAGAGGAACCCCAGGCTCCGGGTGAGGCCGCCCCCCATCACCATCCATATGAAGCTGCGGGGAATCAGCGCGAAGGCGGTGACGGCCGCGACCACGGCCGTCCGCGATGCGAGCAACTCCCGCGCGAGCGCCGCGAACGCGACCACGATGAGGCAGGAGGTGACCAGAGGAAGCCAGCGGAACGCGTCGGTCAGGCTCAGCGGCGTGAGATCGTCCAGCGCGGCGGCGAGATAGAAGCCCAGGGGCGAGTACCCGTAGGGGATCCCGGCCGAGTTGTAGGAGGTGAACGCCGGCAGATGGTAATGCGCCGCCTGGAGGTCACGCACCATCGCGTAGAACATTCCACCGTCGTTGAGGGGAAAGTCCTGCCCCAGCACGTGCCACGCCCGCACGAAGCAGCCCAGGGCGATGGCAGCGAGCAGCGCGAGACGATGACGGTCGCGGGCCGCGCCCCCCAGCCTCAGCTCTTCGGGAATGGGAGCGCTGGCCGGGGGGGAGAGTCTCGGGGAGGTGGGTCGCCGTACGTCGGTCATGCGTGGTCGTCCCAGCTCGGGAAGCGCAGGCCGCCGCGAGTCGCAGCGGGCAGGCGAAACGTACGTCTGCCTGCATCGCCTGCCACCAATGCAACGCACGCCTTGTTGGTGAGGCTTCTCACCGACAGAGCGGCACCGGCCGGACGGGGCTCACAACCAGGGGCCCAGGCGCAGGAACACGCCGGTCCGCCCGTCGTTCGTGATTCCGGGCTCGAGCCGAATGGTCCCGAAGCGGGTCTCGAGGCCGAGGCCCGCCCGGATGCCCCCGACCCATCCTTTGGCAGGAATCAGCGGCCCCCCCAGGGAGGTGTGCCCGAACGCCACAGTGGCATGCAGGGTGAGTCGGTGGCCCACGGGCCTGGAGGCATGCAACGCCAGGGAGGCTTCGCGGTCCCCTCGGCCCTCGCCTGGATCGAGCCCGGGGAAGCCGTCGCCACCGCCCGGCCAGAAGCCCAGCGCGAATGGAACCCGGTCGCCGGCCCCGAGGCGCAACGCCGGGCGGAGGTCGACCGTGCTGAGGCGGAAGGGCCTCTCGATGTGGACCGCGATCCGGCGCCAGCCCGGGGTCCAGTTCAGTTCCGTGTAGGTGTGAATCCCGGGTGCTGGCGGCCCCCGCCCGACCCGCACTATGGCCGACAGGTCGTGCCGGTCGGCCCGACCCGGAATCCGGGACAGGTAGCCCCGCAGGCCGGCCGTCAGCCGCCACGACCCCGCCACGGGGAGATCGAGATCCGCGTAGCCGATGGCCATCCGGGTGAGAGGGTCGACGTCGCGTCCATCGCTGGCAAAGGCGTAGGGCGCCTCGCCGCCGAAGCGGATCAGCAGCCCCGGCTTCCCCCGCCGGCCGACCAGCTCCCCCTCCTCCGAGGGAGGCGGCGCCAGCATGCGCCACAACTGGACCAGGAGCCGCGCCGAGGCCCCATAGAGGGCGCCCGCCAGCAGGTCGCGGTCGTGTACACCCGACCACATCCTTCCGCCGAGCCCCTGGTCGTACGCCAGGGCGACCCCGTCCCCTTCCCGGGGCGGCGTGGCGAACGGAACCAGATCGAAGACGACGGAGTCGGGAGCCGAGGCCTCGCGCAGCCAGACGGCATGGTAGATGTCGGTGTTCGCGAGGTCGGTATTGTGGGTCCGGGTCCACCAGAGACCGAGGGTCCTGCCGCCGGCCGAGCCGAGCGCCTGAAGGGGGGCAGGGGCGGGAGGCTCCTGGGCGCCGACTGGAGCGGCGAAGACCAAGCCTGCGAGGATGCACAGCGACCGGCGCATGACCGGCCAGGGATAGCCCCCGTCACGGCCCTGCACCGTGCGCGTGGTCACACGGGACACTATTGGATGGCGAGCAGCTCCGCGGTGAAGGCCCCGGGGTCGAAAGGCAGCTGCACGATCTGATCGGCGCCCGCGGCCAGGGCGGCGGCGCCCTCGCCCGCGACCAATGCGACCACCTTGTAGCCGCGGTCGGCGGGTGGCACGAACCCGCCCAGCGGATGGGCTCCAGCCGCACCGGTCCCGCCCAGCAGAACCACCAACCGAACGTCGGATCCCCCCTGCACGGCCCCCAGATCGGCCCTGCTGGCCCGCTCGGCCTCGAAACCCGCGTGACGCAGGAGCAGCAGGACGATGCGCTCCAGGTCCTCGTCCGTCACGAGGACCAGCGCGCGGCCTCGCCGGACATCGGAGGCGGAGCCCGCGGCCTCGAGATCCACCATCTGGACGCCGGTCGCGTAACCCTTCGTTCGCACCTCGCGGAGATCACCGATCCGGCGAACGATGTCGCGGATGCGGTGCAGCGCGTCCCGGAGGCCGGTGAGCGTCTCCCGTCTCGCGGCCTCGCCCATGGACGCGTCGGCCAGCAGCAGCTCGACGTTCATGAAGGCGGCCATCAGCGGGTTGTTGATCTCGTGGTGCAGGGTGACCGTCATCTCGCCGATGGCCGCGAGCCGCTCGGCGCGAACGAGGTCGCGCTCCGCGGCCACCAGGGCCTTCCGGAGCTCGCGTGTCCGCCGCACGCGCTCGAGCACCTGAGGAAGCAGCTCGGTGAGGGAGACGTCCTTCGCGAGATAGTCGTCGGCCCCCCGCCGGAGCGCGGTGGCCGCGAGCGACTCATTGCCGTGGGCGGTGACCAGGATGACGGCGGGGGCGTGCGGGCGGGTCCGAATCGCCTCGAGCACCTCGAGGCCGGTGGTGTCGGGGAGCTGATGGTCGAGGATGACCACATCCACGCCGTCGAGGCGGTCGAGCGCCTCGCGTCCGGTCGGCGCGTGCTGCACCGAGACGAAGCCGCTGCCCGCGAGGATCTTCCTGACCAGCCGGACCATGGCCGGATCGTCGTCCACCAGGAGCACCTTGCGCGAGTCGGCCGGGCCCGTCACGGATGGCGCGGCCGGGTCAGCCGGTGGCGTCGTCGAGGAACACGAGGGCCTGACGCTGAGTCACCACGGCTTCCAGCGCCTGGTGTACCGCCGGATCGAGCACGGTGCCGACCAGATCGGCCATGCGCACCACGGCTATCTCGGGCGCCATCTTCTCCTGGTATGGCCGCGAGGTGGTGAGCGCGTCGAAGATCTCGACCGTGCCGATGACCCGGGCGCCGAGCGGGATCGCCTCGGCGGCCAGGCGGTCGGGATAGCCGAAGCCGTCCCACCGCTCGTGATGGCTCCGAACGAAGGTGATGACTTCCTTCAGGTGCACCAGCGGTGCGAGGATCTGGGAGCCCACCAGGACGTGCTGCTTCACGTGCTCGTATTCCTCGTCCGTGAGCGGGCCCTGCTTGTTGAGGATCTCCTCCCGGATTCCGATCTTGCCGATGTCGTGCAGCCTGCCGCCGGTCCGGATCGCCTCGATCAGCTCGTCGTCGCAGCCGAGCTGTGCGGCCACGCTGGCGGAGAGATCGGCGACCCGCGCGGAGTGGCCGCGGAGATACGGGTCCTTCGCCTCCAGCGCGTTCACCAGCGCTTCCAGGGTGGCGATCGAGATCCGCTCCTGGTTGGCCTGCTCCAGCCGTTTCTCGGCCACGCGCAATGCCACTTCCTCCTTGAGCCACTGATTGATCTGCTGCCCTTCGAGCAGGGTGTGACGCTTCTGCAGCGCGCTCTGGATGGCGCGACCGAGGTGGGCGAGGTCGATGGGCTTGATGAGGTAGTCCAGCGCGCCGCGCTGCATGCAGAGTGCAGCACTCGTCGCGTCGTTCACGGCCGTCAGCATGAGGATGGCCATGTTCGGCTCGAGCTCCAGCACGCGCGGCACCAGCTCGACGCCGTTGATGCCGGGAAGATTCACGTCGAGCAGCATCCCGGTGACTTTCTGACGGCCCAGCACGGCCAGCGCCTCCTCGCCAGTGGCCGCGGTGGCGACTTCGTAGCCCTGGAGGACCAGATATTTCCGCACCGAGCTCCGGATCGCCTCCTCGTCATCCACGACCAGGAGTGTCACGGGGGCATCGTTCACGGGGCCGAGCTCCTTCGCCGGTTCGAGCCGGCGTGAGACAGGCGAGACGCGACCCGCTGAGCGAGTGAGGGCTTACTCTAGTAGGTCGAATCCACGAAATCCACCGCTACCCGCTCCGGGAGAACTCCGGCTTCGTGGCCCCGGTCTAGCAATTTCTGCACCGCCTGCCGTCCCCGAACCCCGTAATCCACGGTCCAGCGATTCACGTACATCCCCACGAACGTGTCGGTCCGCTCGTCGCCGATGCCGCGGTTGAACTGCTTGGCGTGAGCCAGCGCGGGCTCGCGGTGCTCCAGCGCGTAGACGATGCTGGCGCGCAGGTCACGGGCAATCTGCCGGATGGTGGGCTCACCCAGATCCCGGCGCACCACGTTGCCGCCGAGCGGGAGGGGGAGATCGGTGTCCTGGAGCCACCAGGCGCCCAGGTCGTCCCAGAGGTGCAGGCCGGCGTCGGCATAGGTGAGCTGTCCCTCGTGGATGAGGAGCCCGACGTCCACCTCGCCGCGATGAACCGCGTCCTCGATCTGGTCGAAGGGAACCACGACCTCGACGAATTCAGGCTGGTAGAGCTTGAGCGCGAGATAGGCGGTGGTGAGGAGTCCGGGGACGGCCACGCGAAGTCTCCGCAGCGCCGCTCGCGGGTCCGCCGGCCGGGGCCGGCTGCTCACCAGCCGCGGGCCGTAGCCGTCGCCCATGGAGGAGCCGGAGCCGAGCAGCGCGTACTCCCGCCAGATGTAGGCGTACGCGTGGATCGACACGGCGGTCACCTCGAGCTCGGCCCGGCGGGCGCGCTGGTTCAGCGACTCGATGTCGGACAACTCGTGCACGTACCGGAGGTCGCCGGTGTCGAGCTTGTCGGCGGCCAGCGCGTAGAACATGAACGCGTCGTCGGAATCGGGGCTGTGGGCGACGTGGATGGTGCGCATGCGAATCCTTTCGGCGGAACGGCGGAACGGCGGAAGGTCCTGCCTTGCCACGGCCTTACTTGGCCTTTTGTGCTCCGCCCGCTTCCGCCTCCTTCTTGAAGCTCTCGATCACCGGCGCGTGGTCGCGATACTCAGGCTTCGCCGTGGCCATCTCGCGGTCGAACCGGCGGAGGAACTCGCGCTCGGCCTGGGCTTCGGCGCCGGGGTCGCCCGCGAGGCCTGCGGCGGTGCCGCGCACCAGGTACCCCAGCAGGTTGTCGGGGGACTGCTCGAGGATCGTGTCGGCGAGGGCGTGCGCGCCCGCGAGGTCGCCGGACTGGAGCCGGATCACCGCGGCGTGGTACCGCGCATCGGCGTCGAAGGTGTCGAGCTGGGCGTAGGCGCCGAGCGCCATGGGCGTGAATCGCTGGACCTGCAGGGTGTCGCGCTGCTCGGCCGCCTGCATGATCCGGTTGTACAGGCGGTCGAACCGCTCCCTCGGGCTCAACTGGCTGATGTCCGGCGCGGTGGCCGCCGGCGGTACCGTCCCGCCGGCTGCGGCGCCCGCGTTCGACATGTTGGGCACCTGCGGCGCGGGCGACTGCGTGACAACGTTGTAGACGATGGCGCCGACCAGCAGGAGGCACATCGTGCCGGCGAAGATCCAGGCGGTGCGCTCGGAGCCGGTGGCGCGGGCCTCGGCACCGGCGGGACGGCCGCAACGGTGGCAGAACCTCGCCTGGGCCCCCAGGGGCGCCCGGCAGTGGAGACAGCTTCTCGACGCGAGACTTGCGCCACAGGCGCTGCAGAACTTTCCCGAGGCCGCGACGCCGCAGGCCGGGCAGGTGCCGGCATTGGGTTGAGCGGTCATTTGGGGAGGAAGCGTACACCGGAGGGATGCGGCTGGGTAGACCGCCCGGCGGTGGCGTCCCTTCCGCCGGCACGGTTACCGTTTACCCTTGTCCCCACGAGCCGGCAGCCGGCTCACCCTCACTCTCCCTCGCGGGGCAGCGCCCATGGCGTACGCCAAGGCCCGGCCGTCCGGCAACGGCGACCGGCCGAGTCTGGAAGGATTCCCGACCGACCTTCGGGGCACGGGGAAGGCCGACGTGCTGGCCCTGACCGCGCGGTTCGGGGTGGATTTCCTGCGCCTCCAGTTCACCGACATTCTCGGCATCAACAAGAACGTCGAGGTGCCCCGGAGCCAGTTCGAGAAGGCGCTGGATGGCGAGATCATGTTCGATGGCTCGTCCATCGAGGGTTTCGTGCGGATCGAGGAGTCGGACATGCTGCTCAAGCCCGACCTCGACACCTTCCGCATCCTGCCCTACGACGACGAGGGCGGCAGGGTGGCCCGGCTGCTCTGCGACATCTACACGCCGGACGAGGAGCCGTTCGCCGGCTGCCCCCGGACCACGCTGAAGCGCCAGGTGGAGCGGGCGCGCAAGCTGGGGTTCTCGATGATGGCCGGCTGCGAGGCGGAGTTCTTCCTCTTCGAGAAGTCGCCCGACGGCAGCCCGGGGACCACCACCCACGACGCCGGGTCCTACTTCGATCTTGGCCCGCTGGACAAGGGGGAGGAGATCCGGCGGGTGATCGTGGAACTGCTGGTGGACATGGGGTTCGAGGTGGAAGCCGCCCACCACGAGGTGGCCGACGGGCAGCACGAGATCGACCTCAAGTACGCCGACGCCCTCACGACGGCCGACAATCTCACCACCTTCAAGTTCGTGGTGCGGAACGTGGCCAACCGCTACGGCTTCGTGGCCTCGTTCATGCCCAAGCCGATCCAGGGAGTCAACGGCAGCGGGATGCATACCCATCAGTCGCTCTTCCGCGGCAAGGAGAACGCGTTCCATGATCCCAGGGGACCGCACCAGCTCTCCAAAGTCGCCCTGAGCTACATCGAGGGGCTGCTGCAGCACGCGCGGGGTTTCTGCGCCGTCACCAATCCGCTGATCAACAGCTACAAGCGCCTGGTCCCCGGCTACGAGGCCCCGGTGAACGTGGCGTGGTCGATGCGCAACCGATCGCCCCTGGTGCGGATCCCGGAGCGCCGGGGACTGGGCACCCGCTGCGAGCTTCGGATGCCGGACCCGGCGTGCAACCCCTACCTCGCGCTGACGGTGCAGCTGGCGGCGGGACTCGATGGCGTCGAGCGCAAGCTGTCGGCCCGGGAGCCGGTGAACCGGAACATCTTCACCATGAGCTTCCGCGACCGCCGCAAGTATCGCATCGACGAATTGCCCCGGGACCTGCACGAGGCGCTCGAGATGTTCGAGAAGGATGCGGTGGTGAAGGCCGCTCTGGGGGAGCACCTGACCCAGCGGTTCCTGGAGGCCAAGCGGAACGAGGTGATGGAGTACAACCGGCAGGTGAGCCGGTGGGAGATCGAGACGTACCTCGGCAGGTACTAGCGCCCGGCGAGGGCCGCTATTCCGCTGAGCTGCAGCGTCACCCTGCCGTAGGGCAGCGGAAGCTCCATTTGAACCGGCAGCCGCCGCGCGTCGTCGGTCAGGCGGACGCCGAGGGTCGCCCCACGGGAGGTCAGCTCGACGGCGAGACAGGGCACGGTGCGGCCGTCGAACAGCGCGATGTTCTCGCGGCCGGTCACCCGCACCTGCACCGGGTTGTAGCCCGTCTTGAAGTAGCGCGACATGGTGAAGGACTTCCCCACCTCGAGCGGAATCGTGCGCAGGTAGTAGAGGTAGGCCAGCTCGTCCAGCGCGTCGTGCGGCGCGACCCAGTCTCGCGAGACGCCCTCCTGCCGGTACCGGCCGGAATCGGGCACGATCTGGTAGCGCTCCTCGTCCACCTTGCTGCCCTGGGTCAGCTTCCGGTAGAAGCGCAGCGAGGCCAGTCGGCTGGCCTGTACCCACGAGGTCATCTCGTAGCGGGCCCGGAATCCCGGCGGGCCGCCCTCCCCGACCGCGGTGAACACGAACGCGTCCGCCCCGCGCTCGCGAGTGGTACGGACCACGGTCGCGGTGGCGGTGCCGATCGGGAAATAGCTGAGCGAAGCCTCGTACTGCAGCGTCTCGCCCACGGCAAAGGGATAGGGGGCGGAGAGCTGGGCGAGCAGGGCGGCGTGGGCGAGCAGAGTGGCAGCGGGCATCGGTCCGGTTCGGTCGAGGGACGAGGAGCAATATAAGCATGATGCACGAGCCCGACCGTCCGGTCGCATACCTGCTCGACCTCGACGGCACCCTCTATGCCGGCGGCACGGCCGTGCCCGGCGCGCCCGAGGCCCTCGATCGCCTGCGCCGCCGTGGCGTGCCCTTCCGGCTGGTGACCAACACCACCAGCCGCTCCCGGGCGATGCTGGTGGAGCGGATGCGCGGGTACGGCTTCGGGGTCGAGCCGGAGGAGATCTTCACGGCGACCCTGGCCGGCGCGGCCCTGGCTCGGGAGTCGGGAATCCGGGTCGTCGCCCCCTTCCTGCCGGCCCCGGCCCTCGACGACCTGTCGGATCTGGACCTGGTGGGCGGCTCGTCCTCCGGCAAAGGGGAGCGGCCCGAGGCGGTGATGCTGGGCGACCTCGCCGAGGGGTGGTCCTACGGGTTGCTCCAGGAGGCGTTCGAATACGTGATGGACGGCGCCGCCATCATCGCGCTCTCGCGCGATCGCTACTGGCAGCGGGGCGATCGCCTGGCGCTCGACGCCGGGCCCTTCGTGGCCGCGCTCGAGCATGCCACGGGCCGGGAAGCCGTGGTGGCCGGCAAGCCGAGCGCCGCGTTCTACGCGGGTGCGCTGTCGAGCCTCGGCATCACCGAACCGGCGGGCGCCGTGATGGTGGGAGACGATCTCTGGTCCGACGTGCAGGGTGCGCAGCGGGCGGGCCTGGAGGGCTGGCTGGTGCGTACCGGGAAATTTCGCGAGGAGACGCTGCGCGGGTCGGGCATCGTGCCCGAGCGGGTGCTGGCCAGCGTCGCGGCGCTCGCGCCGACGTGAGCCGAATGGCGGGTTATCTTTCGCGCCTTCGTCCCCTTGGAGTGAGGTTGCCGGTCCGGCTGGTCCTGCCGCTGCTCGCGTGTTGCCTTCCCGTCGCCCTTTCCGCCCAGAGCGCCACCGATTCCGGTCACGCGCCGACGGATCCCGCGGTCATTCGCGCCATCCACCTGGAGCGGCGGGACGTCTTCGACCCCAAGGAGACGGGGTGGCTGGCGCGGGTGGCCAACGCCCTGCACTTCGAGACCCGCGCGCCGACGGTCCGCCGCGAGCTGCTCTTCGGCGTCGGCGAGCCGTACGACTCGGCCCGGGTCGCCGAATCCGAGCGGAACCTCCGGGCGCTCGGCGTCTTTCGCAAGGTTCAGATCGACTCGGTCCAGACCGATTCGGGCGTCGTGATGAACGTGCTGACCAAGGACGGCTGGAGCACGCGCGCGGACTGGCGCTTCCGAAGCGCGGGCGGCGAGGTCGAGTTCACCATCGGGATGGTGGAGGACAACCTGCTGGGGACCGCGTCCTCGGCGTCCGTCCGCTACCGGAAGACACCCGACCGGTCGACCGTCGCGCTGGGGTTCCGGCGGCCCCGGCTGTTCGCCGGCCAGGTGGGGCTCGCGCTGGCCTACGAGAACCGCTCGGATGGCCGGCTCAATCTCCTGGTTCTGGAGCAGCCGTTCTACTCCCTCGATGCCTCGCACGGCTTTCGCTTCGAGGCCGAAGACCGGAGCGAGCGGGTGCTGCGCTTCTTCGACGGCAGCGCGACCGCCCAGGACACCCTCTCCCGGCATTACACGCTGGTGCGGGGCTCCGCCGCGTGGGCGCTCCGGAAGTCCTCGGACGGCTTCCTGCGGGTGGGCCTCCTGGCGCAGGTCCGCAGGGACGACTTCCTGCCCGAGGGCGCGGACATCGACTTCTCGCGCACCGTGACCGGTGCGGTCGGGCCGTATCTCACGTGGAACCGGGCCAGGTTCCTGGTGACCGAGGGGGTTTCCGGCTTCGCCCGCGAGGAGGACGTGGATCTCGGCACGACCATCCGCGCCGGGGCCAACCTGGCGCCTCGCGCCTTCGGCTACGAGCGGGACGGCATCGCACCGCAGGTCTCGGCTCGGGTGGGCGCGAAGATCCCCGGCGGGTTCGGCTATCTCGAGGGTCTGGCCTCGGGCCTGTACACCTCCGCCGGCCTCGACTCGGGAGTGGTGCAGCTCGCCGCTACCGGCGTGGCGAAGCCCATGCACGGCCACGTCGCTATCGTCCATGTGGAGGCGGGATGGCTCAAGAACCCGCTGCCCGGAGCCGAGTTCGACCTGGGCCTCGGCACCGGCCCGCGCGCGTTCCGGAGCCATGCCTTCACCGGCGATCGAACCGTCTTCTCGACGGCCGAGTACCGGGTCACGGTGGCAGACGACTTCCTCGGCCTCGTGGGCCTCGGCATTGCGGGATTCGTCGACCACGGGGGCGCATGGTATGCGGGGGGCCCCCGCCGGCTCGGATGGGACGCGGGGATCGGGCTTCGACTCGGCGCGAGCCGCGCCTCCGACGCGGAGGCCCTGCGCTTCGATCTGGCGCGCCGCTTCGGGAACGACGCGCAGGCGGGCGGCTGGGTGGTGACCGTGGGGAAGGGGTTCGTCTTCTCGCCGGTCGGGAAGCGCGCCCTTTGACTACAGGGTGACGTAGCGGCTCAGGATCACTACCGCCACGATCACGACCAGAATCAGGAGCGCCAGCGCGAGCACGGTGATGCCGCGGCGGCTGCTGTCGGAGCGAAGGAATCGACTCATGGTCACATTGTAGCGTCGATGGGCGCTGCCGCGCATCCCCCCGAGTCCCCGGCCATCCAGCCCGGCAGCGGCCCCGTCGTCTCCGCCGCCCTCGGGCTGGGATTGCTGGCCGCCGCGCTGGCCCTGGCCCTCTTCATCGGGCTCGGGTACCTGATCCGCGCCGGTGAGCCGACCGCCTTCGATCTCGCCGTGCGGGCCTGGGTGCGGCAAGTGCAGTCGCCGGGGCTCACCTCGCTCATGTGGGGCGCGAGCTTCTTCGGGGCGCCCGCCAGGCTCACCCCTCTGGGCGTGGTCGCCGCCGCGATCTTTCTGCTGCGAGGGTGGCGCCGCGGCGCCCTGCTGGTCGTAGTGACCCTCGCCGGCGCCGGCCTGCTCGACGTGGGGCTCAAGCTGTTCTTCCAGCGGGCGCGGCCGGAGCCGTTCTTCCCCGACTACCCCTTGCCGGACTCGTTCAGCTTTCCCAGCGGCCACGCCCTCTTCGCCACCTGCTTCTTCGGGGGCCTCGCGGTGCTGCTGTCCCACAGGCTGCGAAGCCGGCTCCTGCAGGTCCTCATCTGGATCGTCGCGCTGCTGCTGATCGTCCTGATCGGCGCGTCGCGGGTCTACCTGGGAGTGCACTATCCGACGGACGTGCTCGGAGGTTTCGCGGTGGGGATCGTCTGGGTGGTGTCCGTTGCGCTGGGGGATCGTCTCGCCGAGCGGCGCTTGCGGGTTTGATTCGGGGTCCGCCTTGCCAAGAGCACCCGGCGCGGGCATTCTTCAGAATCCCTCCCAGGCGGCCGAGTCCCACGAACTGACCGGCCGATGCTCGCCGGTCACAGCCGACCCCCGGGAACCTTTCCCAATACGACAGCCGCTCCCGGCGCCCCCGCCGAGTAGGCGAGTCCCCCCAAGAGGATCTGGATGCGCCGACTCCGCATAGGTGTGCTCGACCTTGTCACCAAGGCCCCCAATCGCTCGCTGTACGCCAGACTCATGCACGCCAACCTGGCGAGCATCATGCCGCAGGTCATCAGCGTCTGGTGTGAGCAGGAGGGACACGACGTCCGGCTGGTCTGCTACACCGGCCTGGAGGACCTGCTCGAGGAGCTCCCCGCGGATCTCGACGTTCTCTTCATCGGAGCGTTCACCCAGTCGGCCCAGCTCGCCTACGCGCTGAGCAGCCTGTTCCGCAAGCGCGGAGCGGTCACCGTGCTGGGAGGGCCGCACGCCCGCTGCTATCCCGAGGACGCCCAGAAGTACTTCGACTACGTGCTCGGGTTCACCGATCGCGAGACCATCGCCAGTGTGCTGCAGGACGCCGGCCCCCACCGGCCGATGGGCGTCCACCTGATGGCCGCGCGCCAGCCCACCGACCTCCCGACGCTGCAGGAGCGCTGGAAGTTCGTCGCTCCCACGCTGGCGAAGGCGCCGACCATCAAGATCGTGCCGATGATCGGAAGCCTGGGATGTCCCTACACCTGCAGCTTCTGCATCGACTCGACGGTGGACTATCAGCCGCTGAGCTTCCCCCAGCTCCGGGCCGACCTGGCGTTCCTGCTGACCAAGATGAAGAACCCGATCGTGGGGTGGCACGACCCGAATTTCGGCGTGCGCTTCGACGACTACATGGAGGCGGTGGAGCAGGCGGTGCCGCGCGGATCGATGCGGCACATCGCGGAAAGCAGCCTGTCACTGCTCTCCGAGCCGCACCTCAAGCGCCTGCGGGCGAACAACTTCCAGGCGATCCTTCCGGGCATCGAGTCCTGGTACGACCTGGGCAACAAGTCCAAGACGCGCCGCACCGGGATGGACAAGGTCAAGCAGGTATCCGAGCACGTCAACATGATCCTCCGGTACATCCCCTACATCCAGACCAACTTCGTGATGGGCATGGACGGGGACATGGGTCCGGAGCCGTTCGAGCTGACCAAGAAGTTCATCGATTTGTCGCCGGGCGCCTTCCCGGCCTACTCTCTGCTCTCCGCCTTCGGCCGCGCGGCGCCGCTCAACCTGGAATACCAGCGTGCCGGCCGGGTGCTGCCGTTCCCGTTCCACTTCCTCAACAACAATCACGCGATGAACATCCGGCCGAAGAACTACACCTGGCCGGAGTTCTACGATCATCTGGTGGACGTGACCCGGTACTCGTTCTCCTGGAAGGCGATCGGCCGCCGGATCGGGGCTACCGAGACGATGATCCCCAAGTGGATGAACGTGGTCCGCGCCGTGTCCACCGAGGGGTTCGGCCGGATCAAGTATCAGACCGAGATGCGCCGCCGCCTGGATACCGATCGCGAGCTGCGGGCGTTCTTCGAGCGGGAGACGGACGAGATCCCGACGTTCTACCGGGAGCGGATCCGGCAGGATCTGGGGTCGCTCTACGACCATCTGCCGGCCGGGGCGATGGTCCACGATCCCAACGCCTATCTCAATGCGCAGCCCGCGCCGGAGCAGCTGACGATGGCGCGGTAGCGAGCGGCGCCTTCTCGGCCCGAGCAACGCGAAGGAGCCATCACCCGGGTGATGGCTCCTTCGCGTTGCTCAGGACGACGGGACGCGTTGCAAGGATCGTCAGGCAGGCGACCTGTCGGCCGTGCGCGTCCGTGCCCCCGCCTCCGACTTGTCCCGCCGCGTTCCGCCGCGGAACTCGAAGTGCTCCTCACTCATCAGGCGCTCGCTGTCCGGCAGGGCGGGCGCCGTCAGGTGCCAGAGCAGCAGCTGGCGGCCGATCGCGCTCGCCGCCTGCCAGGTTCCCGGCTCCAGGGCGGGATAGAGGGACGCGTACTGGGGCCGAAGCCTGGCCTCCCGGATGGTGCCTTCCATGATCGCCTGCCTTGGAGTTGAGGATCCGCCGCGAAGTTGGCTCCGATCCGGCTCTCAGGCAAGGGCGGCAGGCGGTTCCGCAGCTTGCTGGGCCTCACGGCGCGGGGCTATTTTTGGGCTCCCCGGCGCCGTAGCCAAGTGGTAAGGCAGAGGTCTGCAAAACCTCGATTCGTCGGTTCGATTCCGACCGGCGCCTCTCATCCGCAACAGGTCCGAAACCTCTGGCCGGTCCTTCACAACCCGGCTCCTGATCCCATGAGCATCCTCCTCCGGTATCCGGTCGCAGCCGCCGCTGGCCTGCGGGCGGCACTGGGTCGCCTGCCACGTCGCCTGCCACGATGACCGCGCGCTCGGAGCCCGAGGGAGCATTCCGCCGCCGCACGCTGGTGCGTCCCCGCCTCGCATCGTTCCGCGTGTTCCTGGAGACCGAGGCCGGCGGCGCCGTGGTCCTGCTGGCGGCCACGTTGACGGCGCTCATCTGGGCCAACAGCCCCTGGGCGGAGAGCTACCACCGTCTGTGGTCCACGGAGCTCTCCGTCGCGCTGGGGGACTCCCGGCTCAGTCTCGACCTCGCCCACTGGGTGAACGACGGGCTGATGACCCTGTTCTTCCTGGTGATCGGACTCGAGGTGCGCCGCGAGTTCGACCGCGGCGAGCTTCGGGAGCGGCGCCGAGCCGCCGTCCCGCTCATCGCCGGCCTCGGGGGCATGATCGTGCCCGCCCTCCTCTTCCTCATGCTGAATCCGAGAGGGGAGGCCGCCAGGGGATGGGCCATGGTGATGGCCACCGACACCGCGTTCGCGCTCGGCGTCCTCGCGCTGGCCGGTCGCCGATGCCCCCTCCGGCTCAGGATCTTTCTCCTCACGCTGGTGGTGGTGGACGACGTCGGCGCGATCAGCATCATCGCCATCGCCTACAGCTCCGCCATCGAGCCGCTGTGGCTCCTGGCCGGCGCGACCGCGATGGCGGCGATCGCGGTCCTCCGGCGGCGCGGGGTCGAAAGCTCCGCTCCCTACTGGCTGCTCGGCCTCGGCGCGTGGCTCGCCACGCTGGCGGGCGGCGTGCACCCCACAGTGGCGGGTGTGGCGATGGGGCTCATGACCAGCGACTACCCCCCTCGCCGCGCCGATCTTCAGCGCGCGTCCGGTTTGGCCCGGGCCTTTCGTGAGCAGCCGACCGCGGCGCTGGCGAGCGAGGCTGCCCGCCGTATCACCCGCTCGCTCTCCCCCAACGAGCGGCTGCAGCATGCGCTGCATCCGTGGACCAGCTTCGTCGTGGTGCCGCTGTTCGCGCTCGCGAACGCCGGGATCGAACTGAGCGCGGACATCCTGCGACGAGCCTTCTCCTCGCCGCTGGTGGCCGGGGTGGTCCTCGGGCTGGTGCTCGGCAAGCCCATCGGGATCACCGCGGGGGCATGGCTGGCCACGCGACGGCCGTTCGGGGGCCTCGCGCTCGCGGTGCCCTGGCCCTCGGTCGTCGCCGTGTCGTCCGTGGCCGGCATCGGGTTCACGGTATCGCTTCTCATCGCCGAACTGAGCTATACCGGCGAGATGCTGGCGGAGGCGAAGGTCGGCATTCTGACCGCCTCGATCACGGCGGCGGCGCTCGGAAGCCTCATGCTCCGTGGCCTGGCCTTGTTGCCGCGGGAGTGGATGCGCCGAGCCCGGGGCCGGGTGGCGCAGCCGATCGCCGACCTCGCGGTACCGGTCGACCCGGCCCGCGACCACGTGCTGGGGCCGGCCGATGCCCCGCTCACCCTGGTCGAGTACGGTGACTACGAGTGTCCCTACTGCAGAAGCGCCTGGGCGGTGATCCCGCAGCTGCTGGACCGTTTCGACGGCAAGCTGCGATTCGTCACCCGGCATTTCCCGCTTCCCGACGTCCACCCCAATGCTGCCCTCGCCGCCGAGGCGGTGGAGGCGGCGGGGGCGCAGGGGAAGTTCTGGGACCTGCAGGACCTGCTCTTCTCTCGGCAGGACCACCTGCAATTCGGGGATCTGCTTCGCTACGCGGCCGAGCTCGGGCTCGACGTTCCGGCATTCGAGGCGGACCTGACCAACGCACGCTTCGGGGACCGGGTGGCCGCCGACGTGGAGGGCGGGGAGGCCGCGTAGCGAAGCAG
>CAMPKP010000054.1 GCA_946887295.1 uncultured Gemmatimonadota bacterium | reverse complement strand
CGGCTCGGAACCCCCCGAGTCCTTCTCGGATGGTTCATCCTTCCTTCATGGTCGGTCCGCTAGATCTCTACGGATCACTGCCCGAGCCGTGGCGCTACCTTACGCTGGTCGGACTGATACCGTTCGGTTCGGCCCTCACGGGATTCTGTCCCGTTCGCCCGTTCCTCAGGAGCGGCCCATGAAGAAGAAGACCTCGCCGGCTCCCTCGCTTCCCCGATTCCGCTCGGTCCTGGTCCCGCTCGACGGCTCCTCCTTCGCCGAACAGGCGCTGCCGTGGGCGGCCGCGATCGCCCGGCCGGCCCGGGCGCGCCTTCGCCTCGTGCTGGTGCATCAATCGCCCTTTCCTCCGCCGCTCGACGAAGCCTCGGTGCGACTCTACATCAGGATCGAGCTGATGCTGCGGAAGTCACAGGACCAGTACCTGCGGAAGGTCGCCGCACGGCTCAAGGAGGAGCAGAAGGTGCAGGTCGCCCGGGCGATGCTCGATGGCACTCCGGCTCCCGCGATCGCGGAGTACGTCTCGGACATAGGCGCCGATCTGGTCGTGATGACCACCCACGGGCTGGGCGGGATCCGGCGAGCCTGGCTCGGCAGCGTGGCCGATCAGCTGGTCCGGCGGCTGGAGGTTCCGATGCTCATCATCCGGCCGAAGGAGGACGGGGCGACGTCGGGGGAGGCACCCGCCGTACGCGCGATTCTGGTGGCGCTGGACGGATCGCCGAGGGCCGAGGCCGTGCTGCCGGTGGCGGCGGCGCTCGCCCGTCTGTGGGGCTCCAGGCTCGTCCTTATCCAGGTGGTGCAACCGGTCGGGCTGATGATCGATCTGTCGTCGGTATACCCGGTCGGGCTCATGGAGGACCTCTCGCGGCTCGCTCGAGAGCAGGCCCGGGACTATCTCCAGGGAGTCGCCGATCGGCTGACCTCGGCGGGAGTGGCCGCATCGGCTGTGGTGGTGCTCGGCACCAGCGTGTTCGATGCCATCCAGGAGGCCGCGCGCGCGCCGGACATCGGGATGGTGGCATTGGCCACCCACGGCCGGGGCGGCGTGCGGCGCCTGGTGCTCGGCAGCGTGGCGGACAAGCTGGTGCGCGGGGGCGAGCGGCCGGTCCTCGTCACCCGGCCAAGAGGCAGGTAGCGGCCCTAGGCCCGGGCCAGCGCCACCATCGCGTCCAAGGCGGGCGCGCCGGCGACCCCTTCCGCCGTCCCCATCCTCGCGACCTCTCCGATCACCGTCACGATCGGTGCCTCCAGACCGTCGCGCTCCGCCGCTTCGGCGATGGTGCCGAGCGTCGCCAGCGTCACCCGTTGGGCTGGGGTGGTGGCCGACTGGATGCACGCCGCCGGCGTCGCGGGGTCCCGTCCGGCTGCGACGAGCTTCGCCGTGAAGACGGGAAGCGCGGCGCGACCCATCAGCACCACGATGGTGTCGACCGCCGAGAGCGCGGCGACATCGTGCTCGCCGCTGTCGCCCGCCTGCTGGGCGGTCACCACCGCGAACGAGCGCGCGATCCCTCGCGCCGTCACCGGGATCCCCGCGGCCGCGGGACCGGCGATGGCGCTCGACACTCCGGGCACCACTTCGCAGGGCACCCCGGCGGCGCGACATGCCGCCAGCTCCTCGCTTCCCCGGCCGAACACGAAGGGGTCGCCGCCCTTGAGCCGAACCACCGCGAGCCCGGAGCGGGCGCGGTCCACCAGCAGCCGGTTGATCTCGTCCTGTGACAGCGGGGCGTGCCCCGCGCCTTTGCCGACGTCCACCAGCTCGGCACCGAGCCGGGTCTCCTCCAGGAGGTCGGGCCCGATCAGACGATCGTGCACCACGACGTCGGCGCGCCTCAGCAGGTCGGCCCCGCGGACGGTGACGAGGCCCGGATCTCCCGGCCCGCCGCCCACGAGGTGCACCGAGCCCGGGGCCGTCCGATCGGAGCGGCCGCCGCGGCGCGCCACCCGCGGGGGCGGCGGCGGATGCCGCCGTGCGAGATCCACGATCACGTCCACGATGCCCGGCAGGGTGCCGACGGGATGATCCACGACGACGAGCCGCCCGTCCATCCGCCCGGCGAGCGGTGCCTCCCCGGGCTCGAGCCCGATGGCGCGTGGGATGTCGTCCGCCGCGTGCGTGCCGCCCCCGATCAGGAACGGGAGCACGATCACGGGCCCGCATCCCGACGACGCCAGCGTCTCGGGGAGACCGGGCTCGTCGTCGAGAAACCCGGCGCCCACCTCCGAGGCGACGCGGCGGCGCCGCAGCGTCTCCGCGAGCTGGAGCGTGGTGTCCCGGCTCGCCGGGTGCCGCCGGGTTCCGTGCCCGGCCAGGAGCAGCACGGTCTCGCCCCGGAGCAGCCCGAAATCCCTGAGGAGCTCGCTCACCCGCCGGGCCACCAGCGGCGCGATCCCCGCGTGCGAGCCGACCGGCGGCGTCACCCGCAGGCGCACCGCGGCGCGGCGGCGGTTCAGGGCGAGGGCCTCCGGCAGCACCACGTCGGCGTAGTGCCCCGCGCTGGTCATCACCGGCACCACCGTCACGGCATCCGACTCGAGCTCGTCGAGCACGGCATCGAATCCCGGCTCTCCCTGATGGAAGGCGACCGCGACCTCGTCGAAGAGCCGCCGCTCGCGCACCGCCTGGGCAAGCCGGCGCACCAATGCGTTCGCCGCGGGGTCCCGACGGGAGCCGTGCGCGGCGAGCACCAGCGCGCCCGCGCTCACGATCTGGCCGCCAGGGTGACCAGCTCCGCCGTCGGCTCCTCGCGCCCGGTGATGAAGGTGCGCCGGTCCGGACGCCCGCTCAGCCGCTGATAGAAGTCGCTGAGCCCCTCTCCGGGCCAGCGCTCCGAGGCCCACCGGAACAGCAGCGGCCGCACCGCGTCCAGCAGGTCGTCCATCCGTACGTCGGCCCGGAAGAGATCCACCACCCGATCGCCGCCGAGCCCGCCACCCACGTACACGTTGTAGAGGCCGAGCGACCGGCCGACGAACGCGATGTCGGCGGTATAGGGCCGGGCGCAGCCGTTGGGGCAGCCGGTCATGCGGATCGTCAGTGGCTCGTCCCGGAGGCCGAGGGCCGTCAGCTCTCCCTCGAGCCGATCGAGCAGGTCGGGCATGGCGCGCTCGGACTCCGCGACGGCCAGGCCGCAGGTGGGAAGCGCGGGGCATGCCATGGAGAAGCGCCGGGTCGCGGACAGCTCCTGCGGCGGAGTGACGCCGTGCGCCCGGAGGATGGTCTCCGTCTCCCTCACCGCCGCGTCGTCGAGGTCGGTGAGCAGCACATTCTGCTGGCCGGTGAGGCGCACGCCCGGCTGGAAGCGGGAGACGATCTCGTGCAGCGCGCTCTTGAGCCGGTGGCCCCCGGTGTCGGCGATCCGGCCGCTCTGGACGAAGACCCCGTAGAACCACCGGCCGTCGGGTTGGCGGTGGCGGCCGAGGTGGTCGTGATACGGCAGCGCCGGGAGGTCCACGGCCGGGAGCAGGCGGAACTCCACCCGGCTCTCGAGCTCGGCGCGGAACTTCTCGATACCCCATTCGGCCACCAGGTACTTGAGCCGCGCGTGGCGGCGGTCGGAGCGGTTGCCGTAGTCCCGGAAGATCGCGGCCACGGTCCGGACCGCCTCGACCGCACGCGCCGTTTCCACGAAGCCGAGCGGCTGCGCGAGGCGGGCCGACGTGTCCGCCTTGTGGTGGGTCATGCCGAGCCCGCCGCCCACCAGGAGATTGAAGCCGCGGATCTGGCGGCCCTCGACGATCGCGACCAGACCGACGTCCTGCGACCAGACGTCCACGCAGTTGTCGGTCGACAGGGCAACGCCCGCCTTGAACTTTCTGGGGAGGTAGACGTCGCCGTAGAAGGGCTCCTCCTCCTCGGTGGAGATCTGCTTCTCGCCGTCCAGCCAGATCTCGTGGTAGGCCCTCGAGGCCGGCCGCAGCTGCTCAGCGATGGCCTGGACCGCGGAGCGGACGGCCGCGTGGGCTTCGTCCTCCACCGGCGCCGGGCACCCCATCACGTTGCGGGAGACGTCGCCGCAGGCGGCCAGGGTCGTCATCAGCCGGCGATTCACCCCGGCGATGGTCTCCTTGAGGCCGCTCTTCAGCACGCCGTGGAACTGCAAGCCCTGGCGGGTCGTCACCCGCAGCGTGCCGCCGGCATACCGGTCCGCCACCTGCTCCAGCGCGAGGTACTGGCCGGCATCGAGAGCGCCCGCCGGCAGCGCCACCCGCACCATGAAGGAGAAGGCCTTCTCCGCGCCCTCCTCCCGGCCGCGCCGCGCGTCACGGTCGTCCTGCTGGTAGGTGCCGTGGAACTTGAGCAGCGCGAGATCGTCACCGGCGAAATGGGTGACGTCCGCCGCCAGCGTCTCGGCGATGGTGCCTCGCAGGTGGTTGCCGTCGCGCTTCGCCTGCTCGACCTTCGATTCCTTGGGCATCAGTCGTCCGTTCGGTGTGAGTGCGCCGAGCCCGGCCCGTGCTACGAGGCCCTGCCGACGATGTGGTGGAGCCCGCACTCGTTCTTCTCCAGCCCGCGCCAGCGTCCCTCCCGGGTGTATTCGCCGGTGACGTTACCGGCCACGGGCAGGGTGCAGTGGGTGCAGCCCAGCGTGGGGTACCCCCGGTCGTGAAGCTCGTTGTAGGGCACGTTTTGCTGCCGGACGTAGTCCCAGACCCTGGCCCGGTCCCAGCCCGCGAGCGGATGCACCTTGAGGAGCTGGTATTTCCAGTCCCACTCGGCCACGCGAAGCCCGGCGCGGGACGCCGACTGGCTCCGCATCAGTCCGGTCACCCAGACGTCCACACCCGCGAGGGCCTGCCGCATCGGCTCGACCTTGCGAAGCTCGCAGCAGGCGTCCGGATTCCGGGCCCACAGCTCGGGGCCGTAGAGCGCATCCTGGGCCTCGGGGGTGAGCGCGATGCCCCGGTTCTCGAAGCGCAGGCGAGGGTAGCGCTGCGCCAGGCGATCCCGGAGCTCGAGCGTCTCCCGGAAGAGGAAGCCGGTGTCGAGGTAGAGCACGTCGAGCGGCACGTCGTGGCGCGCGATCATGTCGATGAGCGCGCAGCCCTCCATGCCGAAGGCGGTCGTCATCACCAGGCGCCGCCCGGCGAACCGGCCCAGCATCCACGCCACGACCCGCTCGGGGGGCGAGTCTTCGCCGATCTCGGTGTCGATGTCGCGTACGACCTGCATCCTCGCTCCGATGCTGCCGATGGGTTCCGGCCACAAAAAACAAAAGGCCCGCAGGACATGCCTGCGGGCCAGGTACAGCTGTGAGTCTGAGGCGCGCTAGGTCGTCCCGTCGGGATGGTTACCGGTCATACAACAACACGCCGCCGCCTTCACCTGCGAGGCGGTGGTGTGCAGCCGGGGGAGACGGGCGCAACGATCGCTCATGATTCTAGGCTAGTGCGCCAGGGTGTGTCTGTCAACGTCGATCGCTTACTGCGCGCTGGTGCTGTCGGTCGGCCAGGTGGTGCTGTCGGCCGGGATCGACGTGTCGTCGACCGCATCTTCGGCCGCGGGCTCATCCGCCGGAACGGTGGACTCGGCAGCGGGCTCCTCGGCCGGAACGGTCGCTTCGACCGCGGTGGTGTCCACGACGGCGGCGGTGGTGCTGTCGGCCGGGGCAGCCGTAGCGTCGGTCGCTTCGGCAGTCTCGGGCGCCGGGGCGGCACCGGTGTCAGCCTGCTTGCTGCAGGCCGCCAGCGCGAACGCGGCGATGAGGGGAAGCAGGAGAGAACGGGGCATTGGCAGGCTCCTAGTCGAATGAAGAGACGAACTTACCGGCTACTTAGCGGAGCCAATGTACCTCCCGAATCGGGATTCCATAAGGGTGCCGCGGAACGCGAACCGCCACCTGCGACGCATATTGTTGATCTAGCACGACTTAGCTACGCCGTGATGCCTGTGACGAGAGTTACGGGGCCGCCGCCCAAGGGGTGGTATCGTGTGGAGACACGCTCGAACCGAACACCGCACTCCGAGGAGGGTCCGTTGAGAGGCATCGCCGTTCTGGGCATCGTGCTCATCGTCGCCTGGGTTCTGGGGCTGGTCGTGTTCAAGGTCGCCGGGTTCCTCATCCATCTGCTGCTCATCGTGGGCGCCATACTCCTGATCATGGGACTTATCCGGCGCGTGCGTGGAGGCGTTTCCTCGAGCCGGTGAGGGCGGTACACTTCATCTGCCGCCAGGGGCATCAGGGAGCACCACCGCCTGATTGAGATCGTACCCTTGGAACCTGATCCGGCTGATACCGGCGAAGGGAGCGCGGCGCGGGCGACGGAACCGTCGCCGGTCCCTCGCTCCCTTTCTCTACCAGAGGGAGCACCTGCACGATGACCGCCCCACTTCCAGCGCGAGCCGCCGGCGAGTCCTACGGCGACGCGTTTCCCAACTCCACCAAGGTCTACGTCGAAGGCTCCCGCGGAATCCGGGTGCCCATGCGGCAGATCGCCCTGTCGGGCGGTGAGCCGCCGCTCCGGGTCTACGACACCAGCGGGCCTCGCGCACAGGACGCGCGCCGGGGCCTGCCGCCGGTGCGAAGGGAGTGGATCGCGGAGCGCCGAGCCGTCGGCCGCTCGTGCGTGACCCAGCTCTTCCACGCCCGACTCGGCGAGATCACGCCGGAGATGGAGTTCGCCGCGATTCGCGAGGGGGTGGCCCCCGAGGTCGTGCGGAGCGAGGTGGCGCGCGGGCGGGCGATCATCCCGGCCAACATCAACCATCCCGAGCTGGAGCCGATGGTCATCGGCCGCCGGTTCCACGTGAAGATCAACGCCAACATCGGGAACTCCGCGGTGACCTCCTCCATCGAGGAGGAGGTCGAAAAGCTGCGGTGGGCTACCCTCTGGGGAGCCGACACGGTGATGGACCTCTCGACCGGGAAGCAGATACACGAGACCCGGGAATGGATCATCCGGAACTCCGCGGTGCCCATCGGCACCGTGCCGATCTACCAGGCGCTGGAGAAGGTCGGTGGCGTCGCGGAGGACCTGACCTGGGAGATCTACCGCGACACGCTGATCGAGCAGGCGGAGCAGGGCGTGGACTACTTCACCGTGCACGCAGCCGTGCTCCTCCGCTACGTGCCGCTCACCGCCAGCCGCGTGACCGGCATCGTCTCGCGCGGCGGCTCCATCATGGCCAAATGGTGCCTGGCCCACCACAAGGAGAGCTTCCTCTACACCCGCTTTCGCGAGATCTGCGAGATCATGGCGGCCTACGACGTCTCGTTCTCCCTGGGCGACGGCCTCAGGCCCGGGAGTATCGCCGACGCCAACGACGAGGCGCAGTTCGCCGAGCTCCGCACCCAGGGTGAGCTCAACGGAATCGCGTGGGAGCACGGGGTGCAGGTGATGAACGAGGGGCCGGGGCACATCCCGATGCATCTCATCAAGGAGAACATGGACAAGCAGCTCGACTGGTGCCGGGAGGCGCCCTTCTACACCCTGGGTCCGCTCACGACCGACATCGCGCCGGGCTACGACCACATCACCAGCGCGATCGGGGCGGCGATGATCGGGTGGTACGGCACGGCGATGCTCTGCTACGTGACGCCCAAGGAGCACCTCGGCCTCCCCAACCGCGACGACGTGAAGGCCGGCGTCATCGCCTACCGGATCGCGGCGCACGCCGCGGACATCGCCAAGGGCCACCCGGGCGCGCGCGCCTGGGACGACGCGCTCAGCCGGGCGCGCTTCGACTTTCGCTGGGAGGACCAGTTCAACCTCAGTCTGGATCCCGTCACCGCCCGGGCCTTTCACGACGAGACGCTTCCGGCCCACGGAGCGAAGGTCGCCCATTTCTGCTCCATGTGCGGGCCCAGATTCTGCTCGATGCAGATCACCCGCGACGTGCGCGAGTACGCCTCGGAGATGGAGCGGAAGGCAGCGGAGTTCCGGGCGCGCGGCGGGGAGATCTACGTGGAGGGCGCGGCGCCCTGAGCGGGCCGAAGCTCCTCCCCCTGCTGCTCGCCGTCACGGCCGCGCTCCCTGCCGAGGCCCAGCACGAAGACGACCCGTGGAGCACGGCCCGCGAGCGCATGGTGAAGGAGTCGCTGATTCCCCAGGGCATCAGCGACTCCCTCACACTCGCCGCGATGCGGGCCGTTCCACGCCACGAGTTCGTCCCGCCCGACCAGCGGCCCCTGGCCTACGAGAATACGCCGCTCCCCATCGCTCACGGCCAGACCATCTCGGAGCCGCTGGTCGTCGCCCTCATGACGCAGGTGCTTGGCCCGCGACCGGGCCTGCGGGCGCTCGAGATCGGCACCGGCTCGGGATACCAGGCCGCGGTGCTCGCCGAGACGGGGGCCAGGGTCTGGACCATCGAGATCTTCGCCGCGCTCGCGAGAGAGGCGAGAGCGCGGCTCGTCCGGCTGGGATACCGGGCCGTCGCCGTCCGGCATGGGGACGGCTACGCGGGCTGGCCCGAGGCGGCCCCGTTCGACGCCATCGTGGTCACCGCGGGCGCCGATTCGATCCCGCCGGCGCTGATCGAGCAGCTCGCGCCCGGAGGGCGGCTGGTGATGCCGGTGGGCGATCCGCTCCTCGACCAGGAGCTGGTGCTGGTCGAGAAGGATGCCCACGGCGAGATCGCCACGCGACGGCTGGTACCGGTGCGCTTCGTGCCGCTGCTCCGCGGCGAGCGCTGAGGCTCCCCACCCGGGTGTGTGCGGTGAGTCACCGCGCCGGGCCGACGGCGCCCCAGTTTTCGGCGGGGACCAACCGGGAGAATGTCATGACGGAGGCTCCTGAGGTACGGCGCCGGCTCTGGGCCGACGTCGCGGTCATCCTCGCGGGGCTGATGCTCTGGGGACTTGCCATCTGGCCGACGCCGTTCGTCGACCGGCCCGAGGTCGCCGGCCAGCTCACCGTCTGGCAGGTGTACGCGGGAGCGGGCATCCTGACGATCGCGGGATTCCTGCTGGGGCAGCGGGGGCAGTGGCGTACCATCGCCCGTATCCTGCTGCTCGGCGCGGTCGTGGTGCTCGGAGTCGGCCTTGTCACGACGTTCCGCGATCTGGGTCCCGCCGCCCTGCTGACCGTGATCGTGCCCGGCCTGGCGCTGCTGCTGGCCGCACCGTTCTTCGGACCGATGCCTAGGGCCGCGGCCTCCCGCTAGCTTGGGGGATGGGCCCTCGCGTCGTCCCCCTCCTCCTCGCGCTCGCCGGCTGCTCCGGCGCCACCAGCCGCGAGGCCGTGCAGGGCACTCCGGCCGCCACCCCCACACTCACGCCCCAGCGGAGCGGCACCACCCGACGCCTCCAGGCCATCTCCCCCGTGAGCGAGCAGGTCGCGTGGGTGAGCGGGGTCGGTGGGACCTACGGGCTGACGACCGACGGCGGCGCCACCTGGCGCAGCGGTGTCGTGCCCGGGGCGGACAGTCTGGAGTTCCGCGACGTCGAAGGGGTGAGCGAGCGCACCGCCTACCTGCTGGCCGCCGGGCCGGGAGACCGGTCCCGCATCTTCAGGACCGACGACGGGGGACGCTCCTGGTCCGTGCAGTTCACCGGCCGCGACACCAGCGCCTTCTACGACTGCTTCGCCTTCTGGGACGACCGCACCGGGTTCACCATGAGTGATGCCGTGCGCGGCCGCTTCCCCGCGATCCGGACCTCCGACGGCCGCACCTGGAGCGACGTCGGCAACCGGCTTCCGCCGGCCCAGACCGGCGAGGGCGCGTTCGCCGCCAGCGGCACCTGCACGGCCACGCACGGCGATCGCCACGGCTGGATCGCGACCGGCGCCGCGCCGGAGGCCAGGGTGCTGGCGACCAGCGACCGCGGCGACAGCTGGCGCGCCTACCTGACGCCGATTCTTCAGGGCCGCCCGACCTCGGGTGGTGCGAGCGTGGCCTTCCGCGACACCCTGCACGGGATGCTCGGCGGCGGCGACATCGCCGCGCCGGATTCCTTCGCCGACAATGTCGCTCGCTCGAGCGACGGGGGGCGGACCTGGCGGCTCGCCGCACGTACCCCGTTCCCCGGCGCGATCTACGGCCTCGCCTACGTGCCCCGAGCCGGAGACCCGACCGTGGTCGCGACCGGACCGGGTGGCGCCGCGTGGTCGGCGGACGAGGGACGGAGCTGGACTCCACTGGAGGGGGTGAGGGACTACTGGGCGGTGGGGTTCGCGAGCAGGAGGGCCGGCTGGCTGGTGGGAACCGAGGGGCGGATCCTCAGGATCGGCTTTGGCCCTGAGGGGCGGTGAACTTTTGGGCCGATTAAGTGTTATAACAGCTAGAGTCACGACACTCAACCTGGAGTAACACCATGTCTTCTCTTCCTTTTGTCGATCTGGCGCTGGTGAGCGGCGGCCTGCTGATCGCCCGGGTGGTCCTCGGACTGCTCATGGCCGGCCACGGCGCCCAGAAGCTGTTCGGCTGGTTCGGCGGGCACGGCCTTGCCGGCACGGCCGGGTTCATCGAGTCCCTTGGGTTCCGGCCGGGACGACCGTTCGCGCTCGCCGCGGCGCTCTCCGAATTCGTTGGCGGACTGCTGCTGGTGCTGGGGTTCCTGGGTCCCGTGGGGCCGGCGCTCGTCATCTCGGTGATGATCGTGGCCGCGCTCACCGTGCACCGGGGCCACGGCGTCTTCGCTGCGTCCAACGGCATCGAGGTGCCGCTGCTGTATGCCACCGGCGCGCTCGCCCTCGCCCTTACCGGCTACGGAGCCTACTCGCTGGACGCGCTCCTCGGCCTCACGTCCCTGTGGACGCCGGCGGTCTCCTGGGTGGCGATCGGTCTCGGCATCTTCGGTGGGCTCGCGAACCTGCTGATGCGCCGCACACCCGTGACGGCGTAACCGGTCACGCTGCCGCCCTGCCCGCACGAGCGAGCAGGGCGGCCGCCAGCCGCGCCGCGCCGGCCGGCGTCAGAAACAGATCCGGCTCGATCAGCTCCAGCTCCATCAGCACGGGACCTCCCCCGGCCTCGACCAGATCCACCCGGGCGTACAGCCAGGGGCGAGTGACCGCGGCCAGCACGCCGTCTCCGAAGGCGAGCACCGGTTCTGACGGCGTCATCGCCTCCAGGCTCCCCCCGAAGTCCCGCTGCACCCGAAAATCACCGCTCGCCGGCCGCTTGCGCACGGCGTGACTGAACGTCCCGTCCAGGTACACGAGCGAGATCTCTCCCCGCGACTCGACCTCCGGCACGAACGCCTGCATCAGGCCGCCCGAGCTCTCCAGCGGCACCCACTCGTCCTCGCTCAACTGGCGCCCGGCGGACACCAGGTAGGTGCCGAATGCGGTCGCGGAAACGCGGGGCTTCAGCACCGCGCGCGGCAGTCGCCACTCCCGGAGTACCGCGTCGGGGTCGGGCCGCTCCCCCGGGCCGAACCAGAGAGTCCTAGGCAGGTTTATACCCGCCTCGCCCAGATCCCGCAGGTAGAGCTTGTCGGCGTTCCACAGCACGGTCTCGGCGGGGTTCCACAGGCTGTTCTCCCGGCCGGCGAAGCCTCCGATCCAGGCCTGGAACTCGCTCCACCGCCGGTGATAGTCCCAGGTGGAGCGAAGGCACACCACGTCCCTGTCTTCGACTCCCGGGCGCAGTGCGTCCCACGGTGCCACGTGCACGGTGGCGCCCGCGCGCTCGAGCTCCGCGGCCAGCAGGGCATCTCCTGGCGTGAGCGCGGGCTTCGAGCGGCATGTCGCCAGGGCGATTCGCACGTGGGCGGCAGGTCGGGTGCGCAGGTGGTTCGGAGGCTGCTGCGGAATTCAGCGCGCCGGCACGAACGGGCCCAGCATGGCCTGGTCGATGTAGCACCAGCCCCAGTCCTCCCCCGGCTCGAATGACTGGATGGCTGGATGCGCGGTGGCGTGGAAGTGCTTCGTGGCGTGGCGACCCGGCGAGCTGTCACAGCAGCCGACATGGCCGCAGGTCAGACAGAGGCGCAGGTGGACCCATCGCGCCCCGGTCGCGAGGCATTCCTCACATCCCTCCGCGCGCGGCGCGTGGGGGTCCGGTGGCACGTGGGGGCAAATCGTCGTCATCTTCGGCTCCGGTCAGTCTCACCAGAAGCCTATGGGCACGACCCCCGGGCGCACCAGAGCCGCCCGCTTTCGAGCGGGTGCAGAGTCATCGCGGGTGCCAGGCGCCCGCGAGCTCGAGGAGCGAGCGCAGCGCGAGGATGTGGTCGGGCTTGAGCCGCTCCCCTATCCCGCCGACGGACAGGGTCACCCCGTCACTCTCGAGCAGCCGCGCGAGGTCCGCACAGGGCACCGCGAACCGCATGAAGTGGCTCCAGGTGAGAACGCCCGGATCGCTGAAGGCTCCCGAGCTGCCCACCTCCAGGCTGTCTCCTGCGGCCGAAGCGATCCGCAGCCGGCTGTCCAGCGCCACCTGCGGCTCCTGGGTCCGGAACTCCAGCACCACCTCTGCCGGCGACTGCTCACCCCGCTCGCGCCCGGCGTACGCGACCGACCAGCTCAGCCGCGGCCGCTGGATCGTGAGAAAGTACTTCCCTTTGTGGGTGACCACGGACCACCGGGTGGAATCCCCGACTGGGTCGTACTTCGCCCGGAGGCGCCGGTGAGGTCTCGGGGGCGGCGCGGGCCGTGAGGGCGCGCCGGCCAGGCTCAGCGGGCCTGTCGCCGCCTGCGCGTAAATGCGCCCCGGTGCGACACCTGGAGTGAGGCAGACGAGCAGACCCATGGTCCATTGCACATGCATGCGACGCTCCGTGCCGGCGCCTGGCGCCGGATTGTCTGGGGTCCGGATCCGAACGGTGCCGGAGTCCCTGCAAGGCTCATGCGACCCGGGCGGGAAGGGCTCAGCGCAGCCAGTTCACGAAGAACGTGATGATGATGGCGTTGGCGAAATCGATGAAGAACGCGCCGACCAGGGGCACGACCAGGAACGCCCTCGGCGCCGGCCCGTACTTGGTGACCAGCGCGCGCATGTTGGCGACCGCGTTCGCCGTGGTGCCCAGCGCGAAGCCGATGAACCCGCTGGCCATGACGGCCGAGTCGTAGTCGCGCCCCATGAGGCGGAACGACGCGGTGACGGCGAAGAGCGCGATGACCAGGACCTGCGCCGCGAGGATCACGAAGAGGGGCAGGGCCTGTCCGGCCAGCTGCCACAGCTTGAGGTCCATCAGCGCGACGACGAGGAAGATGTTGAGGGCGAACCCGCCCACGAAGTCCATCGCCGCGGGATCGATCTTGAGCCAGCCGGTGGCGTCGTCGATGTTGCGGAGCACCGAGGCGATCATCATGGCCCCGATGTAGGCCGGCAGGGTCAGTCCCAGGCTGGTGAACCAGTTGCTCAGGATGCTCCCGATGCCCATCGCCACCGCCAGCACGATCATGTTCATGATGAGGGGGGCGTCCTCCCGGTCCGGATCCACCACGAGCAGGGTCGCCTTCGTCTCGGTGTCGACTTTGCGTGCTGCCGCATTGCCCGAGGGTTGCAGGTGATGCTTGCGGATCAGCCAGGTGCCGATCGGCGTGCCCGCGAGTCCCCCGCAGACGATGCCGAAGGTGGCCGAGGTGAGGGCCAGCGTGCCGGCGCCGACCAGCCCGGCCTTCTCGAGCAGCGGCGCGAACGCCAGGCCGGTCGCCGGGCCGCCGACCAGCGTCACCGACCCCGCCATCACGCCGAGCAGCGGATGCTGCCCGAACCCCCGGGCGATGGCGATCCCGAGAAAGTTCTGCACGAAGCAGAAGAGGGTGGCGAACAGGAGGAAGACGACCACCTGAATTCCGCCGGCCCGCAGCAGCCCGAGGCTGGCGCCCATCCCGATGGTGCTGAAGAAGGCGACGCTCAGCACCGGCTGGGCGGCGGTGTCGAGCTGCACGCTCAGGAACCGGTCTCGCCCCGCGAGGACCAGGAGCGCGAAGAGCAGGCCGCCCACCACCGCGGCAGGGATGTTCAGGCGGTCGAGCCACCCGATCCGCTTCCGCAACTCGAGCCCGATCAGGAAAAGCACGGCGGCCAGGCTCAGGGTCTGCAGGAGGTCCAGCTTCAGGGTGAGCATGTCAGGCGCCGCCGAGGAGTCGCTGGATCACTGGCGGGGGCCTTCCGGGGCCGGCATGCCCGACCCGCGCCGCCGCTCCACGAACGCGGCCACGTCGGCGAGGCTCACGGTCCACTGTGAGATCCGGAGGCCCTCGTCCGAGATCTCGCGCCGGGGCCCGAGGTGCACCTCGGGATGCTCCAGGTCGAACGCGCCGCCGAGCTGCTCGGCGACGAAGAGGCGCTCCTGCACCAGGACCCGGTCTCCCTCGCGCCACGCCGGCCAGCCCATGTGATAGGGCGCGGTCGGGTGCACCATGTGCGTAAGGAACACGACGGCCGGATCACCGCCGACCAGGCGCTCCGCCGCCTCGATCCACTGTGCGGCGTAGTCGCCCGGCGCCCAATCGTAGAGCGGGACCTGGAACTCGTCCTGGAAGTCTCCCAGCCTGATGCGCCCCCAGATGAAGAGGCGCTCGCCCTCGCCCTCCGGGCGGCCGAGCAATTCGAGATCGAACATCATCCGCCAGTCGTCTTGATAGTTGGAGCACCACGTGGCCGTGCCGCCCGGGCCTGTAACTAGGGCGGGCCGGGGGAGCGCATCAAGGGCCGGTCGCGTCCCCGCGAGAGCCGAAGATGTCCCGGACGGTGCCGTTCGTCCATGCTGCCGGTCTCCCGGGCCGCGGGGCGCCGGCCGAGCCTGGGTTCCCCCGCTACCCGAATCAGGTTTACGTACCTGCCTGGAGGTCGAGGGCCCCTCAGGCGAGGTGCGGGATGGCCGAAGCGAAGACCGCGAAGAAACCGCGCCGCTCCCGGAAGAAGCCGGAGGCGGCTCCCCGGTCGCGTGGCATCGCCGCCGAGGCCCTGGGGAGCGGCACCCCGCCCGGGGCCGTGACCCGGCTGGCCGAGGCGATCGAGGCGGAGGGCGGGGCGGTTCTGGCGCCCTACCGCGACCCTCTGGGCGGCAGCTGGCAGATCCTCGCCGGCCTGCCCATCGACCGGGTCGAGCCCACGCCTTACCAGCGCGATCTCTCCGAGGCCCACGTCGCCCGGCTCAGCTCGGCGATCGACAAGCTGGGGCGCTACCTGGATCCCATCGTGGCGGTGCGGACCGACGAGGGCCGTTACTGGACCCCCAACGGGAACCATCGGCTCGCGGCGCTTCGGGCCCTGGGCGCGCGCTCGGTGGTGGCCATCGTGGTGCCCGAGATGGAGGTCGCCCACCGGATCCTGCTGCTCAACACGGAGAAGGCGCACAATCTCCGGGAGCGGTCCCTCGAGGTGATCCGCCTGGCGCAGAATCTCGCGGAGCTGGACGACCGCCCCGAGCGGGAGTTCGAGTCCGAGTTCGAGGAGCCGGCCCTGCTCACCCTCGGCCTCTGCTATCAGGAGAACGGACGCTTCGCCGGGAGCGCGTACCATCCCGTGCTCAAGCGGATCGACAAGTTCCTCGGCTCGGCGCTGCCCAGGGCGCTCGAGATCCGCCGGGAGCGCGCCGCCCGCGTGCTGGAGCTGGACGAGGCGGTGGGCGCGGCGATCGCGGAGCTCAGGGCGAAGGGGTTCGAGAGCCCCTACCTTCGGGCGTTCGTCGTGGCACGCATCAACCCGCTTCGCTTCAAGCGAGGCGCCAAGGCCGAGTTCGACGAGACGATCGACAAGATGCTCGCCGGCGCGCGGCGGTTCGACCCGGGGCGGGTCCGCGCGGATCAGGTCGCCCGGACCGGCGGCGCAGCGGAAGAGTAGACCATCAACAGTGGAGGCGTCGGCATGAGAAAGCGGGAGACGGGACGCGCATGGGTGATGCTCGCGGCGGCCGGGGTGCTGGCGGCCTGCGGCGGCGACGGCGGAGCCAGGGACCGGGCCGCGGCCGCGGCGGCCGACACGGCCTCCGCGGGGGAGGGTGCGCCGAAGGCCAGCATCGCGCTCTCGGTGGATGGTCTGCAGGCGCCCGAGGCGGCGCGGTTCGATCCGGAGCTCGGGGTCTATTTCGTGTCCAACATCAACGGCAGCCCGCTGGGCAAGGACAACAACGGCTACATCAGCCGGCTGACGCGCGACGGGAAGGTGGACTCGCTCAAGTTCATCGCGGCCGGCAGGGCGGGGGTGAAGCTCGACGCGCCGAAGGGGATCGCGATCAGTGGCGATACCCTGTGGGTGGCGGACATCGACGCCGCCCGCGCCTTCGACAAGCGGAGCGGCAAACCGATCGCGTCGGTGAGCCTCGCCGGAAAGGCGAAGTTCCTCAACGACGCCGCGGTCGGGCCGGACGGCGCGATCTACATGACGGACAGCGGCTTCACGGATGACGGCAAGGGCGGGATGGGCCACGCCGGGCCCGACCGGGTGTTCCGGATCGAGGGGCGCAAGGCGACGATCGCGCTCGAGTTCGGGGAGAAGTCCGGGCCGAACGGCATCACCTGGGACTCGGCGGGCTCGAGCTTCGTCATCGTCTCGTTCGCAGGAACGCCGATCTACCGCTGGTCCCCGGGCGACTCGACGGCGAAGGTGGTGGCCCAGGGCCCGGGGATGATGGACGGCGTCGAGGAGCTCGATGCGGGCCGCTTCGTCATCTCCACCTGGACGGACTCCAGCCTCTTCGTCCTGGACGGCGACAAGATCACCAAGTTGGTGGGCGGGCTCCCCGCTCCGGCGGACATCGCGATCGATCGGGAGCGCGGCCGCATCGCCGTGCCCCTGCTGCTCGACAACCGGCTCGACTTCGTGGACATCCAGAGATGAGAACGCTCCCCTACCTCGCCGTCGCCGCAGCCGCCGTGCTGGTTGGCGCCGCGGGCGCGAACGCGGCTCGCCGCGCCGGCTCCGTGGCGGTCACGACCCACGGCGAGTGGGTGTACATCAAGTCGGGTGCGGACTCGATCCGCGCCTATGTGGCGTATCCCGAGCGGAAGGACAAGGCTCCCGGGGTGATCGTGATCCATGAGATCTTCGGGCTCACTGACTGGGAGCCCACGGTCGTGGACCGGCTGGCGAAGGAGGGACTCGTCGCCATCGTGCCGGATCTCCTGTCGTCGAAGCACGGCAGGTCACCGAAGGACGAGGACGAGGGCCGGAAGCTGATCGGCGAGCTCGAGCCCGAGCGGATCACCGCCGATCTCGACGCGACGTACGGGTACCTCAACTCGCTCCCGGCGGTGCGGAAGGGCGACATCGGCACCATCGGATTCTGCTGGGGCGGGGGCCAGAGCTTCCGCTACGCCACCGACAACCCGAACCTCAAGGCCACCGTGGTGTGCTACGGCCCCCCGCCGGACACCGCGAGCCTTCGAAGGATCAAGGCGCCGGTGCTCGGCATCTACGGCGAGAACGACGCCCGCATCAACGCGTCGCTGCCCGACGTGAACGCCGCGATGTCGAAGTACGGCAAGACGTTCACGCAGGAGGTCTTTCCGGGAACGGGGCATGGGTTCCTGAAGCCCGGCCGCCAGGGGTACGACAGCCCGCAGCCGGAGCGGGCATGGACCCGGATCCTGGAGTTCTACCGCGCCAGGCTGGGGAAGTAGCCGATATCATACCATGCTCTCTCTCCTCCTCGCCCTTCAGGTCGCGGCGCCGCAGAACGACGCGCTTCGGTACGACATCACCCTCGTCCCCGCGGACACCGGCACCCATCTTCTCGGCGAAGTCGAGACCACGTGGCGGCTCGCCACGGCGGATCCGATCGTCGTGCGTCTCGACTCGTCGATGCGCGTGGTGCGGGTGCTGATCGACGGCCGGCCCAACACCCGGATCTCGCGGACGGAGTACGGGCGCTCGGGCGTGGACGTCCTCGTGCCGCACGCGAAGCACGCGGGCGACTCGATCACCACCCGCATCCGCTACCACGGCCTCGCCACCGGAGGCGCGAAGGTCGGCAGCAACGGTCAGGGGGACCGGATCTTCTTCGCCGCCGGGAGAGGGGACAGTGCGCGGTATTGGCTCCCGGTGCCCGAGCACCCCGAGCTCGACCGCACTTCGGCGACGTTCCGGGTGCAGACGCCGGTGGAGGAGCGGGCCATCGCCAACGGCACGCTCGAAAAGGTGGACACGCTGCCGTACGGACATGCGGTGTGGCACTATCGCATGGATACGCCGGGACCGATCGGCTCGCTGGCCGCGGGCACGGGGCCCTACCGGGTGCGCTCTCTGCCTGCGGGCCGTTGCGTCGGGTGCCCTGCCATCGAGGTCTGGAGCTACCGGCAGGGTGTCGATTCCGGCGCGGTCGGGCGCGCGCCGCGGATCGTGGAGTTCTACGCCGCACGGGTGGGACGCTACCCGTACCCCAGGTTGGCGTACGTCGAGGCGCCGGTCGGTGCCGCGCTCGCGTCACCGGGGATCGTCTTCCTTCCCGAAGGGTCGCTCGCCGGCGGCGGACCGGCGGACTCGACTCTCGCGCTGGAGACCGCCCGCCAGTGGTTCGGCCTCGGGATCTCCGCGGCCCAGCCCGAGGACCGCTGGATCACCGACGGGCTCGCTAGGTACGTCGCCTCGCTGTGGCGCGAGCCCACCGGCCGGCCGCCGGCCGCCGGGCGCGCCAAGCCGCTTCCCGAGGACGTCCGCGGCGCACTGGCCCTGCATCGGCTCCGCGCCATCACCGGCGACTCGGCATTCTTCGCCGGCCTCGCCAGGTTCACTGCCGATCACATGCATGGCTCCGCGACCAGAGCCGATTTCGTGCGCTCGATGTCGGCGGTGGCGGGGCGAGACCTCGACCGGGATCTCCGGCAAGCCTTCGATCGTGCGAAGTGAGCTGGTGCGGCTCGCGGGCGGCCTGCTGCTGCTGGCCGCGTGCGAGCGCACGTTCCTCCCCCTGCGAGGACGGATCGCCGTGGGAAGCGATCCGATGGTGGTCTTCGTGGGGGGCGCGGGCCCCGCGGGCGGAGACCTCTACGCGCTTCCGACCGCCGGAGGCCGGGCGATCCCGATCACCTTCAGCCCCGTGG
>CAMPKP010000053.1 GCA_946887295.1 uncultured Gemmatimonadota bacterium | reverse complement strand
CACCACCAGCGGTAGCAGGAGGATGGCCCGGTCGAGCCCGAACTGATCGGACAGCATTCCCACCAGCGGCAGGGCGATGGCGTCGCCGGCCAGGTGGATGAAGAGCAGGTAGGCCCCGGCTACGGTCGCGCTGATGCGGGGCGGCACCACGTCGAAGATCACGGCGGTGATGGGGCCGTTGTACCAGGACAGGCAGAAGAAGGCGAGGGTGAAGACCACCTTGAACAGATCGGGATCGCGGATGGTGAGCAGCCAGACGGTGAGCGGCCCGCCAAGGAGGAGGCCCATGCCGATGGTGATCACCCGCCCGGTCTCCCAGCGACGCTGGAGCCAGTCCGCCAGCAGCCCCCCGAAGAGCGTGCCCGACACGCCGGCGATCAGCCCCCACTTCCCCAGCAGTGCCGCGCCCTCGCCCGGGCTGAGCTGAAGCTCGCGCGCCACGAAGGTCGGGCCCCATCCCACGATGCCGTTGGTGCCGAAGGAGATCATCGCCCCGGCCAGAAAGACGTAGACCAGCGTCGGCGTGTGCAGCACGGTCTTTCCGGCGTGCACGATGTCGTCGAACGTGCTGCTGATGCCGGCCGCGAAAGGCACCTCCTGGGCCGGATCGGCCGGCGTGCGCCGGACCCAGCGGAAGATGGTGAGCGTGACGCCCAGCCCGACGGCCGCGCTGAACGCCGCCACGTCGAGCTTCGAGTCGGCCCCGTAGTACCGGTCGAGCCAGTACGCCGCCACCGCCCCCAGGGCGGCGCTGGCGATGAGCGGCCAGAGCTGCCGCAGCAGCGCCGTCGCCCCGATGTGGAAGTCCCGCATGAACGAGCGGAAGGTGAGCCGGGCGGGGGGACGGGTCGGGTCGATCAGCCGCGTGACCAGCACGGCGCAGACGAATCCCGGCACGCCCACGGTCATGAACGCGACCCGCCACCCGTACAGCTGCTCCAGGTAGCCGCCGAGCAGCAGCCCGGAGACGCCGCCCAGCGAGACGCCCGAGGCCAGGATCCCCATGGCCATGGCCCGGCGCGGACCGGAGAAGTAGTCGGCCACGAGCGACGCGGCGGCGGGACCGTACGCCGCCTCGCCCACCCCGACCGCCGCGCGGCAGGTGAAGAGCTGCCAGTAGCTCCGCACCAGCCCGCTCAGGAAGGTGAACGCGCTCCACACGGTCACGCCCCAGGCGATCACCGCCCGGCGGGAGCGCAGGTCGCTGATCACTCCGAACGGAAGCGCGGCGACGGAAAAGACCAGGATGTAGGCGGAACCGAGCCAGCCCAGCTGCGCGTCGGTCAGCGCGAGGTCGCGCTTGATCGGCTCGAACAGGGCGTAGATGACGTTCCGGTCGATGTAGTTGAGGAAATTGATGACGGCGAGCAGCCCCAGGGCATACCAGCGGTACCCCGGCCTCACCGACGCGCCGCCGTCTCCGCTCCCCCCGCGCCGGGATGCATGTGCGACAGCGACTCCTCGGCCCGCCGGTCGCGGAACTCGAGCGCGGCGCGGTACTCCTCCAGGAGCCTTCCCATCATCGCCTCGCGCCGGCCATACAGCCGCTTGAGCGGGCGGTCGGGGTGCCGGGCCTTTGCGTACGCCGTGAGCACCGGAAGCGCGATGGAGTTGTCCCCGTACACCACGACCGTGCCGGGGAGCTGCTCCGGATCGATCTTGCCCCAGCTCACCGCCTCGGCAGGGGTGGCGCCCGACAGCCCTCCGGTATCGGGCCGGGCGTCCGTCATCTGAAGGAAGAAGTCGTGCCCCCGCTCGTCGATGCCGAGCACTTCCTGGATCTGGGGCTCGGTCTGGAGCATGAAGTTCTTGGGGCTGCCCCCGCCGACGATCAGCACGCCGCTCTTGCCGCCGGTCCGCTTCGCCTCGAGGACGATGGCCGCGGTCTCGTTCACGTCGGCGCTCACGTCGAAGCGAAGCTTGCTTCCCGCCAGCGCCTGCTCGGCGACGTTCATACCGATGGAGCTGTCGCCCGGCGAGCTGGTGTAGAGCGGCACCTCGAGCTCGTGGGCCGCCGCCAGCACCGACCGTCGGGTCAGGCCCAGCGCCTTCTCCCTCTCGCGGACGTAGCCGCCGAGCAGATAGTGGTACTCCGCGCTGCTCATCGGGCGCTGGAACTCCTCCCGCGCGGACACCTCCCGCACGAACCGGTCGGTGGACAGCAGCACGCTGTAGTCGAAGAAGATGTCGTAGATCCGCACTACGCCCTTGTCGCGCAGCTCGACGTCGTCGGCGGTGGGCGTGCCGCGATGCATCGCGAGCCCCAGGGCGAAGTGGGCGTCGTGATACAGATTGGCGCCGGTCGAGATGATCCAGTCCACGAACCCCGCCTCCATCAGCGGGATGAGACAGCTCATGCCAAGGCCGGCCGGCGTCATCGCGCCGGTGAGCGTCATGCCGACCGTCACGTCCGGGTCGAGCATCCGCTGGGTGAAGAGCTGGCAGCCCTCGCGGAGCCTTCCCGCGTTGTAGGCGAGGAAGGCGTTCTCCACCAGGTCGGCGACGGTCTCCTTCCCGGTGATCGCGCGCGGGTCGATGCGCTGGCCGCGCAGGAAGGGTGCGGAAGGACGGGTCATGCGGTCATCCTCTGAATCGAAGGGTCGGCTCGCCGGGCTTCTCGGCGCGGGCCTTGATCACGATGTCCGCCGCTTCCTGGGGATCGTCGGTGACGCTGAAGAGATGGAGATCGGACCGATCGATCTTGCGCTCGGCGGCCACGGTGTCCCGGAGCCAGTCGACGAGGCCGGACCAGTACTCGCTGCCGAACAGGATCACCGGGAAATCCTTGACCCTCCCGGTCTGAATCAGGGTCAGGGCCTCGAACAGCTCGTCGAGCGTGCCGAAGCCGCCCGGAAAGACGATGAACGCGGTGGCGTACTTCACGAACATCGTCTTGCGGACGAAGAAGAACTTGAAATTGAGGCTTCGCGTGAGATAGGGATTGGATCCCTGCTCGAAGGGCAGCTCGATGTTGCAGCCGATCGAGAGGCCGCCGCCTTCCTTCGCTCCGCGGTTCGCGGCCTCCATGATCCCCGGACCACCACCCGTGATGACGGGAATGCCCGCCCGCGCCAGCAGCCGCGCGGTCTCTACGGCCTTCGCGTACTGCGGGTCGTCCGACCGCGTGCGGGCGGAGCCGAAGACGGTGACTCCCTCGCTGACGTCGGCCAGGTGATCGAAGCCCCAGACGAACTCGCCCATGATGCGGAGCACGCGCCAGGAATCGGACTTCTGGAAGAGATACATCGCCGGCTGGGGCGGCGGGCTCTCCAGCAGCTGCTCGTCTTCGGTAGGCTGCCTGGTGTCGTCGAGGCGGCCGTAGGGGTTTTTCTCAGTCACGGGTCAGACGCTCGATGGCGGCGCGGTGATCGTCGGCCACATTGTAGAAGTAGGGGGAGAGGCGGACGTGCCCGGGACGGGCGTCCGCGATGATCCCGGCGTCCGCGAGGCGGCGGACGTCGCCAGGCATCTTGCCACGCCGCAGCGCCGCGATGCTCCCACTGGTCCATGAGCTCGTTCACCCGGGCGCGACCGGGTGGACAGGGCCCCGAGGGAGCAGCTCTTGAGATACACGGAGCGCCGGAAGATCGGAAACTCTGCCCGATAGTCCCGGGGAGGCGCGGGAGCGATGGCGGCGGACATGGGGGGCAATATAGGTGGGACATACCGGCCCTGCGCCCCTATAATTCCACATGCCCAGCACCTGGCTCGCCCTGGCGCTCCACCTCGCGGCTCGCGCCGCCCTCCGTCCGAGACTGGCGGTGGACCTCGTGCGCACGGCGTGGGCCTTCCGGCGGCGCGGCTGGTATCTGAGGCCACCGTACCTGCCGCTTCCCGACCCGACGTACCTGCGGTGGCGGATGTACACCGCCTACGCCGCCGAGGACGCCGTGCCTCCGGCCGGCGACGTCGTGCGCTTCGCGCGGTGGCGGAGGGAGACGATGGGCCTGTGACCGATCCACGATTGCCCCATGTCGTGATTCTCGGCGGCGGCTTCGCCGGGCTCTACGCCGCCCGAGGACTGAGCGGCGCACCGGTCTGCGTGACCGTGGTGGACCGGCGCAACCACCACCTGTTTCAGCCCATGCTCTATCAGGTGGCGACCGCCGCGCTCAACCCGAGCGACATCGCGTCGCCTATCCGGTCGGTGCTCCGCCGCCAGCGAAACACCGAGGTGCTCCTGGCGGAAGCCACGGAGATCGAGGTGGATCGGCGACGCGTTCTGCTCGCCGACGGCGGCTGCCTCGACTACGACTATCTGATCGTGGGCACGGGCGCGCACCACTCCTACTTCGGTCACGACGAGTGGGAGCCGCTGGCGCCCGGCCTCAAGAGCCTCGAGGACGCGCTCGAGATCCGCCGGCGGGTCCTGCTCGCGTTCGAGCTGGCGGAGCGCGAGCCCGACCCGGTGCGGCGCCACGCCTATCTCACGTTCGTCGTGGTCGGCGGAGGACCCACGGGCGTCGAGACCGCGGGCGCCGTCGCCGAGGTCCGGCGCTACGCGCTGCGGCGGGACTTTCGCCGGATCGACCCGGGCGAAGCGACCGTGATGCTGCTCGAGGGGGGAGCGCGGCTGCTTCCCTCCTACCCGCCCGAGCTGAGCGAGAAGGCGAAGCTCGACCTCCGCCGCCTCGGCGTGGAGGTCCGCACCGAGACGCTGGTCACCGACATTCAGCCGGGATGGGTGCGCGCGGCGGGCTGGACCATTCCCACCCAGACGGTCATCTGGGCGGCGGGCAACACGGCGAGCTCGCTCCTCAAGTCGCTCGGCGCGCCGCTCGACCGCATGGGCCGGGCGATCGTGGAGCCCGACTGCACGATTCCGGGTCACCCCGAGGTGTTCGTGCTCGGCGACGCCGCGGCCTTCGCCGCGCCGGACGGCGGCACTCTCCCCGGCATCTGTCCCGTCGCCATCCAGATGGGGCAGTACACCGCCCGAACCATCGCCGGCGACCTCGCGCAGCGGCCGCGTCGCGCCTTCAGCTACTGGGACAAGGGGCAGCTCGCGGTCGTCGGGCGCGGACGCGCGGTGGCCGACATCTGGAAGCTCCACTTCAGCGGCTTCATCGCGTGGCTGACCTGGATCTTCGTGCACATCTTCTTCCTGATCGGCTTCCGCAACCGAGTGCTGGTGCTCATCCAGTGGGCCTGGTCGTACTTCACCTACGGCCGCGGGGCGCGCATCATCACCGAGGAGATGCGCTCCCCGCCGATGCCTCTCAAGGTGGAATGCCCGCCGGAAGAGGTGCCCGCCACCGCCTCCCGATGAGCCTCGCCGCCGCGGTGAAGCGCCGGGCCGCCGAGCTGGGCTTCCTCGGATGCGGCATCACGGACCCGAGTCCCATCCCCGACGGCGAGCGGCTCGACCGATGGCTGGCGAGCGGCTACGGCGGCGTCATGCGCTACCTGCACCGCCAGGCCCGCAAGCGGAAGGACCCGCGCCTCATCGTACCTGGCGCCAAGTCTGTAGTAGTAGTACTCGACAACTACTATGATGGGGACCAGGATCCCGGCCCTCCGCCGAAGCTCGCCCGATACGCGCGGGGCCATGACTACCATACGGTTACGCGCGCACGGCTGGAGCGGCTCGCCGAGGTCCTGCGGGCCGAAGGCGCCACGATCGCCCACACCTACACCGATTCGGGCCCCGTGCCCGAGCGCGCCCTGGCCCTCAGGGCCGGGCTCGGCTGGATCGGCAAGAACTCCATGCTGATCAGCCCGGGCACGGGCTCGTTCTTCTTCATCGGCACCATCTTCACCGACCTCGCGCTCGAGCTGGACAGCGCCGTCGTGACGGACCACTGCGGCAGCTGCACCCGCTGCCTCGACGCCTGCCCGACCGGTGCCCTGGTCGAGCCGCGGGTCCTTGACGCTACTCGCTGCATCTCCTATCTCACGATCGAGCAGAAGGGCCCCATCCCGGAGCCCTTCGCGCAGCGGCTCGACGGCTGGGTGTTCGGCTGCGACATCTGCAACGAGGTCTGTCCCTGGAATCAGCGCTTCGCCGAGGCGACCTCGGTCGAGGAGTTTCGCTCTCTGGATCTGCTCGCGGGTGCGGCTCCCGACCTGTTCGAGGGGATGGAGGAGGAGGAGTTCAGCCGCCGGTTCGGCGACACGCCGTTGGAGCGGCCCGGTCTTCACGGCATGCGGCGGAACTTCCAGGCGGCACTCGGGCGGAGGCCATCGGCACCGAATGCGTCCTGAACCGGAGCGCCACGCCAGGCTCCTGCGCTACGACGCGTGGGCCAACGGCGAAACGCTCGCCTCGCTTCGCAGGGGCCGGAGCCCTGCGAAGGCGCTGCGATGGATGGGACACATCGTCGGCTCCGGCGAGCTCTGGCTGGCGAGGCTGTGTCAGGAGCCGCCGGCGATGGCGGTGTGGCCCGAGCTCGATCTCGAGCAGTGTGCCGGAGGGATCGCCCGTCTCGCCGAAAGCTGGCCCCGATATCTCGACACGCTCTCCCCCGACGACTTCGAGGAGGGCATCGGCTACCGGAACAGTCTCGGCGAGTACTGGACCAGTACGGTGGGCGACATCCTGACGCACGTCGTGATGCACGGTGCCTACCACCGGGCGCAGGTCGCGGCCGTGATTCGCGAGAGCGGCGGGGAGCCTGCCTACACCGATTTCATTCACGCCGCACGGCAGGGACTCCTCGAATGAATGCCTATTCGCCCGGTCCGATGCTCGTCGCGCTCGGCGTCGTTCTCATTCTGGTCGGACTGCTCCTCTGGTCCGGCGGCCTCTCGTGGTTCGGCCGGCTGCCGGGAGACATCCGGATCGAGCGCGAGTCTGTGCGGATCTACGTGCCGATCGTGTCGATGCTCATCGTGTCGGTGGTCGTCAGCCTGTTGCTCTACCTGGCCCGGCGGTTCCTCTGAGCGGGTGACTGACCGCCACTCGCTCCGGAGCGCAGATCCCGCTCCCCCACTCGCCGGCCAGGACGTCGGGCGGGAGCATGTCGGCGGAAGCCGACGGCCTTACCTTGGAGTCATGGCCCGCCCCACCCCTTCCGCCCCGGTCGTCGAGCTGGGCACCGTCGAGCGCGACCGGCTCGATCGGCTTCGCCGCCTGGGGTACCTGCTCGACAACTCGATTCCGATCCCCGGCACCGGCTTCCGCGTCGGTCTGGAGGCCCTGGCGGGCCTGGTACCCGGCGTGGGCGACCTGGTGGGCGGCGGATTCTCGCTCTACATCATCCTCCAGGCGGCTCGGATGGGCGTTCCCGCCTCCCTCCTTACACGGATGGGCTGGAATCTTCTGGTGGACGTGGTGGTCGGGGCGATCCCCTTCCTCGGCGACCTGTTCGACGCCGGTTTCAAGGCCAACCTGCGGAACCTCGCGCTGCTCGACCGGCACGTGCAGGCGCCGACGCGGTCGCGCCGCGCCAGCCGCCTCTTCGTCGCAGGCCTCGCCGTCGTGCTGGGGCTGGTGCTGGTCGGAGCGGTCGCGATCACCGTCTTCCTGGTCCAGCTCGCCTTCAGCCGGCCGGTGCTGTGAGCGCGCCTCCTCCTCCGTCGCTGCACAGCGTCGCGATCTTCGTGAGCGATCTGCCCCGGGCCATCGAGTTCTATCGCGACTCGCTCCGTCTGCCGGTGACACAGCAGGGCTCGTTCGGCGCGGAGTTCCTTGACGGTCCCACTCACATCGGCATCCATCCCGCGGTCCATGCGGACGCCAAGAAGCTGGTGGGCCGGCACACCGGGATCACCCTCTTCGTCGCCGACCTGCTCCACTATTGCGGCGACCTGCACGCCCGCGGAGTCCGCTTCGTCACCGAGCCGACCCAGCAGCCATGGGGGATCATGGCGATGATCGCCGACCCCGACGGCAACATCCTCGCGCTCTGGGAGGATCGGACGCCGGACGGGCCGGGGGAATCGGTCAGCCAGGCCGACGGCAGCGCCTGAGCTCGGTGATCGCCCGGGCCGCGGCGCTTCCACGCAGTGCGTCCTCCACGATCTGCGCCTGCTCCTCCATCCCGTAGGCATGGAACGACCGGTCCGGATCGTGGTGATAGGCGTAGGGGCTGCGGCCGAAGCCGAGATGCCGGTGGACCAGCTCGCGGATCCGGGCCCCCGCGCCGCGAGCGTAGTAGCGCCATGGCCCCCACGATTGATACTGGGCGCAGTGTGTCACCTCGTGGGCCACGATCGCGAGATCTCCTTCGCAACGGGCGGGCAGGAAGACGTGGTTGCCGAGCGCGATGGCGCGCCCCCGGCTGAGCCAGAGCACCACCCGCCGCGCCATTCCGGCGCGGCCCCCGCACCCGTCCCGGTAGAGCCGCACCCTGCTCCAGTCCACCGGCAGCGGCAGCTCGCCGATGGCGTCGCAGACTTCGGCAGGAACCGTCCGGCTCACCCGGGCTTCGACCGGCACCCCTGCCCCCTCCGCTCCCGCACTCGCTCACTTCCCGAGAAACTCGCCGATCGGCGAGAGCGATTCGATGTGGTCGCACATGATCTTGATGGTCGCCATGATGGGCACCGCGAGAATCGCGCCCGGCACTCCCCAGATGTACCACCAGAACACCAGACCTATGAAGAGCGCCACGGTGTTGAGCCTCATCCGGTTCCCATAGATCATCGGCGTGACCAGGTTGCTCTCGATCAGGTTGAGCGCCAGGAAAGTGCCGGGCACGAGGAGGGCATGGCCGGCGTCATCGAAGGTGACGAACGCCGCGAGAGCCAGCAGCACGGTGTTGGCCACCGCGCCGACGTAGGGAACGAAGTTGAGCACCGCGGCGACCACCCCCCAGAGGACCGCGTTCGGCATCCCCAGCAGGTACATCGCGGCCCCCGTCACCACGCCGACACCGATGTTGATCAGCGTTGTCGTGAAGAGATACAGGGAGATCTGGGCCTCGGTCTCCCTCGCGATCGTGACCGCGACCCGTTTGTCTCTGAACTGCGGCAGCACGCCCACCAGCTTCTGCAGAAAGAGATCCCCCACGGCGAGGAGGAAATAGGTCAGGAAGATGACCACCGTCGCAGCGCTGAGGAACGACGCGGTTCCTCCGAAGAGCTGCCGCGTCAGGCTCGGTCCCTTGATCTCCACCTGCTGCGCGTCCTCCGGCTGCTCACCCTGCGTGGCGCGCTCCACCTGCTCGGCGGCCTCGGTCACCTGCTCGACCGATCCTCGCATGGACTGGAGCTTTACTCGCGCCGTCTCGATGCTTTTCGGCGCGAGCGCGATATACTCGGCTGCCGGCCCCGCCAGCCGATAGGCCCCGATCACGAAGACCGCCAGGAGCCCGAGCACCACGACGGCGGCGCCCACCGGCTCGGGCAATCCCGCCTTGCGCAACCCGCGCACCAGCGGACTCAGGAGAAAGTCGAGCAGAATCGCCAGCACGATCGGGAGGACCAGCGCCTGCGCGAAATGCAGCGTGTAGAACACCGCGAGCACGAAGAGGCCGACCAGCGCCACGTGGCGCGCGTCGGCGTGCTCGCCCAGCAGATTGGCCAGCTTGGTGACGCTGGGGGCTTCCGCCTCGGGCTCGGGCTCGGGGACCAGCGCGCTGGTGGAAACGTCGGGCGTGAGAATGGAATCGTCGTCGGGCTCGATCGCCGGCGTGCTGTGGGGTCCGCTGGTCATGGTTGTCCCGTGGAAGGATGCCGCCCCTTGTCCCGCGACGCGCGCCCGGGCTAAGGTTACCCCGCCCGGTGCCGGCGGTCTGTGCGCCAGCACACCGGCGTCTCTCTCAACCCCACGGGAGCATGTCTCGTCTCTGGCAGTCGGCCGTCTCGGTGTGGACCTGGCTCGTCCTGGTGGTCTGCATACTGCTCTGGCTGCCGATGATGGCGCTCCTCCGGCTCGCTACGCTCGGTGACCCGGGCCGGTACCGTGTCGGCTATCTCTTCCGCGGTATCGGGCGCACCGTGGCGGCCCTCAACCCCCTCTGGCGGTTCAGCTACACCGGCGCCATCCCGGCCGATCCGCGCCACCCCTACGTGGTGGTGTCCAACCACGAGTCGTTCGCCGACATCCTGCTCATCAGCAATCTGCCCTGGGAGATGAAATGGCTCTCCAAGGCTGAGTTGTTCCGGATTCCGGTCATGGGCTGGCTGATGCACCTCGCCGGGGACGTGCCGGTGAAGCGCGGCTTCGGCCCCAGCGCGGTCGAGGCGATCGCCCGCTGCCGGGAGGTCCTCTCGCACCGCGTGTCGGTGATGATCTTTCCCGAGGGGACCCGGTCGACTACGTCCGACCTCCTGCCGTTCAAGGACGGCGCGTTCCGGCTGGCGATCGATGCCGGCGTCCCGATCCTTCCGCTGGCGCTCCACGGCACCTCGACCGCGCTACCCAAGCACGACTGGCGCTTCGGCCGCTCGACCGCCGTGGTGGAGGTGCTGGAGCCGGTGGAGACCGCAGGGCTCACCCCCGCCGACGTGCCCGCGCTCAAGGCGAAGGTGCGCGCCACGATCCTGGAGGCGCGAGACCGACTCGCGCGCCGGCTCTCGTGAGCCGGACGGCCGGCACGTCCGGCCTGATCGCCGTCGCCCTGCTCCTCGCGTGCGAGAGTCGACCGGCGGTCCGTCCCGACTTCGATCCGGGCCCGGTGCCGGCCGAGCTCGCCGAGGGAGCGCGGCTGTTCGACGACAGCTGCGCCCGCTGCCACGGCGCGCTCGCCGCCGGCAGCGACTCCGGTCCACCGCTGGTGCACGCCGTGTACGAGCCGAATCACCACGCCGATATCGCCTTTCAGCGCGCGGCCAAGTTCGGGGTCGCGGCCCACCATTGGCGATTCGGGAACATGCCGCCCGTGCCGGGGCTGAGCCTCGCCGCCATCGGGAAGATCACAGCGTACGTCCGCTGGCTGCAGCGGAGCGCGGGGATCGAGTAGTCCGCCGGTCTCACGGCAGGTCGATGACGCTCCCCACCCCGGCGTACGCATACAGGTCCTTCCACACGTTCCGGAAGAGATGGAACGCCGGCTCCCCCGTGCAATGGCCCGGCGCGATGCGAGCGACCCGGTACTTGTCGTGCAGCGCGCCGGCAATGCGGGCGACCTCCTCGTCGGTCGCGGCGGGCAGGTGGAAGCCGCCGAATACCATGTGGACGTCCTCGTCTATTCCCTGCGCCGCCGCCACGATTCGCTCGATGCCCGGGTGCGAGCATCCGACCACCACTACCATCCCCTGCGGCGTCTCGATGGCCATGGAGAGCTCGCGCAGCTCCAATGTTCCGACTGTCTCGGACACCAGGGAGACGAGGTGCACGCCGGGAGCCACCTCGAGTGCGGAATCCACCGCTGCGAACCGGCCGCTCGGCCAGCTGCGCCCGAAGGTCAGCGTGTCCTCGGGATGGCCGTCGAAGTATCGCATCTCTTCCGGGAGCGAGTCGTTCCGACGGTAGAACTTGCTCGGCAGCGAGCTGCCGAACATGCCGAAGGGCTCCCTTGGGACATAGATCCGCACGTTCGGGTTGACGCTCAGCAGATGGGTGAGACCCGCGGTGTGATCGAGGTGCCGGTGCGAGATGACCACGAAGTCGAGGCTCGTCAGGTCGGCCCCTGCCGCCTTCACGTTCTGAGCGAAGGTCTCCGGGTTGTTGCCGGTGTCGAACAGGATGCGCTTACCGCCGTACTCCACCAGCGCGGAATAGCCCCAGTCCTTCTTCATCCGGGGAGACTTCCCGAATGCGTCGTACAGAATCGTGACCCGATTGCCCCGTTGGCTGGAGCTCCCGGGAAGGGCGGATCCGCTGGCCAGCAGGCCGAGCGCGATGGCGGCGAGAGCGGTATACCGATGTGACATGCCGCAGTATACCCTGCCGGACCACGCTCAGGGCCGGCCGAGGTCCCCTGGGGCGCGAACGCTTCCTACCACTCCTGCCAGGGCCAGCAGCGCCAGCACGTAGGGCAGCATCAGGAAGAGCTGATAGGGGACGTCGAGCCCCAGTGTCTGGAAGAGGAATTGCAGCGCCGTCGCGGCGCCGAATGCGAGTGCCGCGACCGCCGCGCCCACCGGATGCCACCGCCCCAGCACCACGATCGCGATCGCCACGTAGCCGCGTCCCGCCGTCATCCGCTCGGTGAAGGTCCCCACCTGCGCCAGCACCAGCGTCGCGCCCGCCAGACCCGCGAACCCTCCGCCGACGAGCGTCGCCCCGGCGCGAACCAGCCGCGTGGGTACGCCCGACGCGCGCGCCACGTCCGCCGACTCGCCCGTCGCGCGGAGGGCCAGCCCGAGCCGGGTGCGGAACAGCAGCCACCACACGATCGGGACCGCGAGGAAGCCGAGATAGGTCGGCGCGGGCTGCGAGAAGATCGCGGGGCCGAGCACCGGCACCGCCGAGAGGCCGGGGATCGGGATGGCCGCCAGCGTCGGGAGATCGAGGCCCGCCCCGGCGGCGCCGTAGGCTCGCCGGTAGATGGTGCCGGTGAGTCCCACGGCTCCGAGCGTGATCGCCGTGCCGGCGATGACCTGATCGGCCCGGGCGCCGATGGTCACCAGCGCGAACACCGCCGCCAGAAGCATCCCCGATACGATCGCCAGCACCATGCCGGTCCAGGGTCCTGCCGCGGTCGCCCCGAGCGTCGCGGCCAGCGCCCCCGCGAGCATCATCCCCTCGAGCCCGAGGTTCAGCACGCCGGAGCGCTGGGTGACGGTGTCTCCGGTCGCCGCGAGGAGGAGCGGGGTCGCGACTCGCACCGCCGCGGCCAGGAAGCCGCCCGCCACCGTGACGGCATCCGTCATGCTCGCGACCCGCCCACTGCTCCGGCTGCCGATCCGATCGCGCCGAGCGCGCCTGCGCCGCCGCGTCGCGCCGATTCCGCCAGGAGAACCACCAGCATGACCACGGCCTCGACCACGTAAACCGCCACCGCCGGTACGCCGGCCTCGCGCTGCATCGCTCCCGCCCCGGCCTCCAGTGCGCCGAAGAGAACTCCGGCGAGTACCACGCCGAACGGATGCAGGCGGCCGAGCAGCGCGACCGCGATGGCGGTGAACCCGTAGCCGGGCGAGAGATTCTGGAACAGGGCGTAGGAGACGCCCGAGACCTCCACACCTCCAGCCAGGCCCGCGATCGCGCCCGAGAGCGCGAGGGCGATGGCGGCCACGCGGCGGCTGTCGATCCGGCCGCTGATCTCCGCGGCCCGCGGCCCCAGGCCCACCGCCCGAAGCCGGAAGCCCCAGACGGTGCGCGCGAAAAGATGGTGTAGCACGACCGCGCCCGCGAGCGCCAGCACGATGCCGGCGTGCAGCCGCGTTCCGGACGACAGAGGCAGCCGGGCGGACTCGGCGATGGCGTCGCTCTGGGGATAGATCCCCGAACGCTCCTGCAGGGGGCCCTGGACCATCAGGCTCGTCGTCGCTTCGGCGACGAAATTGAGCAGGAGCGTGCTGATCACCTCGAGCACCCCGTACCGCGCGCGGAGCAGCACGGGCACGGCGACCCACAGCGCGCCCGCCACGAAGGCCCCGGAGAGCACCACCGCGATGGCGAGCGGCGAGGGCAGCGTTCCGACGTGCAGGCCGAGCCACGTGGCGGCGATGGCGCCGGCATAGAACTGTCCTTCGGCGCCGATGTTGAAGGCACCCGCGCGGAAGGAGAGCGCCAGCCCGAGTCCGATGATGATGAGAGGGATCGCGCGGACCAGCGTGGCTGACGTGAGCGCGTACCAGGAGCCGAAGGCTCCCGCCCAGAGCGCGCCCAGCGCCGCGCCCGCGTCGTAGCCCGCCAGCTCCAGCCCCGCCGCGAGCACCGCGAGGCCGGCGAGCAGCGCGACGGCGCCGACGATCCAGCCGCGTGCGCGCACGGCCCCTAGGAGCCGGCCAGCATCAGCGCGCCGATCGCTTCGCGCGTGACGGCGGGTGGCACGATCAGGTCGCCACGGCTCGCGACCACCACGCGCGTGGCCAGCTCCAGCACCTCGTCGAGATCGCTCGAGTGGAAGAGCACCGCGGCGCCGTCCAGAGCCGCGCGGCGGAACCGGCCGTGAATGGCCGCGGTGGCGCGGATGTCGAGGCCGCGAGTCGGATTCTCGGCGACTACCACGCATGGCCGGCGGGCCAGCTCGCGGGCCACCACCAGCCGCTGCTGGTTTCCCCCGCTCAGTGACCCGCCGAGCGCTCCCGGACCGGGAGCGCTCACGGCGTACTCCTCGAGGAGAGCGCTCGTCCGGGCGCTCGCCTCCCGCCAGTCGACTCGCGGGCCCCGGATCCACGGGTCGGATGCCGAGGATCCGAGCACCACGTTCTCGGTGAGGGTCATGGCGGGAATGAGTCCCTCGGTCGTACGGTCCTCGGGAATGAACGCCACCGGCGACACGACCTCGCACGTCCCCTCGAGCGGCCGCGCTCGGCCCGCCACGATTCGGAGCAGCTCGCGCTGGCCGTTCCCCTCGACGGCTGCGATGCCGACGATCTCGCCCGGCCGGATCTCGAGCGACGCTCTCCGGAGTGCGATGCCGGCTCCTCCTTCGCGGGAGGCGGTGACGGACCGGAGCCGCACCAGCGGCGGGCGCTCGTCGCCCGGTGGCTCCCGGCCGGTCGTCGGCTCGGGCCGGTCGTCCGGTGCGGCCTCGCCGATCATCACGGCGGCCAGGCTCGCGGCGTCCCGCCCCGCCACCCTGTCGGTCAGGACCACTTCGCCCCGCCGCAGGACCGTCACCCGGTCGGCGGCGGCCAGCGCTTCGTCGAGCTTGTGGGTTATCAGCACGGCGCTCCCTCCCGTGGCGGTGAACCGGCGCATCACGCGCAGCAGCTCGTCCACTTCCGGAGGCGCCAGCACCGCGGTCGGCTCGTCGAGGAGGAGAATCTGCGCGTCCGCCGCGAGCGCCTTGACGATCTCCAGCCGCTGCCTGAGACCTACGCTCAGCCGCTCGACCCGGGCCGCCGGATCGAGCGGCAGCCCGACGCGCTCGCCCAGCGCGCGGACCCGCTCGTGAAGCGGGCCCGGCGCCACCGGCCACCCGGCGGCGAGTGCCACGTTCTCCGCCACCGTGAATGCGGCCACCGAGGTGAAGTGCTGATGCACCATCCCGATTCCGAGTCGTCGGGCTGCGCCGGGAGTGAGGACGGGTCGAGCGACCCCCTGCACTCGCACCTGCCCCGCATCCGCCCTGACGAGGCCCGCGGCGATCCGCATCAGCGTGGTCTTGCCGGCCCCATTCTCCCCCAGCAGCGCATGGACCTCGCCGGGGAGCAACGTGAAATCGGCTCCGCGCAGCGCTTGCACGGAGCCGAATCTCCTGTGGATGGCGACCAGCTCGAGCGCAGGCGTCACAGTCCGGTGGGGTGGTCGTGGAACTCCCACTCCAGATCGAACCGCTCGCCGAGGTGGGAGGCCAGCGCCTGTACGCCGAGCGTCTCGGTGGCGTAGTGGCCGGCGTAGATCACGTTGAGGCCCCACTCGACGGCGTCGAAGTAGGTGTGGTGGGCCCCCTCGCCGGTGATGTAGGTGTCGAGCCCGGCGTCGCGAGCCTCGGCAATCATGCTCCCGGCTCCGCCGGTGATGATGCCGACCCGGGCGATCCGCTCGGGCCCGCCCGCGATCAGCCGGGCGCCGGGAGCGTAGGTGCCGAGGGCGCGGTTCACCTCGGCGACCAGCGTCTCCCGGGCGGCCAGCCGCACTGGGGCGAACCCCCAGACACCGAGGGGGCTCCCCTTGTAGTCGCCGAACCAGCCCTCGACCTCGATCCCCAACCGCTCGGCCAGCACGACGTTGTTCCCCACCTCGGGGTGCAGGTCGAGCGGGATGTGGGCGGCGTAGAGCGCGACGTCGTTCTCCAGCAGCGTGGCGATCCGGCGGTAGCGCCGCCCCGTGACGGGGACGTTTCCGTCCCAGAGCAACCCATGGTGGACCATGAGCAGAGAGCCCGGGAGGACGCCGTCGATGGTCGTCTGGGAGGCGTCCACGGCCGCCACGATGCGGCCGACCAACCCCTCGTTCTGGACCTGAAGGCCGTTGACCGCGTTCCGCTCGTCGGGCACCTCGCGGATGCGGAGGAACTCGTCGGCGTAGGCGACCAGGTCGGCGAGGGGCACGGCGGCCATGCTCAGCCGGATCCGGGGTTGCGCGCGGGCCGACCACCGGACGCCTGCATCGATGCCGGACGGGGCGCGGTGAGGAGGGTCCCGGCGGCGATGGAATCGGCGGCGGCCTGCACCCGGGAGCGGAGGGTCTGGTGGACCATGGTTTCCAGCCGGGGGTTCGGGACGTAGCGGACCACACCGCTCTTGAGCCCGAATGCCTCGATCCTGGGCCGGAAGGTCCCGGCCTTTACCTCCGAGGCGACCATGAGGAATGCTCTGGGGAGGTCGATGACCGCGCTTCCGATGACCCGATCTGGGGCCAGGTGGGCCTGGTCGTCGTTGGCCCCGAACACGTAGACCCCCTTGCTCTCCTTGGCCGCCTGGAAGACGCCGATCCCCGCCGCGTCGGCATTGTGGTGGAACATGTCGGCACCCACCCGGATCAGGGCCAGCGCCGCTTCCCGACCGGCCGCAGGGTCGTCGAAGGTGTTGAGGTAGATCTTCCGGCTCTGGACCTTGGGGTTCATTGCCCGGGCGCCGTTCACCCACCCCTGGTAGGCGGCCTCGATCGGCGGCAGCTCGATCCCGCCCACGAAGCCCAGAATGTTGCTCCGGGTGAGCCCACCCGCAACCATGCCGGCGAGGTAGCTCGCCTCCTCCAACCGGAAGATGAGCGGTGCCACGTTCCCCTTCACCCGCCGCCCCGAGGTGACGATGAAGACGGTCTTCGGGTACTCCGCGGACACCCGCTCGGCGGGATCCTGGAACTCGAACCCGTGGGCGAAGACCAGGTCGTAGCCTTGGGCGGCGTAGGCCCGGAGCGCCTCGTCCTGCTCCGATGGGGTCCGAGCCTCGACGTGGCTCACGGCCATGCCGAGCGAGTCACGGATCCGCTGGAGGCCCTCGAAGGCTCCCGAGTTCCACGCGGCATCGGCAATGGAGCCGGGGGTGACCAGTCCGACGCGAAGCCCGGGGGGCTTCGCGGGCGGTGCGCATGCCACCAACGACATCATGACGACAGCTTGAAGGCACACGCCGAACAGGAGCGGCAGCAGGACCGTTGAGCTTGCCTTGGGGCAGCGGAGCCATGACGAACTTCCCGTCACCATAGTGACACTATCGAGCCACCTTGGTCGCAGCCGCTGCCGCCAGCGTCGGATCCATCTTGACCTCGCCCGTGACTTTCGCACCCTCCACGATGGCGATCCGCGCCGTCAGGATGTCGCCGGTGACCACGGCTGTCGCCTGGAGCTCTACCCGGTCGGTCGCATGGATGGCGCCGCTCACCTGACCCGCTATGACCGCCTCCTGGGTGTGCAGGTCACCCTCGATCACCGCCCCCTGCGTCACCAGGATCTGAGACCCCACCCGGACCGTCCCCTTCACTCGGCCCTCGATCCGTACGACGCCCTCCGTCTCGAGGTCGCCGATGACGGTCATGTCGCTCGCGATGATCGAGAACGGGATCTGGTCGGTGCGACGGCGCTTCAGCTCGTTGCCCTGCTCATCGCGCGCCGGATTGGAGAAAAGCCCCATCATCCCCCCTGTTTGACCATGGTCCTGGGATCCAGCGAGGTGCCCCGCTGGCGGATCTCGAAATGCAGGTGCGGGGCGGTCGAGCGGCCGCTGTTGCCGCTGAGGCCGATGACCTCGCCGGCCTCCACCGTCTGGCCGTCTGTCACGATGATGCGTGAAAGGTGTCCATACATTGTCTGGTAGTCCTCGGGATGATCCAAAAGGACATACAGGCCGTACTCGGGATCGTCTCCGATCTGGTTTACGGTTGCGCCACCGGAGGCACGGACCATGGTCCCCACCGGAACAGCGATGTCGAGTCCGGGGTGGGCCTCCTCCGGAGCGGCGACCCCCGTCTGCACCTGCCCCCGTGTCACATACCCCGCCTCGGCGAGCGGCCACTCACGTGGAACCGTCGGGCCCGGGCCAGGCGGACGAGCCTCGCCGCCCAACCGGGCCCGGAGGGCCGGCGCGAGCGGAAGCGTCGAGCTGATGGCGAGGGGATCGCGAACGATGTCGGCGCCGATCATCCCGCGGAGCTGCTCGTAGCGCAGCTCCGCGCTGTCGAGCGCGATCGAGAGCTGGCGGACCATCGCGTTCTCCGCCCGGAGGCGGGACACCTGGCGCTCGAGCCCCGGGACCCGCGCCGCGGCGCGCACCACGGGCAGGTAGAGCATTGCCAGCAGGCCGAGCCCGGCGAGCAGCGCCGTCGCGGCCAGCGCGGCCAGCCGCAGCGACCAGCGGGAAAACCTCAACGTCTGCGACCGCGTCGTCCCGTCCCGCTGGATGACGACGGTCACACCCCGGGCCCCGCTCTTCATCCCTCGAATGGTCCGCCGAGTATCAGCTCCAGCAGGCGGGAGAGATCGTCGTTGGAGTAGTAGCTGACGGTGACGAAGCCGCGTCCCCGCCGGCGCGCGGTGACCCGCACGTCCGTGCCGAGCCGCTTGCGGAGTGCGTCCTCGATCCGCTTCACATCCGCGGTGAGGTTGCGAGCGGCGGGCTGCCCGCCGGCGCGCTTGGCGGCGGGCCGCTGGGTGGCTCGCTTTCCCGCCACCGCTGCCTCGATCTCCCGCACCGACCACCCCTGCTCGATGGCTTCCGCGGCCAGTGCGGACTGGCGCTCGGGCTCGGCGAGTCCGAGGAGCGCGCGGGCGTGGCCGGCGGAGAGCCGCTTCTCGTGCACCAGCGCCTGCACGTCGGCGGGGAGCTGGAGCAGCCGCAGCAGGTTGGCGACGGTGGAGCGGTCGCGCCCCACGACGCGGGCGATCTCGGCGTGCGCCAACTTGAACTCTTCACCGAGACGCCGGTAGCCGGCGGCCTCGTCGATGGGAGACAGGTCGTCCCGCTGCAGGTTTTCGATCAGCGCCAGGGTGAGCAGTGTGCGGTCGTCCACCTCCTTCACGACGGCCGGGATCTTCTGCCATCCCAGCCGCTCCGCGGCGCGCCACCGTCGCTCGCCGGCGATCAGCTCGAAGCCGCCGTCGCGCGGACGCACGATGACGGGTTGCAGCAGGCCCGACGCCTCCATTGATCTGGCGAGGTCGGCGAGCTCGGCTTCGTCGATCCTGGTTCGGGGCTGAAAGGGATTGGGGCGAAGGCTCGTCATGGGCAGGTCGCGCAGCGCCCCCGATGCCTCGGCCTGCTCCCGCGACACCGGGCCGAGGAGCGCTTCGAGTCCTCGTCCCAATCGCTTGGTCTCCGTCATCGGGTCACCTCGGGCTGGGGCTCGGACGGCGGCGCGGACTGCCGAGCCGAATCCTCGCGGTCGGAGGTCTGATCGGGTCCGGCCGGGTCGGTGGCAACGGCCGAGCCGATGGCGTGGGAAGCGACCGACTCGGCATCGGTGGCCTCGTCGTGCGAGCGGCGGCTGTCGGGCGCGTCTTCCGCGCTCGTGTGTTCAGCGGTCCGCGGGTGGTCGCTGTCAGGCTCGACGCGCATAGCTTCGACGTGCTGATCTTCGGCGCGCTCAGCTTTGACGTGCTCAGCTTTAACGTGCTCAGCTTCGGCGTCCCGATCTTCGAGCTTCTCACCTTCGGCGTTCTGATCTTCGACGCGGTGATCTTCGGTGCCCAGATTTTGAGCCCCCTGACCTTCAGCGCCGGGAACATCGGCGCCCCGGACTTCAGCGCCGGGAACATCGGCGGCCCGCACTTCAGCGATCCCTGTCTCGGCGT